>CANGGT010000012.1 GCA_947453375.1 Planctomycetaceae bacterium
AGACGGCCGCGTGGTGGAGTTTCAATGGCCCCATCTGGGCCGGTGACGTGCGCACGGACGAAAAACTCAGAAAGGCCGCGGTGACATCGGGTTTCAATGGCCCCATCTGGGCCGGTGACGTGCGCACTGGTCGCCACGGCCTCCGTTTTGAACGGGGGCTGCGTGATCGCGTTTCAATGGCCCCATCTGGGCCGGTGACGTGCGCACGGTGAGTGCCGGTGCTGTTACGAGGACCGGCAGCGCTGTTTCAATGGCCCCATCTGGGCCGGTGACGTGCGCACCGAAGCTGCGTATGCGGAGCTTGCGAAGGAGGTGGTTTCAATGGCCCCATCTGGGCCGGTGACGTGCGCACAAACGCTGGATCAGATCAGGAAAGGTTTTCTGCGTTGGTTTCAATGGCCCCATCTGGGCCGGTGACGTGCGCACGCCGCCACTGTCAAAACCCTAAACTTTACACCGACCTTGAGTTTCAATGGCCCCATCTGGGCCGGTGACGTGCGCACGGACTGCTTCGCAATATACGCCACACCAACGACTTGCATCCACTGTTCGCCTGCCCCCCCTCCGCCGGAGGCTTGCCAAGCGGTCATTCCCGTCATGCGAGTCGACTCCCATCGATCACAACTCCAATCCCGTGTGGGTTTTCAGCACATTGCCTGAAGCCCCCCGGTTTGAAGGCGTCTTCGCCCCTCAGGCAAGCCTCTTGTTGACGCTATCCATCATGCCGGAATCGGCTCGACCAGATCGGCAGCCCGCCAGGGGAGGCCCAGCCCTTCTGCTGCTTCCCTGAGTTGCCGCACAAACTCCGAGACCCGCGACGTCACGACCGACTGCCAGTGGTGTTCGTGCCAATGCCGCTCCCAGTCGGCAACCACTCGCGGCAACTGCCCTCGTCCCACGAGGCAAGCCGATTCCGTCCGATCGAACGACGCCGGATCGAACCGCCGTTGATTGCAGGCTGACAACACCCACCGATCGACCACGGGCACCCGCAGCGGTTCCATCAGATCGCAGGCGAGGCTCGGCCGTCCGGGGCGATAGGCATGGAGGGCACCGAAGGCCGGCTCGAGGCCCGCCGCCTCCACCGCAGTCTCCACCCTGTTCAGGAGGAGCGTATAGCCGAGCCCGAGCAGCGCGTTGACCGGGTCACGAGGAGGCCTTCGGGAGCGACACTCGAACGTCCAAGGATCCCGCAGGAGCGATCCGAACAGTCGAAACCAGAGTGCCGACGCACTGCCCTCGAGCCCCAAGAGTGCCGCCGCGTTCCCTTCGCCCTCAGCCTGGCGTTCGAACGCCCCCAACCGATCGATCGCCTCGCCGTCGACCTTTCTTCCCTGCCGCTGGTAGTGGCGGGCAGCAGCCGCCTGAGAGCGGATCTTCTCCGCCACCAGCCCCCGCGCGAGGCGCGTGCGCGAGGCCTCGTCGATAAGGACGCGCGTCTGGGCCACCCGTGCCGGGAGCCGCGGATCGGCACGGGAAGCGAGCCTGGCAAGGAAGCGATCGCCGCCGCGCGACACCAGCGACAGCGATACCCCCCGCGCCGCCAGGTCGGCCAGGCACTCCCCAGACACATCCACCGCGCCGTGGCAGACGACCGTCTCGAGGGCGTTGCCGAGGAGGGCTACCTGCCTGACACCTTCCCCGCACGACACGACGAGCCGACCACCGTCGAGAGCGAGCCGACCGGGGCCCTCGACATGCACAACCGGCGTCGCCACGGCGGGCAAGGCCGTAGGAACTTCGCCGCGGCGTCTTCGGGTCCACCACCAGCGGATGCTCATCCGTCAATCCCAACGACGAGACTCGTTTCCGACGACACAACGACGCAGATCGCCCGGGCCGGGGGGCCGACCGCCGCATCAAGCAGGGTGGTGGGGTGGGAGTCGCGGATCCCCCACGCCTGCACCCGATCCTCGTGGATGTCGATGAGCGTCATCAGTTCGCTACATACGGCGTCGAGCCCGGCCCGGTCCCCCTCGTAGACGAACACCGACTTCTGGACGCGGACGGCGGACCGCTCAAGGCACGCGGCCACTTGGCGGAGCCGGCGTGGATCGCGGATGTCGTACGCGACGATGAATCTCACTCGTTTCCCTCGGAGTCCACCAAGTTCCCGTTTCTCTTCACGCCCGGACGTCGATCCGCCAGCCTCCTGCACCGGCGACGCGATGCCCGCCAACATGGAGCTGGCCGGCGAGAGCCAGCCACGGAATCAATGCCCGCGGTACGTCGGCAAACACGGCCTCACCTGTCACGCCCCGGACGTCGAACCTCATCCGAGTCCGGTTGGAGTGCTTCTCCTGATCAAACATCCGCCACTCCTGCTCGACCGTGCGAACGTCGCGAGCCATCGCCACCACGTCGCGGGTATTGAAGGCCACCGGACGGCCATTGGCGAAAGCCAACGCGGCCAACGTATCGACGGCTGCACGAGCGAGGCGATGGAAAGTGGGAGCGCGGCAGGGCTGTGGTCGGCCGGCGGAATCGCGATCGCGGAGGAAGAGCGGCGAGGTCAATTCGAGGCGGAGACGCGAGACGCGTCCGCCGGGCCCCGACTTCGCGCCCGGAAGCCCGGCGACGTCGATCGACAGTCGCATCGGATCGCCTTCGGGCGGTATGACGGAGAATCCGATCCGGTCAGTCCCCAGCACCCCTTCGCGTCCCGCCTCGCTGAGAACCATGGTGATTTCGTCTCCGCAGGCGATCGCATTCGCACCAACCAAGACCACCTCCACTGGCAACCGCATCCCGCGCGTGGCCCTGACGGGCGCCGGAAAGGCCGGTGCGATGACAACCGTACGAGGGACATCGCGGGAGGAGTCCCCGCGGGCACATTCGGCCGTCGAGGCGGCATGGACCTGTTCATCCGGCTCAAAGGTGCGACCGTAGGCACAGTCGACCATGTGCGGGCATCCTCGGCAGTGGCGCCAGCGGCCGAGCTGATCCGCGAGCGGCAAGCGACAGTGCCGCTCCCGAAAACGCCGACAGACGATTCCACGCAGCGCCGGCCCGATCCACGGAAGCAGCCGACCCGGCGAATGGAACTCGACCAGGACGTTGGCCACCGCCACCGGCACCGGCGCGGGCAACGGCGGTTCGTGAGACGACATCAAAAACAGCCCCTGAGGAAGCGATGCGAACCGCCGCTGGTGTCAATCACGCCCGGCCCGTGCCGGCCGGCGGAATTCCGGAGACGTGTTCTGTGGACTGGATCGTGGTCGGCATGCCCCACGGCGATCAAGTGCCCAAGCTCCCGCCGGCGTTCGCTGTCAGGCTGGCAGGGGGCGTGCCGGTCGCCGGCTGAGCGATCTTCTCATCGATCCGAACGTCGGCCGAGATGCCCTCAACCACTGCGGGCCGGCCGGATATCCGGTGCCAGGGCATCTGCCCGTGGCGCCAGAGGAGAAGAATGACGACCGCGGTGACGAGCCCCCAAAACCACCACACAGACAAGCGGGCGGCATCTGAGGCGAGTTCGGGCGACTCATCGATGGAACGCGCCACCGCGACCAACGGCGCCGTGCCTCGGTGCACGCCGACGATCGCCGCGGCACTGAGGCCACCGGCGAGGACATGACCGGGACCGATCCGGGAGAAGAGCGAGGCCCCCTCCTCCTTGTAGGCCTTCGCCAGCAGATCCTTCGCGAGTGCACTGTCGGCGTGCTCGGCGTAGACAAGCAGGCGCCGGAGGTCGCTTGCCGGTGCACGCTCGGCGAGTTCTCCGGCTACCTGAGAGCCGAAGGCATCGGCCAGCCGCGCTGACTGCGCACCGGCCTTTGCCTCAATCGCCGCCATGCCGCGGGCCATTGCCCTCGAACCAGCGCGGACGCCAGCCTCACCGGCCTCAGTCGCCGTCCGCCCAACCGCCCGCTCGGCCACCTCCGCCCCCCCCAGACACAGCACTCGCTCCGCCACCTCAGAGATCATCTTCCCCACTCCCGGCATGGCGCGCGCGGGAGCACCGTGGGTGACGAAGCAGAAAGCAGCCAGAAGGATGGTGACGCGGCGGTGCATGGTGAGGGTTTCCTGAAAGTGGTGATCGGTTCTGGATGATCTACGCCGTCAGCGGCCGGAGTGTGACATGATCTGGCGACGGATCCCGTCTTGTCAGCGATGTTGGTCGGCGAGGATCGAGTGGATCCGATCCATCGCCGACTCTCGGACGCGGCGTTTCATTTCCGGGACGGTGTTGTCGAGGCAAGACTCGAGCCCACGGCGGAACTCAAGCCTGGTTGCACGGATGTCGTAGGCCGTCCAAGCCGCCCTGGCGACCGCGATGATGTCCCCGATGGGGAGGGAGGCGTCGGCGACGGCGCCCCCCTCCAAGCGAGCCGCTTGACGCCATGTGCCTGCTGAGTGCGACGGACACGAAGGCCCCGCGCCAAGACACGCTGAAGCAGGGCCGTCCTTGTGCGGTTCAAAGATGCCTGTCGAGGAGCAAAACTGCACTCGGCGATCCAAAAGCTCTAACGACCGCGTTACCACCCGACAATCGGATCATCTGGCCTGATGGACGACCTTCCGACGATGCCCCGCGCTGCCCGCTTCGGCCGCGGCATACCGCACTTTTCGACACGGGCTCACGGACAAGCCCACTCGTACCATCACCGCCGCAGCCAGACCCTTGAATACCCACTTGCCGGCTGAAACACCATCTGCTGCACCGTGTCGTCTGTGCTGACCACGCTGGTGCAGATTTTCTTCCGAGCCTCCCCCAACGACGCCGGCAACCTCTTGAGCTGCTCGACCAGGTTCTTCTCTCTGGCGCGTGAGTCGCAGTACCAGCGCTGGCCATCCTCGTCCTCCCACTCCTCTGGGTTGTTGTGCTCCTCCAGATCCGAATGGCCAATGAAGTGATTCGTCTGCACGAGGCTGCCCCCCTTGATCTTCCGCCGACGGAAATCGCTTCCCAACCCCGTGATAACCGAGTGCTCTCCTGGCTTTGTGCCGACAACATGGGCGAAGAAACTCGCCATCGTCTCGTATTCCTGCAGACCTGAAACGAGTTGTCTGTAGCTACCCATCTGATCACACACTGACCTGAGACGCTGGAGAACGGGCCACTGGAAAAGACTCGGCGATGCGCCCGCTGTCGGCGCCTGGTTGATCGTGACGGCCCATTTCCCGGGGCACATCGCTGACAACACGCCAACACATCCCAAGACCGACACGCTCATGTAGTGGTCGCTGCCGTCATGGAACCTGATCACACGCGAGTGCTTCCCGGTCGTTCGAGGCCAGACCCAGTCCATATTCCTCACCAACGTAGGATTCCCGTCGATATCGCACGAAACACTGGAACAACCCAGCCCAGGAATCCCACCCATCTGAAACAGGTCGTACATGAGATTCCCGAGCATGAGGTGACTGAGCGGCACGCCAGAGTAATCAGCGATCGATCTGATCTCAGCCACGTAGTCCTCGCCGAACATGCCGGCCACAGTGTTCACAAGCGGC
The DNA here is from genome assembly GCA_947453375.1 of Planctomycetaceae bacterium. Lineage (GTDB taxonomy): Bacteria > Planctomycetota > Planctomycetia > Pirellulales > UBA1268 > QWOP01. The sequence continues at coordinate 5,458 of CANGGT010000012.1, forward strand.
CCAAGGACCCAGGTGCCAGCCCCGTAACACACCGCACGAATGAAGGGGCGAAACGGAAGGGGAGAACTCTCGATATGCTCCCCGCACATGTCGACGACATCCCCCAAGAGCCGCTTGATGTTCTTGGTCTCCTTGCAAGCGAACTCGGCCCACCGCTCCTCCGGGGGTAGCGAGAGATCGATGTCATAAATCGGATAGCGAGTGTCTTCGTAGGGGGTCAGGTTCATCTCGACATCCTCTCTTGGGATTCATTCTTACGGCAGCGATCGTGCCGAAGATGTGACCATGTGCTTGTGTTCGATGCAGTCAACACAGCCCATCGGCTCTGGTGGCATACGCCGGCGGACTTGTTCTCAAGACACTCTGCGCCCTCGCAAACTCCCAGCCGTGTTGCCCAGTCGATCACTTCCCCGGCAATCCAAACTGCCAGGCGCGGCAGCCTACGGCGGAGTCGGAAGCGTGAGCGACAGGAGCACAACTGCGGCAGTTCGTGATCGCATGAGCAATGTTCTGTGAAGATTATGACAGTGAACGAGGAGTATGGGGTACGACATCAGCCCCCAACCGCCGTCAAAGCGTGGTTGCGAATGTCATCCTGCATCCGCTGGTGGGCCTCGAGTAGTGAGTTCAACCGCTCCATCACCTGCGAGTGAACATTTCTCTGCATGTCGGGAATCGCGTTATCGACGGACGTTTCGAGATCGGACCGGAATCGGCGGCATGTGCGACGGATGTCGTAGGCCGTATACGCGGCCCCGCCGATCGCAATCATGTCGCCGATTGGCAGCGGGCCGTCAGCAACGACACATGTCGCCGAAGCGGCGGCCGTTGCAACAGGTCTAGCGAAAGCCCCGGAAGCGAGCGACAACGCTCCCTGTGTCAACCGTTGCACCGCGACGGTCTGGAGGAGACCCAAGACATCGAGCGGAACCGCGATTGAAAACTGGGCACCCTTGAATCCGAGATTCTCGAGGGCCCGCCGAATGTCGTCGGTGGTGTCGACATTGACCTCGATCGGGGCATCATGCCACATCCCGTCGCTGGCGCCCGGGGCGACGTCCTTGGCAAGCGTCACCGTGCTCGTGTTCAGCGCGAGATCGAGCCTGGCGAGAGCCGCCTCAAGTTCGGAGGCACATTCCTGCATCGGCGGGTCGAGCCGCTTTTCCAGACGGCCTTCGAGTGCGGCTGCGGCCGAGTTCGTTCCACGGATCTTGTCCTTCGCGAGCGCTGCCACAAGCCGACAACAAACTCCAAACTCACTCAAGTCCCCGGCTGCTCGGTGCCCCTGCCGCCGGATTGTCATTCGGCGCTTCAAAACCGGCCATGCATCGGCGCTTGAAAACCGGCCACCAGGTGGGGGGTACTGGGTGGAAGAATCCTCTTCTTCGGACCTGCGTGCAAGGGGTTTCGATTCAGTTCGTCCCGTCTGTGCCGGTCTTCCGGTCAGCGGCGGCATCGCCGCCGCGTAATCGCCGTGCTTTCCCGGTCGGCGCGCTGGCCGGTTTTGGCCCCGCTTCGACGCCGCCGTCGGCTTGCCGGTTGTGCATCCGGTAGCTCCTCCCCTGGATGGAGATGATCTCGGCGTGGTGGAGGAAGCGGTCGAGGATCGCCGAGGCACTCGGCACATCCCCAAGAAGCTTGCCCCAGTCCTCGATCGGCCTGTTGCTCGTCATGATCGTGCTGCGGGTTTGATGGCGGCGAAGGACGATCTCGAAGAGGTATTCGCCGCTGCGCTTGGGGAGCTGCTTCATCCCCATGTCGTCGATGATCAGCAGATCGGGCTTGAGGTAATCGGCGAGCACGGTGTCGTCTTGGTTCATCGCCTCCGAGTGGAGGAAGTCGCGGACGACGTCGAAGATCGAGCGGTAGTAGACCGACTTCCCCTGCTTGATGGCGTTGTAGCCGATGGCCTGGGCGATGTGCGTCTTCCCCGTGCCGGGCGGCCCGACGATGAGCACGTCGCGGCTCTGATCGAGAAACTGACACGTGGCCAGCTCGAAGATCTGCTTGCGCGGAAGCGACGTGTTGAAGTCCCATTCAAAGTGATCGAGGGGCTTGAGATCGAGGAAGCGGGCGTTCTTGGTCCGCCGTTCGAGCTGCCGCTGGTTTCGGACAGCGAGCTCGTCTTGGAGGATCAGCTCCAGGAATTCGATGTGGCTGAGCCGACCGGCCTGTGCCTCCTGGAGCCGGACCTCGAGCGACTGGGCCAGCCCCGAGAGCCGCAGCTGCCGGAGGATCGAGCGGAGATGATCACGCATGGGAAGGAAGCTCCTGGGATGAAACAGCACGACGTCACGATGACGGTTCGATGAAGATCGTCGGACGGTCCTGACGACGCTCCGCCGCCCGCGCGATGATCGCCGCGTAGTCGCTGAGCGGACGGATGAGCGGATGTTCGTCGAGAAAATCGAGTGCCTGCTGCTTCTCGGTACGCCGGCCGATCAGTTGCCGCACCGTCCGCAGCCGATAGCACTGGTACGACAGCGCCGTTCCGCAGGCGTCTTCAAGCTGCGCACAGGTGTGCTTGCGCGTCAGCGACAGAAGCCCCTGCACGACCCGATGACCCTCGATTCCTCGGGCTAAAACCACCGCCTGGGCCCAGTCATGGCATTGCGGGCCGATCGACTTCACCTTCCCGAGCAGATAAGCGATGCCCCGCTCGAGGCCGTTGATCTTCGTCGGATGGATATGGTGCTGCGACGTGCTGAAGCGGCCATGCACCTGCTGGGCATGGATCGCGATCTCCTTCATCCGCTGACAGAAGACGCGCACCACGCGGCCATTCCACCGCACCCACACGTCGCGACCGAGGTATTCCGGCGGCACCGAGTAGAAGGCCCGCTCCACCTCGACATGCCCGTCGCGACTGACCTTGCGCTTCGCCTCACGGAAGTTCTCGAAGCGCACCGCAGGAAGTGGCAGCAGCGCCTGGCGCTCCGACTCGTTGAAGACTGTCAGTACCTGCCGCTTCGTCGTCCCGTGGATCCGCTGGTCTGCTACCCGCTCCTCCCACCCTCGAAGGAAGTCGTTCTGCTCGGTGAGTGTCTTGAAGACGCGCCCCTGGAGGGCGTTGGACTGCACGTAGGCCACGCCCCGCTCCGTCTTCCCCTTGTGTCGTGGCGTCCTCGGTCGTGTCGGCAGCACCACCGTCCCGTAATGACGGCAGAAGTCGGCAAGTTTCGGATTGATCTCCGGATCGAACCAGTCCGCCTGAAGTACCGCCGCCTTCAGGTTGTCGACCACGATCGTCCGTGGCACACCACCGAAGTGCTCAAAGGCGTTCTCGAGACATTGCAGAAAGCAGTCGGTCGACTGATGGAAAACCGACTCGCTGTAGCCTTTGCGCGAGTGCGACAGCACCACTCGCAGCACGTGCGTCCGCCGGCGTTTCCCATCAGGGCCGACCACCGCTGCGCCGGTGCCGAAGTCGATCTGTGCCTCGTGTCCCGCCGCGCACTCCATCCGCCGGAAGGGGACCGGCAGCGTCGCCCCCTGCTTCCGCAGCAGGCGTCGCACGCTGTCGTAGCTCACGCTCCCGGCCCCAGGAAACTCGGACTGCAGATCCTGGTGGATCCGCTTCGCCGTAAGACCCCGGGCGTGCTGCTCCAGAAGCCACGAAAGCCACGGACTCGCTCCGCTCGCCCGGGCCACCGGGAGATTCCCGGTCGGCGCGCCAAAACCGGCCACCTCATCCGAGCCGGCCGGGGAAATCGGCGCCTTGGCCGGTTTTGAATCCCCCTCACGCCCAAGCCGAACGTGACGAGCCACCGTCTCCCGATGGATCCCAAGTCGTCGCGCGATCGCGCGGCAGGACAGTCCTGCCGATCGCAACGAATGAATCGCCTCGATAATCGCCATCTTCAACACATTCGCCATCACAGGACTCCTCCGGCGGAAGTGCCGTTGGATGTCCTGTAGGTCGAATTGCTCCGGGAAGATGGCCGCTCATCGCGCGCCGATCACTGGCCGGTTTTGAGCGCCGACTGACATTCAACTGCACCCACACGATGGTGCCGCCGCAGTTCTTGCCGTTGATGTTGGCTGCAGGTCGTGAAGGCGAGTCTGCCTGAAGGGCACTCAGATCGCTACGAGCTGCACGGTGTCGAGTCGTGGCAGTGCTTGGGAGGCCTCTTCGGGCCGAAATCGGCTTTCGCTCTTCCGCAAGCAGCCATGCAAGGGACGGGGAGAGATGCCATGAAAACAGCGAAGCGCTGGATCGTGGGGAAGTCTTGCAAAAAAGCGGCGTGTTGCTGGGAATCGGTAGGACTACGACGCGCGGCGTTTCTCGCCTGCACGGCCATCCACACCCCCAGACCCTGGCCTGATGGGGCGGACGTCCTGCGTGCCGTGAGGGACTCTTGGAAGCCCCCCTCTTGTATGGGACACTACCCGCCCGTCTTCCCATGGGGGGACGCACCCTCCTCGAGCCGCGCTGCGACTGCCTGACACATGGAAGATCGACTCTCTCGCGACCAGTCGCAGCTCTCGACCACCAGCAGCCTCATCCGGGAACTCCAGGCCGAGTCGCCGGAGCGCTGGAGGACCTTCGTCCGCCTCTACTCGCCGCTCCTACGGTTCTGGCTCGGCAAGGAAAAAGCCCCGCCGGGCCACCGCGAAGACATCCTCCAGGAATGCCTGGCCTCGATCGTCTCGAGCGTGAGCCAGTTCGACCGGGTCGACGGCAGTTCTTTCCGTGGCTGGCTTCGGACCATCGTCCGCCGCCGCGTGGCCGACTTTCACCGGCATCGGTCGCCGGAAGTCCCCGCAGCGCCCGGCATGATCGAGAGCGTCGCCGTCGCTGAACCAAAACTCGCTGAGGAGTTGGAAACCGAAGAGCAAGCCCTCGCCGACCTGCGGGCCCGGGCCCTGGAGCTGGTCCGGCAGACGGTCGATCCCCGCACCTGGGAGATGTTCTGGGAGTTTGCCTTGGAATCGAGGCCGGCAAGCGAGGTGGCGAAGAAGTTCGGCGTCAGCGATGCCGGTGTCCGGATGGCCGCAGGCCGGATCCGCAAACGCTTGCGCGATCTGATGATCGACGGGGACTGAATGGCAAGCACGGCCAGTGGGGCCTGCGTTACGCCCTCGCGATAGAGATTCGTTGGCGGACGTCGGTGGTGGCGAGTTGTCATCTGGCCGGCAGTTGGCGTGAAGTGTTCCCCAGGCAGCGGCGGTCGAGTGGATGGTCATGTCAAACCCATGCCCGTCGCAGCTCGATCTCGCCCGGATGGCGGCAGGAACGCTCGCTGACGAGCCGTTCGAGACTGTCTGCCGCCACGTCGAATCGTGTGCTCGCTGCCAGGAGAGCCTTTCCAAAGTCGAAGACTTCCCCGACCAGCTCGTCGGAATCCTCAGTCGGGTCACGAAGGACGATCTCGAGCGGGCACGCCTCGCGATGGAAGCTGAGTCGACGGCCGACTCGCAGTTGCTGGAGGGAATGCTCGAGAGCCGTCTTCTCAGCAATCGGCGGCAGCCAACGCTTTCGCCCCCCTGCGAACTTGGTCCCTACAAGATCGAGCGGATCATCGGCGAAGGGGGGATGGGAGAGGTCTACTCCGGCAGGCACAGTCGCCTCGATCGACCGGTCGCCCTGAAGGTGATTCGGGGCTTCCGGCAGGGTGATCCGGTCTCCCATTCGCACTTCCTCAAGGAAGCCGCCTCGGCCGGAAAGCTCGACCACCCAAACCTCGTCCGGGCCTACGACGCCTGGGAAGCCGACGGCACGCTCTATCTGGCCCTCGAGCTGCTCGATGGAAAGCCACTCCAGAAGCTGGCCGCGGAAGGCGGGATCGCGTCGGTACGGGAGGTTCTCGATGCGGCTATCGGCATCTGCCGCGGCCTCGAGCATCTCCATGCCAGTGGCTTGGTGCATCGGGACGTGAAGCCGGCAAACGTCATGCGTCTGCAGGACGGCTCGATCAAGCTCATCGACTTTGGCCTGGCCGTCACAGGCTCGCCCGGCACGCCCCACGAAGCCACCGTCGCCCCGATTGCCGGTACCAAGGGCTACATGGCCCCGGAGCAGGCCGACGGCAGCGGCAAGATCGATGCGCGGACCGACATCTTTGGTGCCGGCAAGGTGATCCGGTTTCTGCTGCGCAACGTCTCGAATGCCGGCCCGATTCGCGGAGACAACTCGGAAGCAGGGCTCGGGCGGAATCTCGACCGGATCGCGGGGCGGATGTGCGAGCCGGATCCGGCGAAGCGCTACCAGAGCGTGCGTGACGTGCTCGACGAACTGGAAAAGCTCATCGAGAAGCCGGCCAGCTCCACCAACTCATCCCACAGTCCCCCGGGGCGTACTTGGCTCTTGCCGCTCTTGGTGCTCGCCGTCCCACTCTTGGGAATTGGAGCCTGCTGGGCAGTCATCGGCGGAGATCGGCGAGCGACGGTGACGGTCGAGAATCGAACCCCCGGGGATGTACTCCAGGTTCACGACGCACAAGGACACGTCCAAACGTTTGAGCTCGACGATACATCCACGCTGCGATTGCCTCCCGGGGGCTACGAGCTGTTCCTGAAGAACCCTCGCAGTCGGCAGCTGACGCCGGGCAAGCTGAAGCTTGGCGTTCACGATCGGCTCACGGTCTCCATCGAAGGCCCAATCGCCGGTCCTCATGCGCCGATCAACATGGTCGCGATCCCGGCTGGCTCGTTCGTCATGGGGGCAGCGGAGGGCGATCCGGAGGCAGGTCAAAACGAACTTCCGCGCCGGAAGGTAACGATCGAAAAGCCGTTCCACATCAGTGCCCACGAGATCACGGTGGGGCAGTTCCGGGAGTTTGTCGAGGCGACGGGCTACGTCACGGAGGCCGAGTCGTCCGGCAAAGGCGGCTGGGTCGCCAACGAGAACACGAGTTGGGGAAGTCAGAATCCGGAGACCATCTGGACGAATCCGGGCTATCCACTCGGGGAAGAACTTCCGGTGACGCTCGTGACCTATGCCGACGCGGTGGCCTATTGCGAATGGCTCAGCGGTAGGGAAGGAAAGCGGCACCGTCTCCCGACTGAGGCGGAGTGGGAGTATGCGTGCCGGGCTGGCTCTGTTGGGCCGTATGCGTTCCCGCTCGAGGCCCGGGATTCCCACTGCTGGTCGCTCTCGAACTGCCGTTCGGACGTCAGGCCCCATCCGGTGGGCACGCGGCAGCCGAACGCCTGGGGGCTCTCCGACATGGAGGGGAACGTCCGCGAATGGTGCGTCGATTGGTATGCGGACGACGCCTACGCCACGCCCTACGAGACGGCCCCGGTCGGCCCCTCCAGCGGCACCCTGCGGACGATCCGGGGGGGCTGCTTCATGGACCTGAATCCGTTCCTGCGGTCTTCCCACCGTGGTTACCTGGCCCCCGACCAGGTCGTCAACAACCAGGGCTTCCGGGTCGTGACGGACGGGCCTTAAGGCCTTTGGTGACAGGATGTTGCCGGGCCGTGTTACGGGGCCGCGATAGGGATGAGTGCCGGGAGGGGTGCTCGTCCCTGGTATCGACCTGTCGTCGATGGCGGACTGGCCACTGCAGATGAGCATGCGGCAATCGAGGGAGGCTGTCGTGAGAGCAGGTTGGCCGGAGACCGTGCTGGCAACTGGTAACCGCGGCCGTTCTGAGGTGCAGTCACTCATCCGGCGACGAAGCCTGTTGTCGGCGGGAGCGATCATGACTGGGGCAACCGTTTGGGGGTGTGGCAGCAGCGATCAGCCATCCGAATCGGCCCCAGTTGATCCGCTTGTGCGAATGGTGAGGTTCGTGGAACCGGATATCAACTGGACGGCACGCCAACTCAATGTTTTTTTGGACGAGTTGCCCGATGCCGGATTGCTCTCGCTGAAGCAGGGATTGGGGCTCCTCGAGGGAACGGCATCGACTGCGGACCTCGCAGGTACTCCAGAGGATCAGCGTCATATCAAGAAGCAGTTGTTGTGGGTGTCCAGCAACATCTTCAAGTATCCCGTCAGCGACATTGAAGGGATCCCGTATCACGACCTCGTCAAGTGGGTAGCCAGCAAGACCAGTGTTGATCAGGAAATCGTCAAAAGCCGCACGACATATCCACTGGAGAGGGCGATCAACGAGCAGGCGTTTGCGATGCTGTGGGATAGCCTCGATGAAAGCCGACGCAAGGAACTTCTCGCCACCATCGACACAGCGGGGCGTATTCAGGACCATGCAGGCGTAGCCGCACTCGGCGGTTCTGCTGCTCTCGGGGTGTTGTCCGCGACGACCTACTTTTCCGGCTTCGCGTTCTACACCACGATGTCGACGGTCATTAGCACGATCGCCGGCTGGGCAGGAGTGACGCTCCCTTTCGCCGCATACACAGGGGCCTCCAGCATCGCGGCGTTTCTGTCGGGCCCTGTGGGCTGGGCATTGCTCGCGCTTGGTGGGGCGGTGGGGGCGGCGATGCTGGGGCGGGCGAACTGGAGCAAGACGATGGCGTTCATCATCCAGTTGCACAGCCTGAAAGCGGCATCCAGACACCTCGCTGGCTTGGAGTAGGGCATCGGGGGCATGAGCCCGTTCGGCAGTCTGTTGCCGAACGGGCGTTACGGGGCCGTGGCGGAATCGTTTTCCGGGAAGTGGATTGCCATCGGTCCTCGCTGCGATGGCGTCACACGTGAAAGGCTACGAGAGAGGGAGGTCGGCATGCGATCTACACGTGCGGTGATGAAGCCCCCAGCGATGAGAGCTACCTCGCCCACAAGGCAGATGCAGGTTGTACGGCGTCTCGTTGTGGTGATGCTCTGCCTTGCGTCTGGACTTTGGCCAAGGCAATCGTACGCCCAGACACCATGGTCGTACCGCAATACGTTCGGAGGCCAGACCTTCTCCGATGGGGGTTTTACTATGCCGAATGCCTTTCATGGGTACACATTCCACTCGCCAAGTGGCGGCTCGCCGATCGTCGGAATTCCGAATGTTTTTGGTGGCATGTCCTTCGGCAGTCACGGCTACAGCACATCAAACGTCTTTGGCGGGCACAATTTCTACGCCCCGAGCGGTGGCTTCATGTCGACGACGCCAAATGTCTTTGGTGGATCCAATTTCAGTTCGGGCGGATACACGGTGCCAAATGTCTTTGGCGGATACAACCATTTCAGATGAGGGGGCAACTTGCCAAGACACATTGAGGCCGATCTCGTCCCGTCTCCATCGTCCAATGCCGCTTCCGTGCCATCATTGGCATCCGCTCACGCCCCAACGGCCTTGGCCTTGACGCTCGTTGAGGGATTTCATGACCGGGATGTACCGAGCCGTCTGGGGCTCTGGGTGGACGTGGGATACCACGTCTACTACGCGAAGTTCGTGTCGCTCGTGCTTCTCGCAGCGATAGGCGTCGGTCTTGGCGTGGTGACGCTGGGCTTTGCGCTTCCGGTTGTGGCATCGATCATGGCAGTCGTCGTCCTTCGGGAACTCACTCAGCCAGACTCGGACTACCGTCTTCGCATTACTCCGGGAATATGTATTCATGGGCTGATGGTGATGCTCACGCAAAACTTGCTCGCCTATGGTGGCACCTATGCCCTTCAGAGCATTCCATACGTCAGTGGCTTCGCGACAGCGATGTGGGCGGTCGTGGTTGAGACGCTTTTTGCATTCGCCCTCCTCTTTGTTGTGGGACATCGACTCCCCGCGTGGATCGCAGTGGGGCAAAGTTGTGGGCTCGCCTCCAGGGCCGGTCTGTCACTTCTGTGGCTTTACGTCATGGGGGCCGCTGCGAGTCAGTGCGGTGGCGTCCTGCTGGGCGTTGGAGCGATCCTCACAGCGCCAATCCTTCCGTGCCTTCTGGCAGCCGCGTTCGTGAGCCTGACGACGGATCTCGGTATCCGGCCTGCTAGCGAGAGCGTCGCAGGCTGATGCCGATAGCCTGCGTGCTTCCCGAGTGACCTGCCGGCCGCAGTTGGTAGGCTACCGGGAGCAGGGCGTTGCGTTGCCCTTCGCCGTAGCAGCGATCCCATGAAACTCCTCTACCTCCACGGCTGGAACTCGGCTGTCGGCGGCGTGAAGCCGACGTCCCTGCGAAGCCTTGGCCACGAGGTCATCGAGCCGGCGTTGGACCATGACAACTTCAAGCTGGCGCTGGCAACGGCCCAGGCTGCCTACGATGCAAGCCAGCCGGACGTCGTGGTGGGGTCGAGCCGGGGAGGGGCCGTGGCGATGAACCTCCGCAGCGGCCATGCGAGGATGGTGCTGCTCTGCCCGGCCTGGAAGAAATGGGGCGCGGCCGCGACGTTGAAGCCGGGCACGATCATCCTTCACTCCCGGGGCGACGACGTGATTCCCTTTGCGTAGTCATTGGAGCTGGTCCGGGGAAGTGGGCTGCCTGATTCGGCTCTCGTGGAAGTCGGGACGGACCATCGGCTGGCAGACCCGGAGCCGCTCGAGGCATTGGCCAGGTTTGTGGAGGGGATATGAAACGCATCGCGGTGATCTCGGGGGCGGGGATCAGTGCCGAGAGCGGGCTGAAGACGTTTCGCGGTGCCGATGGCCTCTGGCGTGGCTACCGGCCTGAGGAGGTGGCGTGTCCTGAGGCCTGGCGGCGGAATCCAGGGCTCGTCCTCGACTTCTACAACGAGCGCCGCAAAGCCGTCCGTGAAGCCCAGCCCAACGCCGCTCATCTGGCCCTCGTCGAACTGGAGCGGGCCTACGAAGTCCGGATCGTCACGCAGAACGTCGATGATCTCCACGAGCGAGCCGGATCATCGAGCGTCCTCCACCTCCACGGGGAGATCCGCAAGGCCCGGAGCACGCAGGACCCGACGCTCGTGACGCACTTGGGTGACGGCGACATCCACCTCGGCGACCGTTGTGCCCTTGGGAGCCAACTCCGGCCCCACATCGTCTGGTTTGGCGAATCGGTGCCGGCGATGGAAGAGGCAGCGGAGATGGTCAGGGAAGCGGACGTTCTCCTCGTTGTCGGGACCTCGCTGGTGGTTTATCCGGCGGCGGGCTTGGTGTTCGAGGCCCGGAAGGACGCCAGGCGAATCGTGGTGAATCCGGAGATCCCCGAGGCTGTGGCTGGGGCAAGGTTCGAGGCCGTCGCGAACACGGCGACGGTTGGCGTGCCGGAGGTCGTCGCCGGGTTGCTGGGGGAGTAGGGGATGGTTTCGCCCGTCTCCCTTCACGCGGACCACCAGCGTAGCGACCAGCACGAAACCCGCCCCGTGCCCTGAACACGCGGAAACCCGATCGCGTTTTTTCTTGCCTTTCGACCTCCGAGCGTTAGCGTTGCCTCGGTGGAGGGAGTCGGAAGACCGACTGACGAGGAATCCGCGACGCGGAGGCCTCTGCAGTCGAGTAAGCCGGCGTGATCGCAGACCCCTGGGTCTTCGATGACGCCGGCTTTTTTTGTTTCATCGAAGGACATCCCATGACAAGCGTCCATGCGATCATCACGACCTGCCCCCTTGCCCCGCTCCTGTGTGGCTGCGGAAACAGCCGCGTGTGTGGCAGGAACCGAGGCCTGAGCCGAGGCGGATGCCGCACGCACCGGGGCTGAAGTCCTGGCGGCGAAAGTACGAATCCGATCGATCTCTCTCCTGATTGGAGGTGTCATCATGCTTCGATGGGCCATCCTGTTCCTCATCGTGGCCATCATCGCCGGAGTGTTCGGCTTCGGTGGCATCGCGGCAACAGCGACCGGGATCGCGCGGCTGCTGTTTCTGGTGTTCATGGTCCTGTTCGTGCTTGCGTTGATTGCCGGGCGGAGACTGACTTCTCCGCCACTTTAGACCGATTCTTTCTTCCCATCTCAATCTCGAGGAGACTCATCATGAACGAACTGACTTTCAAGGGCGAATGGACCGAACTGAAGGGCAAACTCAAGCAGAAATACGCTCAATTGACCGACGACGATCTCATGTACGCGAAGGGCAAAGAGGAAGAACTCCTCGGCCGCTTGCAGACGAAGCTCGGCCAGACCCAGGATCAGATCCGGAAGGTTATTGCCAGCCTGTAGGATTCGGCGCTCCGGAGGGCATCCCATCCTTGGCGACGGATCGCCGCCTCCGGGGCATCATGCCTTCGCTCATTGTGCCTCGAAAGAACCAAGGAATATTCAGGCAACACTTTTCTCGACGGAGGAGAGTGTTGTCGTCTTGGGCGTGTGTCCGGGGACGGAGGTCCTGGGACCGACGCCAAAGAAACCTGACCTCGGAAGACGAGATGCCACCTCTTCGCCTGCGAAGCGGTGTCAGAGCGTAGGCCGATCCACTCTGAACGATCCGGTCGTTCAGGGGTGTCGATTCGCCAATCGCGCCGAAACGTTTTCGGCTGCTCGTTCTCAACGGACGGCCGTCCGTTTGTTCTCCGAGAGGGTCATTTCATGGGATTCAGAGCCGCTTCGCACCGCTTCCGAGCACCTTTTGTCCCACGGATTCTGCCGGGAAGCCGGGCACTCCTGATGCGAATGGGGGTCGTCGCTCTCGCCTCGATACCACTGCATGCCGACGCCGAGATCGTTCTCGGCACGGCGGGCCGATTCGCGGTTTTGGCCGGCTCGACGGTGACCAACACCGGATCGTCCGTCATCGCCGGAGGGGGTGTGGGCGTGAGCCCAGGGACCTCCATCACGGGCTTTCCCCCGGGAACCGTCGCCGCCCCGTACACGTTTCATGCCGGGGATGCCGAAGCACTGTAGGCTCAGACCGATCTCACGAGCGCCTACATCACCGCGGCCGGACTGTCCCCCACGGTGGTGTTGACCGGACAGGATCTCGGTGGCCTCACCCTGTCACCAGGCGTCTATTTCTTCGCGACATCGGCGCAACTGACAGGCACGCTCACGCTCGACAATCTCGGTGACCCGCTGGCGGAGTTCGTCTTCCAGATCGGTACCACGCTCACCACCGCCAGCAATTCGTCGGTCGTCACGATCAATGGAGGTGCGCTGCCCGGAAGCACCGTGTTCTGGCAGGTCGGGAGCTCCGCAACGCTCGGCACGAACACGGCGTTCGAAGGGCACATCCTGGCGCTCACGAGCATCACGCTGACGACCGGCGCGACGATCCTGGATGGCAGCGCCCTCGCACGGAATGGCGCGGTGACGCTCGACAGCAACACGATCATCAATGCCGTTCCGGAACCTGCAACACTGACCCTGGCACTCCTCGGTGGGGCGCTTCTGGGCGTGCCGGCCGTCACGAGGAGGTGTCGCGGGCGTCGTGCTTGCCGCGGGAATCTGCTCGCGAGCAGGATCAAGAATTGAAGAACGGAAGCCGGCCGGTCCCGTCAATCCACCGGTCTCGATGCTAGCGACCGCCCGGTACAAAAAACCAAAGCCGGTTAGTATGCTGCGATCTCGTCCGCCACTCAATGCGCCGAGGTCCTCTATGCCCGCCCCCTGGGACTCGCTCTACCTGATCGAAGACAACCTAGCGCGGATCGCTACGCTCCGTGTCGGAGAGAAGATCGGCCAGCCCGACAGTGCCGGCCTTTTCCGGGTGTTCGCCAACGATTCAGGCCGTAAGTCGACGGACAGCATCACCCGTCTGGTACCAACCCTCCGGCGGTTTCTCAAGCGGGCGATCATGGTGGCGATCTGCGACGAGGTGAAGCCGGTGGGCAAGGTCTCCGGGTTGCTCAGGGCCGTCGTGTCGATTGGCCTGCCCAACCTGAGGACGACCTACTCGCGCGACAGCATTTTTAACAGCAAGGCCGACCAGCGCCGCGCCGTGGACGAACTTCTGAGCTTCATCCATCGCGAGACGCCTCGTCTGAAGTCGTGGATGGGCACTACGTCGACTACCGTGTTCAACTTCGTACGAGCCAAGTACGTGGCGGGATACAAGTCGAGCAACAAGCGATACACGGTCACGCCCGACGGGAAATACCGAGCAGCCGGTGCCGTCGGCGTTGGCAGCAAGCGTCCGCAGGCGTTCGAGGAACGCGCACGCCAGCGGGAGAAGGCGAGTCGCGTCCTCGGCGGTCAGCGAAAGAGGCGCCGGGCCGAACAGATTGCGACGGAATACGGTGTGAGCGCGGTTGATGGAGAGATCAACAGACTTGAAGCGTTGCTCGACACGTTCGTGACCGATCAACTCGGCGCGGGAACAACGTATCGAAGGCTCGACCTCCAGGCATTCAAGAGCCTGCTTGCAGCGGTCAAGGCGAAAGACGCTGCCCAGGCCGAGCATTTCCTCGATGTGATCGGATCACTCGAGACCTTCGACAAGGCCCGCGAAATCCTGCGAGCGAATGCCGCCCCGTCAGACCCCTGGAACGCCAAGGCCGGCAATTGCGGCGAGCTTGCGGAACTTGCGAGTCTGCGACTGGAGCGTCAGCACCTTCCGTTCATCTGCCAAGCATCCCTATCGAGGCGTGACGGACATGATGTCGACGGCCATCAGGGGGACCACGTCTTCACGATCTTCGGGCTGCGGCTCAACGCACACCCCGACCGCTTTTCGAGGCCCAATCCTCCCGTCCTCCTCGAGCCGAAAGATCGAATCAACCTCCGGTCGGCCTGGGTCATCGACCCCTGGGTCAACCTCTGCTGCCGGATCGACGAGTACCCCTCCAGGTTTTGGGAGAAAATGAAGGATTGGTCCGGGAAGGGAAAGCGGATCGCAGTCGGGGGGCAGTGGATCGATCCGGATCCAATGAGCAACAGTTGGTACGCCCGGACGATCTTCGAACTTGACTGGGAGATCAACGAGTACCGGCCTTACGATTGCCAGGTGTTCGCGCAGGAGGAACAACAACAGAGCATTGAGCGGCTACCTCGAATCTAGTGGTGTCGTCGCCACGGGTCAGTCGAGGCGCCGGATGCCGATCTTGGAGGGCGATGCTGCTCGGGGATGAACCCGGCGCGACCGTGCCACTGGCTGTCTGGGCCTCACTCCGCCGGAACCGGCACGGTCAGAGGGGCTTCTCCGGTCGCGGTCAGGCTCACCGCGCCGTTCAAGACACGCTGTTTGTCGGTGATGAGAAGCTGGCAGTCCTGGGATACGCGACCTCCCACGGCCCGCACCGTAAACAGATGGCGCACCCGGCCTGTCTCCGGCTCGACGATGTGAACGGCCCGCATGCAGGCGGGGCTCACGCACACCCGCAGGCAGGGGAGCTTGTCGGCCAAGGGGGCGGGATGATTCTCGACCACGGAGAGTTGCACTTGATCGGCGGTTTCAGCCGGTGCCAGAGTGATCCGGAGCTCGGAGCCCGGCAGGCTTGCCAGTTCTAGCCGACGCTCGACGCCGGGAGTGAGTTCGGCAAGCGGCACGGTGACGTCGGACGGTGTCTTCGTGAATCGCAACCAGGCGCGGATCTCGGCCCTGTCGGCGGATCTCGGCCAACGCGTTGCCAGAAGATCGAGCACCGGCACGGGGCGGTTTTGCTGGAAAGAGAGATCGTAGAAGACGAACGGAGCTCCTACCGATCCTTCACCAGAACGCGGCGTTATCTCCACCCACGCCTCGGTGGGACGCGGCGAAAACTCGGCGGCGTTGGCATTCTGGACCGAGAGCGGAAAGCGGATTGAGTCGCCGGCACGAGAGGCCAGATGGGCCCCCACGAAGCACAGCCGCTGCGGATCGGAGGGGGCAAACAGGTTTGTCCGGCTGTCGCGCAGCCCCTGTTCGGTTCCCCCATCGTAACGGCGGAACTCGAGCCGCCTGCCACCGCCGCCGACGTAGAGATCCAGCGCTTCGCCCCCCTCCGCCTCGAAACCACGCCGGGGCGGACTTGCCCCCGACTCGAGGACGGCTTCGTAGGCCTGTGGCCGACCGACGAGCGGAGGCGGCACCATGATCGACGAGCCGAGGCCAACGCTTTCCCGCGGCGCCTCGGGGCCCTGTACCTTCCATTGCATCACCCGCAGTGACTCGCGGAGCGACTTGGCAAGTGTCTCGGCGTTTGCGGCTTCGAAGAAGCGGCCCCCAGAGCTCATGGCGAGATTGCGGACATCGTCCATCCTCGATGCGCGGTCGGTCGCATTGGGGGCGAAACCGAAGCCGACGACGTCGATTCGCAGGGGCACACGGCGACGGCCGTTCTTCCTGGCGAGCTGGTCCTCGACGGCCGCTGCCGTCACGAAGCGGCCGCCGGTCTGATCGTTCGCCCCATCGGTCACCACGAGGATGTGACCGGGGAGATCGGTGCGGCCGCGGTCGAAGTCGGTCGACAAGGCCTCCGAGATCGCGAGGTAGAGTGGGGTTTCTCCGCCGGGCTCGATGGGCGCGAGCGTCATGCCGATCCGCTCCGCCGCCGCGGCCGTCAGCGCCTGCATCGGGAGAACCTGCTCGACATCGTCGCCGGGCACCAAGGTGAACGGCGTGCCGGCGCGTTCGGCGGCGGCCTTCGTGGCAGCGCCGGAGTTTGTCAGCCCGGCGACGTACTTGCCCTCCTTGTCCCTCGACCACTTCGTGCGGTGACCGTAGAGCCAAAGCGAGACGTCCCAATGCCCGGATTTGGCCATGCTCGCGAGGAGCTCGGCGACGGCCGCCCGGCCGGCGTCGAGCCTGGTCCGACCGTCGGCCAACCGCTGCCCCATGCTGCCTGAACAGTCGAAGATGATGGCAACCGACTGCGCCTGCGGCAGATCGCCGCGGACCGTGATCCGTGTCTCGAGTCGGGGAGAGGCCTCCCACTCTATCGTTCGTGAGGCCGATGCAGCCGCGACCGGCAGTCCCACGACCATGCGGTGGCCGCGATACCACGCGGTCATGTCGAGGACCGCCGTGCGATTCAATTCGATGCTGCGAGCGGCGTCGGAATCGAGTTGCCAAGGAGCCTCCTCGGGCCGCGACACGACGCGGACTCCCGTGCGGCTCGCGGGGCCCGGGCGAGCCGCCCCGGGTGAAACGTCCGTGGTATTGCGTTGCAGCAGCGCCAGCGGTGGGCCGGCCACGGACTCGGAGAGCCAGAGTGAGGCTAGACCGAGAGGTACCCCGGGGCGGGCCGTGAGGCTCGCCTTGTTCCGCGGGGGCTCAACGTCGCGGGCCGATGGCAGGATGAGCCTGTTGGGAGTGAGTTCGAGGGTGGCGAAGCCGTTCCACTGCGAGGCAACGGCGTTGATCTCCGCCGCGAGGCGATTGCGGTCGCGGTCCCCGAAGGTGATACCGTTGCTGCGAACAATCTCCCCTGCCGACTCGAGCAGCACGCGTGCCTTGTGAAAGCAATAGACCGGCTCATCAGGCTCGACACCTCCCCAGAACTCCTCGAGCGTGGTCTCGGCGTGTTTCAGCAGTCGCTGGTGCCACGCGGCGGCGAAATACCGCTGTGTTGGCGTGGTGCCATCGCCGATGCGCGATCGCTGACCGGCCACGGCAGCCAGACGACGACTCACCCTGCTTCCGCGGGCGAGCAGCGTGAGAACCTTGGCATCGCTTTCGTGGTTGCCGACATCCAATTCGGCGCGCTGACGGTCAAAGTCGGCGATGATGGCTGGGAGTGATCTTGCGGCAGACCGGACGGCGGTCACCTGTCGTCCGACGTTCGTGGCAATGTCGGCGGCGGTCGTGGGCAGTGAGGATGCCCCGGTTGCATCGGTTGCGAGGACGGGCAGGATCGGATGCGTCAGCTGGTTCCGCCATGGAATCCACCCGGCCACGACAGCAGCTGGGTCGACGGGCGGAAGCGGTTCGTCGCTGAGGAAGGCTTCGCGGGCCAACAGGGCTGCTTGGCGGCGATCGAGGTTGTCGGCCCGTCTGAGCAACCGCATCCGCAGATCGCCGAGGACCAGCGGCACCCCCAGGATGCGACGGATGCGTCCGTACGTCCGCGGGCCGTCAGGAGCCTGGGTGGCGAGATCGGCGCAGTCCGTCAGGAAGACCGACTTGAGTGAGGCGAAGAGTGTCTCGCAAGCGGAGCACAGTTCGTCGATCTTGTCGACCGACGCCGTCAGCGTGGGCTCGCTATTGCCGGTCGTCACCATGGCATCGACGGCCTGTTCCAGTTGCTCGACAGCCGTCAGCAGCGCCACGATGTCGGCGGGCTTCCTGCCGAGTCCTCCGCTCTCCAGGTCGCCCTGCTGGCGGACGGCGTGCCGCAACTCCTCGACCCACCATGTGACCAGAAAGGGACGTTCTGCCCTCACCTCATCGAGCAATTCCAATGCCCGGATTTTCCGTGCGGAGAGCATCGACCGTTGATCGAAGGCCTCGATTCCTTCCCGTGACAACGCCACGGCCTTGTCGATGTTCGCTGCCCCGCCCACGAACACGAGGTCAAACGCCGCTCTCATCGCGGCGTTGCCCCGGTTCGCCAGATCCTGTGTCCCGATGATTCGATCGACTCGTACGTCCTGGGCGTACACTGACTCGCGCGATTTCGAGACCAACCGGATGAAGTCGCGGAAAGCTTCCGGCTGCCGCTGCCAGTCATCGGTATCCGCCCAACGCGTCAGCATCCTGAGGAAGTGGATTTGCCCGGGGTTGAACGCGGCGCCCTCGGGGCGATTGCCGACGCACTCCAACCAACGCACCACGGTCTCCCGATCGACTGCAGCGTTGGTCTCGCACTTCTCCACCAGCCATAGCCATGCGGCCTCGGCGCGGAGCATCCAACGGTCGACATCCTCGGTCATCGCCGGCGGAGTCGCCGCTTTATTGCGTGGTTCGTTGAGGGCGATGTGGCGTTCCACGGAAGCCAGCCAGGCTCGCACATCGTCGTCCTGCCGCTCCCTCGCCATATTCGATCTCTTGTACGCCAGTCGGATCCCGGGGAGCAGTCGCGCGTTGGAGATCAAGGGGAGATTCAGGGCCGTCTCCAACCGTTGGACGGTCGTGTCAACGTCGACCTGCTCGTCACGAAAAGCCGCTCCTGCCGTACGGAGATGCTCTGCGCGCATGAGCAGGTGGAGATAGGAGGCCCAGAGCAACGGCCGCTCCCGAACAGCGGTTGGCCGCAACCTCTCGGCGGCCCGCCACCGCTCTGCGAGCCACGTGTCGCTGTCGGAACCGGAGTCCATTTGCACGTCGAGCGCGGGGGAGCGTGTCGAAGTCCATGCAACGGCGACATCGGCGTCGCGGTTGGTTGGCGACGCGATCAGCACGGGTGTCTGCCGGTCGCCGAGCGTCGCCACCGCCCAACGGTCGACGCGAACCGCGAGGTACGCGGCGAGTTCCCGGAGGCCGACACGGCCATTGGCATCGCCCCAGGGCCTGGCATCTGCCGCGCCGCGCAGGCCTCGAACGAACTCCATCATGGCGCCGCTCGCGCCCTGGGTAGCGCTCGAGTAGGAGTGCTGGCCCGTCGCTGCCGGCATCATGACCCACAGTCGCTTCAGCGTGGAGCCTGCCATGATCGCTTCCACGGCGGGAGTGAAGGCTCCATCGTCGACGCCGAGCGGCCAGTCGGTCGACGGCCTGCAGGCATCGAGTACCACCAGAATGCCAACGCGTTCCGGAAGGGCATCGCGGAATCCGGCCAGCAGTCGGTCGACCTGGAGGTAGGAGTCTTCGGAGGATCCCATCGGATCCTCGGAGTTTCCCGGTGGGATGATGCAGGGGCGCCCCTTGTCGTCGAGGGTGCCAAGAGCGGTGAGATAGACGATCGCCATGTTGCCGTCAGGCCCGCCGGGCTTGCTCTGACGAAGTGTCGAGGTGAGCGAGTCGAGCATCTCGTCGGCAGTCGCCGTGACGAGCGACGGGCTGACGTCGAAGATCTCTGCCGAGCCAGGAAAGAAACTCTTTCCAGAGCTTGCCAGAGAGGCCAGCAGCATGCGGTCTTCTTCGGCCTGCGGGATGATGGCGAGCGGGGGGCGATAATTCGTCACGCTTCCCACGACGATCGGCACCTGGCGATTGACCGTCAGGAGCATCCGGACGAGCAGCACGATGAGGGCGATCGCAGCGACCGTGAGGAGGATTCGCCTCACCATGAGCCACAACGAACCGGTCCGCTTCGGCACGTCGTTTTTGCCGCGCCAGGACGTTTGGCCGGTGAGCGCGGCCATCGTCGACCCGGGGGTGGAGCGACCCGCAGCGGCAGGAGCACGATGGCCGGCGTGGCCGGTACGCCATGAGTGGGCGGCCGCCGGGGGGCTTCCGTGGGAGCCGCTGCCCTTGTCGTCTGATTGTTCGGATGAATGGCTCATTGGTGTTGCTGGGCGGAATTCTGCGCGCCTGGCATGTTGCCGATCATCGAGCCACGCGGAAGATCCACGCGGAAGATCATTGTTGCACGTCGACGCGTGGGAGCGGATGTCGGTGTCGGCGGGCGTCGCACCGTGGCGCCCGATCGCGAGCCACGAGGGGCCGTCATGGAGTGTCGTGTCCGGGGGCGGCGCTCGGGCGGGCGGCCTCTGCTGGGGACGGCGAAACGGTCCAGTTGCCTCGGGAGAAGCCACCTTTCATTCTTGATCGCTCGAGGCCCTTGGTGGGCGGCTGGGTTGAGTCTGCCGGAGTCGGCCGTAGTTCGGCGGACTCCCCATGGAAGGCATCGCGTGCCGCTGGCTGGGGGCTCGCTGCGGGGGGGAAGTCCGCGGCCCGACGCAGTAACGGTGTATGTCGGAGAGGATTCCGGAGGTGATCGGGGCCGCCAAGCTCGCCGTTAAATGCCGATCCGGCGGTGCCGCGGAGAAACTCCGTGTGGTTGGCCGGGAGGGTCTGCTGGTGACCGGCAGTCTGTTCGCTTCCCCCGAGGGAATCGACGAGAGTCTCAGCCGGTTCGGGTGGAGACGGCGCTTCTTCGGCATCTGCCATGGCGTCTCGGTCAGGAACCGCCGCTGCCGGTAACCTCACCAAAACGCTGCGGGCTGCGGGCATGGCGGTGGATGCGGGAGGGGGCGGGATCATCTCCGGCTCCTGAGCCGGCGCCGGCGCGGGGAGTCGGTGGTGATGCTCGGGCCGCGGGGGCTCGATGGGCCGATCCTCGAAGCAGGGGACACCGAGCGGGAGCGACGCGGCGTCGGACGGTTGCGTTTCCCTGTTGTCATCGGCCGGCGGCATCTCCCGGACGACGTGATCCATGGCGGCCTCGCCGTCCGTTACGCCTTCACAACCACAGGCACAGGCGTTGCAGGCATCGAGGGCAAGTTCGGCCAAGTCTCGAACCCTTTTGCTCGGCTCGAGAAAGCACCCCATGTCGTCCCGCCCATACGCGAGCTTCATCAACTTGTCGCGCATCTCCGGTCCACAGCACGAGCCCCGTCTTTCGGCACACGGACAATCTTCTTTGGCAGGATCTTCGCACTCGTCGCCGAACGCGCTTCTCATGGCCTTCTTGAGATGATGCTTGTGCTCCTTGGGGGGAGCCTTTCCGCACAGTCGCTCCACGGCTTCGCACACTTTTTTCTCGCAGTTTTTCTTCAGGTCCGCACAGCTTTCGCATATCCCTTTCGCCTTGCGGACCGCCTTCTTCTGCTCGCGCGACTGACAAACCTCGGACGTTTGCAGGACCGCCTTCACGGCTTCGTACCTGACCTGCTCGTCCGGGTCGTCCATGGCGGCGATGAGCGCGGGCATGACCTCGGGGTGCTCCGGGGTGCACCCGATGCCGGCCAAGTATCTGAGGGCAGCCTTCTTCTTGGGAATCTCATGCTTGGCTGCCTTCGCCTTGGCGGCAGCCTGAATCGCCGGATTGGCAGACTGCTGAGCCACGGCATTCATGGCGAGCGGATTCGGCACGCCCAGAAAGCTCCAGATCGTCAAAGGAGCGGCGGCCGTTTGGGCCTCGGATGTCGGCCCGAAGAGACAGCCGATTGAGAACGCGACAGCGAAGACCGCTACGCATGCCCGGTTGAGCGGGGCGAGCGATCTCCTGCCGGCATGGCCAAGCCCCGCTGGCGATCGCATTCGGTTGGTGTCTCCAGCACCGACGCAGCGTCAGCCCGGCAACGCGTTTGCCGGGTGGAGCGACACATCGAACCGGTTCTTTATCGGCGGAAAGCGAGGGTGACTTGAGGGGATTGCACGGATGGAGCGGTTGGAGTCATTGTCCCGGATTCTCCAGGCCTAACGATGCCAGCGAATCTGCCGGCGAAGGTGGATTTCGGAGCGGAGCCCCGCCTGGGACCGGCCCTGCCGA
Source organism: Planctomycetaceae bacterium (assembly GCA_947453375.1). Lineage (GTDB taxonomy): Bacteria > Planctomycetota > Planctomycetia > Pirellulales > UBA1268 > QWOP01. Next base: position 27,414 of record CANGGT010000012.1, read on the forward strand.
CGGCGTCTACTTCAGTTCGAGCGTCACGCTGGCAGCCGGGGCTGGGGCAGCCTCGATCGTGACCGGTGTCGGTTCGACCTTGCGCATCCGATTGCGCACCGCCGCCTGCACCGAAGCCTTGTATTGTCCCGGTTCCAAATCGTCGAACCGGAAGACTCCACCCGCGCGGGTCTTGGTGGTCCGATCGCCTCCTGGGCCACTGAGAACGACCGGTAGTTCGGGTTCGCCGCGGCCAGACAGCATGACTTTGCCAGTGAGTGAGTTCGAGGTGCTGGCCGCTTCCGCCCCCACCTCGAGCCAGATACGGGCCGGGGGATCGGAGAGCCCCACCGCGTCGGTGGCCCGAACAAGGACGGGCAGGCGGACGCCGAAGGGAAGCTTCTTCGAGTCGATCCGCACCTCGTAGTTCGTGCCGCCGAGCCAGGCAGCCGGTTGCCACTCCTTCGGGAGCCCTTTCCCCTCGGTGTCGATCGCCCACTCGACCGACTTCAGCCCAGACACACCTGGCCTGCGTCGTTCTGGCGGGATGAGGTAGCCGTCAGACGAATCGTCGGAGGCTTGGATTGGCACCACGAGCGGCTTGCCGACCGTCGCACGCACCGACGGGGGCACCTTGACGACTGGTGCTTGGCCGTCGAAAACCAGCACACGGGAGTCGACGAGGGGGGATGACAAACCGGCGATCACGAGCCTCGCTTCGGCCGTTACATCGACATTCGCAAAGCCCTCACCGGATGCGGGAACAGTCCAGTCGTCGACGAGCGTCTTGATCGCCAGCGATGCCCCCGCCGTCGGCGGTTGGAGCGTGAAGCTCACCTGCCGGGCATGGGTAGCGCTCCAGACGATCCTTTCCTCGCCCTGATCCCCCAAGCCGGCACCGATCTGTCGCAGCACGATCGCGACGGCGCCACCGATGGTTGCTCCGCCGAGAAACGTGTCGGCGGGGGCGTCGACCGCCAGACGCATCGGCACCGTGGCGATCGGGGCCTTGAGCAATGTCTGCGGTGCGGAGGGGGTGATGATTCGGATCTGCCGCCAGTCGTGCTGCGGTCCCTGTGGTCGAAGGTGTGCGGCCGATGAGCATTCGACGGCGAAGTTGAAAGCTCGGGGGTAACCATCGACGTCGAGCGAGAAGCGGGCGGTGCCCTGGTCGGGGCCATTCCATGAGGCGATGACGTCGCTCATCGGCGCGGCGGTCGTCAGGACTGCACCGGGCTTGCGGGGAACGACGGCGCCCACTCCGGAGACGGGCAGGGATCCACCTGGAGTCGTCTCGCCATCGGGCTCCCGGAGGGTTACGCGGGTTCCATCCGGCGGAAGCAGCGAGGCATTTCCGCCGACGGGCTCGAGGGACACGGTGATCGTGCGGGCGCGTTCGTCGTACCGGGCTACGGCCGAGATGAGGTCCCGAGGGTGTCGGGCCTCGAGCGAGATTCGCGTGATCATTGGCCGCTCTCCGGCCGGCGCCTGTGGGTCGCGTACGACGAGTGCTAGATCGGGACCGATCTCCCCGCCGGCGTTGCCGACCGCCTGAGAGGAGGGCGGAGGGAGTTCCAGGGCGACGGTCGCCCCGGCGGCCGATGGCTGCGATGCCGATGGCTCGACGGGCTTCTTGGGGGACTGTTCGCCGCCTTCGATCGCGAAGACGAGAGGCACGATTTGGCCGCCCCGATCGAGCTTCACGCCCGTCGCCCGCGCGAGTGGTTTGGCGGACGATCTCCCGGCGAGCAGGGCCGCTTCGGCATCGGCCCAGGCCTGATTCCGTCCATCGAGCGACGGCGTGCTGGATATCGAGTGGAGTTCGACATCAACCGTACGGACGGCGCCTGCCACGGCCTCCAGTCCGAGTTCCCATGCCGTCACCCGACCGGATGAGCCATTGAGCGAGAGTTGGAAGGTCGTCGTCTCGGCTACGGCCACGTCACGAACGACTTGCGACACCCTGGAGGCCCTTACCCACCCGTTCTCGCCGGGGATCCCCGCGATGCTGCCGATGCCGCCACGCGCCGCAACGAACACGCTGCGTTCCGATGGCATTGGCAGCGAGCAGGCGGCCTTCTCCACATAGTCATCGGCCGTGAGCATCGCGGTGAGCGGCGTCACGCTGGCTCGGACGGCCGCGTTCGCGCGTTGCTGGGGCACCACCTGCAGTGCGAGCATGCCTCCCCTCCAGGGCAGGTCGTTGAGGGGGACGGAGACACCCTCGTTGAGCTTGGTGCCATCAGGAAGCCGCACCGCCACCTGCGCGGGATCGAAGCCCAGCGTGAGGGCAGACGCGGCGGGGACGCTTGCGGCGTCCGAGACGGAGATCTGGATATCGGTGGCAATGCCGAGGCGTGGGGGCGCGGAATCGGGGATCTGTATCCGCAGGCCGTAGCGGAGGGCAGCGGACCTGCGGTTCATTCCTGCCGTCATGCGATCGCCGACCAAAGCGGCATCGCGCGGGTCGATCATCCGCAGCAATCCGCCGAGTCGGTCGGCATCGACGGCGGTTGCGCGCCCTTTTTCGGTGTCACTGAGGCGGGCTGCCGTTACCGCCGCCCGCTCGAAGAGTCTTGTCAGTCGGGCCGACAGTTTTGCTGCGGCGTCTCTGGCCGCAGCTTCGTCGCCAGCCGCATTCTCGAGCAAGGCGATGGCACGCCGGGTGGCAGCGATGTCGTCGAGCGTCGGTTGAAGGGTTGTCGGCGCGCGCTCCGATCCCACCGTGGCATTGATTCCCGAGGCATCGACGAGATCGACGACGGCGGCCGCGAGCGCGGCACAGTTTTTCCAGCCGGCACTGTCGATGGTGCGGGACCCGGCTGGCAGCAGAGGGGGACGGCCAGTGGCCTGCATCGCCATAGCGGTATCGGCCCCACCCTCGGCGCCGTTGCCGTTCGCTCCCTTGTTGCCGGCCGCGGCGGCGGGGACGATCGGCAGAAGCATGGCGCGCTGGCTGGCATCGGGCAGTCGGGATCGAAGGAGAATCATCCGGTCATTGAGCGGAATCCGTGCCGTGGAACCGGCTTCTGCAGTCAGGCTGGCGAGCAATTGATCCTGGAGGGATCGCATCAGCAGCGTCTGCGAGAGCATGTTCTGGGTGGCTGTGGTGAGCGGATCGAGACGGGTCGAATCACTTTCGGTTCGAGAGATCGTGGACGCGTTGGCGATCGCATCACTCAATCGTGCGATGCGGGCGATGAACCCGTCGATCAGCCCGGGGTCGATGAACAGGGGGCCGGCACCGCCGGATAGTCGACCGATGACGTCAAGCATCGACCAGCCGAGTTCGACGGCATCGTTGCGGGCAGCAATGGCGGCCTGGAGTGGCTTGGGGGCGCTCGACCACGCCTGAGGAAGGCCGGCAGCGTTGGCAGCGCGGCGGGCGGCGGCCAGCGTCTCGGCCGGCGGCGAACCAGCCAGGATGGCAAGGCCTTTCGGCGTTGTGTCGTCGATGCTTAAAGTTGCCGCGTTGAATCTCTGCAAGGCCGCCCGGGCACGATCCGCCACGGGGCCTTCGAGACCGGCATCCGTGGTCGCAGCAGCGACGGTGGACGCCGCTTGACGCCAGAGGTGCGGGGCATAGTCGATCACGGACGGCCGCGGAGCCAAGGTGGGGGGCGGCCCGGTGCGGCTCGTCAGGGAGTTCAGCAGTTCCCAGGGATCATCGCTGCGGCGTTGGATGGGCGCCACTGGCTGGGATGGTGCCGGAGGAGAAGGCGCTGGCGTCTGGGCCACCGGAGTCGCCTCCCCGGACGTTCCCGCCACCGGCAACTCAGCCTGCGGAATGCCCGCGTTCGACGGCGGGGCGGGGAGCGTGGGTGAAGGGGCGGGGGCGTCGATGGCCGCTGGCTGTGCTGCCGGCGTGGCTGCTGTCGCGGCGGTGGCCGATAAAGGAGGGATGACGGCAGCCTGCGAATCCGAGGTTGATGCGTCCGCTTTCACGGGGTCGGCTGTGGCCGTCGTCGAGGCCGGGGCCGACGCCGAGGCAGTCGTCGAGGATGGTGGAGCGGGGGCCGGGGCGGCGGGGATCGGCGGCTTCGTCGGCGCACCGCCCGGCAAAAGACCGCGGAGCGTAGCCAGAGCGCCGCCGGCGGTCGGGGAAACCCGGACCAGCCGGATGTTTCGGGGAATGTCGCGAAGATCGACCCTTCCGGTCCCGAGTTTCCAGACCACGGGCCGCTGCGGTGCGCGTCCGCCGGAAGAGCGCCGCGACCATTCCGAGGTCCAGGCGACGACAAACGGCGCGAGTTCGTGGAGTTCGACGACGCGGTCTCCGTCGCCCCAGGGGGCCTGATCGGCGGCGCCCGCGAGTCCTTGCTCGAGGGCGGCCGAGAAGAACGTCCGTTTCTCCGTGCCGCTTGCACCGGAATACTGGAGGGTGTCGTGCGATGCGATCACCCAGTTCTGGCCGTTGGCACGAAGCGGCGGCCCCTCGAGGTCGCGGTCCAAGTGCCGCGGCACGAGGCCGCACAAGACACCGATTCTCGGATCCCAGCGGAGGTTTCCCAGGTCGATGGCGACCAGCGTCGTCAGGCTCGCTGCGGAGCCAATCGATTCGACGATGTCACGGATCGGCACCAGCTCGCGGAGTCCCTCGCCGCGGAGCGTCGCGTCGGTTGCGACCAGACATGCGTGACCGCCGAGCGGATCGGGTCGTTCGTTCCCATCGGCGTCGAGCAGCGGCGGGGGCACCAGGCACTGTCCGCGGACATACGCGATCATCGAATCTTTGCCGCGGAGGGGCATCTTCACACAGAAACCGTGGAGCCGATCGCGGAGCGCCTCCACGGTATCGAAGTCCTTCAGTGGCAGGAGCTCGGAGGAGAGCGATGGTGCCAGTCGACCGGACAGCGACGCTGCGAGTGCCGACATGTCCTGGTGTGAGAACGGCACAGCCGGCAGCACGTCGAGCGTCGATCCGTCCACGACGAGAGCGACGCCAGCCGTCTGCCAGGAGAACAGGGGAGCCACGATCAGGGCCGTTGAAAGCACGAGGGCTGCCAGAGCGGCAAGCGCCAGTCCGGCGCCGGCCGCGACCTTCCGCCTTACGGGGCGGGGAGAGGACGAGGGGCCGGCTCGCCACCGGTCCTGACGCTCCCGAAGGGCATCGGCATCCGGTACTGCGGGCCCGGTTTGGGTGCGAGTTGGCTCGTTCATGGGAGAAGGGACCCGAAGTGTATAGACTGCCCGTCCCAGGCTACGATACTGGTTTCCTGGCGTTCTCCGTTGCCGCCCCCCCGCGGCGCGGCCATTGGACGGCCCGGGGGTGGAGTTTCAGTTCGCCAGTGCCCCTGGTGGTCGCTCTCCGGAATGCAGTCATGCGTCATCTTCCTGTGAACTGGTCGGAGGGAATGTTCCTCCGGCCTCATCATTTCCAGGCTGCCGATAGGCATGCGGTGGAGCGGTTGGCCTTCTCCACCATCGCCGCGGAGCCTTACTGCTACGGGATCGTGAGGCTGGAAATCGACCCGGTGGCTCTGGCCAACCGTCAACTCGAACTCCGGGCGTGCCAGGCCCGCCTTCGGGACGGCGGGCTGGTGTGGCTCGAGCCGGGCGAGGAACCGGAGCGTGTCAATCTGAGTACGTCATTGGCGGAAATGGTGAAATTGTCGGCCGCCCTCGGCGAGTCACTCCAGGCCAACGAGACGGTCCGGGTTTATCTGGCCGTGCCGCGGTTTGACCCGGGGGGCCCGAACGTCTCACCGCCCGGACCGGACAGTCGCAGCCGCTTCAAGGCCGTCCAGCAGTCGCTTCAAGACGAGGCCTCGGGGGGCAACGATCAGGAGATCGATTTCCTCCGGCTCAACCTCCGGCTCAAGCTTTCGACCGAGGATCTTTCCGGTTTCGAAGTCCTGCCGATCGCCCAGATCCGCCAGGCGGCAAACCGCGAGGGCGCTCCCGAGATCGATCCCGATTATTTTCCGCCGATGCTGTCGGTCGATGCGTGGCCGCCGTTGGGCCGTGACGTCGTGCGGGGCATCTACGACCTGATTGGCCGCAAGGTGGAGGTGCTCACGGAGCAGGTCGTCAGTCGGCAGGTCGGGTTCTCCAGTTCGGAGCCGGGCGATTTGGATCGGCTGTTCATGCTTTCCAAACTCCTCGAAGCCCGTGGCGTGTTGCGGGTGATCGCCTTCGCCCGCGGCGTCCACCCGCGGACCGCATACACAGAGCTGTGCCGCGTGGCCGGGCAATTGGCGATTTTCGAGGCCGATCGCCGGCTCGAAGAACTTCCCGTCTACGACCATGACGACCTGGCGCGGGTTTTTCGGCGAGTCAAAGAGATCATCGAGGCGATGCTTTCGCGCGTGGCAGTGCTCGATTTCGAGCAGCGTTACTTCGTGGGGATTGGCACGGCAACGCTCTCGGCCGCGCTCGAGCCTAAATGGCTGCAGTCCGACTGGCAGTGCTACGTCGGGGTCCTCCGGGGAGACATGTCGGAAGAGATTTGCCACCGCCTGCTGACGGGCGACAACCACCTCGACTGGAAGCTGGGAAGTACGGAGGAGGTAGACCGGTTGTTCCGGATGGGGGTGCCTGGTCTGGAACTCTTTCCGGTCGAACGCCTGCCACGGGGCCTGCCCGCGCGGAGTGGATGGCTTTATTATCGGATCGGGACGGAGAACCCTGCTTGGCGGTCGGTGCAGGCGACGCAGTCGATGGGGATCCGCCTGCGGGATACGTCGATCCTCAACGCCGACGAGTTGGCTGGTAGACGCCGAGTCGACGTCGCCTACGAAAGCCAGAAGGGGTCGCTCGAGTTCGCGCTCTTCGCCATACCCAGGTGAAACGCCGCGGAGCGATCCGCGTCGGTCCGGACGAGCATGCAGGCAGCAGGGACATGACTCCAGATTTTGTTGTCGCCGTTGTCCCACTCATGCAGGACGTGCTCGCGCTGGCGGAGCGGGCCGCGAACGGCAACGCGGGCCCTGTCGATGCCGAACGGGCCGCGCTTCGGGCGCGGTTCGACGCCACGGCCGCCAGATGCCGCGGGCCGCTGGCGGCGGAGTGGGACCTGGCCGGCTATGCCTTGGCTGCGGCGGCCGACGAATTGATGATCGTCGATATCGTGTGGCCAGGGCAATCGTGGTGGGAGAACCATGCGATCGAGGTTGAACTGTACGGATCGCGACGGAGAGCCACCGAGTTCTACGCGCGGGCCGAAAAGGCAGCCGCTCTGCCGTCCCGCGATGTGTTGCAGGTGTACGTCGCCGCTGTCTTGATGGGATTCCGCGGCATTTTCCGCGACCGTCCCGACGCGCTCGACACCTGGCTGCGGGCCAACGGACAACTCATCAAACTGAGCGTCGATCGGCCCATCGTGCCCGCGATTGGTCCGGAGGTGTCCGGAGCGCCACCTCTCTCGGGCAGATCCGAACTGATGTGGGCGATTCTTGTGTCGGCCTTGTCGGCGGCGGCGCTGATCGTCACCGCTTGGGGGGCATTTCTCCTTTGATCGCCCTCCTGCTCCGGGTGCGCATCAGGCCCTTGCCAACCCTGACTCCCTGTGGAAAAAGTCATCGGTGACCTGTTTCCACTCGACACACCCCAAAAAACAGCCGAGGTTTTTCGGGGGTGTCGACCGCCGCATCCGGTGGCGGATCACTTCATCCATAGCCAGCGAAGCCTGCCGCCGCGGTCCACCCCACCATGCAACTCCTGCTGAAAATCCTGCTGTTGCCATACACGGCCGTCGTGGCGGCAGTCCGTTGGTTCGGCACCGTGTCGGTGGCGGCAAGGATTGCCTGGATCGTCGCGCTGTTTCAACTGGTCGTCGTGCTCTTGGCGGTCAGCGTGGTGGTGTGGACCGGCGACCGTGCCGTCCTCCAGTCGTGGTGGAGCCCGGGCAAAGGGTTCGCGCTGGTGACGCTCCTCCTCGTCGTGCCCTTGCTTGTCTATCAGGCAGCCCGCCTGTGGCTGGAACACCAGGACGGCCGCTGGCCTGACATCCGAGCCGCTTGGGACGCAGCAACCGTCGAGCTTGCCCGGCAACAGATTTCCCTGACCGAATCGCCCCTGTTTCTCGTCCTCGGAACTGATGGCGGCGAGTCCGAGCGGGCCCTGTTCGCAGAGTCGCCGACGGCACTCATCGTCGAGCAGTCGCCAAGCGGGGGTGGACCACTCCATGTCTTCGCCTCTCAGGACGCGATCTTCGTCTGTCTGTCCGGAGCCGGGCAGACTTCGGTTGCCGCGATGGCCGTCAGAGCGGCGGCCGCAGACGGACAGCGGACGGGGGGCACGCTGCCGGCCGCTCCGGCGCTGGGAGACAATCGCGACACTTCGGGAGAGCCTTTGGATGCCAACGCCGGCGGCGGGCAACGCCCGGCACCGACGGCTGCCACGCTCCAGTCTGGCAGAGAGCGACGCGAGGCTCTCGAACGCCTCGAATACGCCTGTGACCAACTGCGGCAGGCCCGTGTCCCCATAGCCGGGATCAACGGCGTCTGTGTCCTGCTTCCGCTGCAGATGAGCCACCCGGCCGACGCGTATGCCTCGAGTCTCGGACAGGCGTTGGGAGAGGATCTGGCAACCGTCACTCGGGTGCTCGGAGTGAGAGCGCCGGTGACCTTGGTGGCGGGAGTCCTCCAGGATGACCCGGCGATCGAGGAATTGCTCAGCCGGCTCGAGGCAGGGAAGCGGTCCGCGGCCTGTGGGCAACCGTTTCCGCCAGGCTTGAAGCCAACGCCCGAGTCCCTGCGTGCCCTGGCGTTGAATGCCACCGGCCCACTGAACGATCTTCTGGGGGAACTGCTGCTCGACCCTCGGCGGATCGCGCAGCAACCCACCAACCGCCACCTGCTGGCGATGCTCCTTCGGCTGCGACTGCATGTCAGTTCGCAACTGGCCCGGGTACTCCTTCCGGCGTTCTGTCCCGATCCCCACCACTCCGGCGGTGGCCGTGGGGGTGTTGCACCGCTCTTGGCAGGCTGTTACGTCGCTGCGATTTCGCGTCAGCCCAATCGTCGGGCCTTTGTCCGGGAGGTACTCGACCGGGTCATGACCCTGCAGGGCGAACTCGACTGGACCGACGAGAGTCTGCGGGCCGAAGCCTGGGCAATTCGGACGTCACGGGGGCTGTTCGCTGCCGTTGCCGTGATGGTTACCGCGATCGGGTTGATCATCTGGTGGAAATGGTCGCGATGACCGCGGGGCCGTCGGTGGCTCAGCGGGACGAGATGTTCATGCTGCACCAGGGCCTCGTGCGGGCGATCGCCTGGAAAACCCATCAACGGTGTCCGCGCACCGTCGACCTGGATGATCTCGTGTCCTATGGACAAATAGGCCTGCTCGAGGCGATCGCCGCGTTTGATGCCAAACGTGGCCGGAAGTTCACGACCTATGCCTGGCATCGCATCCGCGGGGCGATGCTCGACGGGCTGGGAAAGATGGCATGGTTCGATCGTGCCGCGTACGAGGCGGGGCGTTACGAGCGCCGGCCGGCAGACGCCGCACCGACGCCGCCGGCGCAAGAGCCCGAGTGTGGGCCATCATCGAAGGGGCGGGTGGGCGCGGGGCCAGCCTCCGAGCAGCAGCCCCCACGGCGTCCGGCACGGACCGACCTGCATGAACTCCACCTGCTCGGCAGGGAAGCCGACGCCAGTCAAGCGACACTCCATCTGGAGTTGGTGATGTGCCTGAGGGATCTGCTCGACGCTCTGCCCGAGAAAGAGGCGGCCCTGGTGCGTGGGACTTTTTTCGAGGGCCGCACGCTCACAGAGGCCGCCAGGCGGGTGGGGATCAGCGTCGCCTGGGCCAGCCGGCTGCAGACCAGAACCCTGGCGGATCTGCGGATCGCCCTGGAACGCGGCGGATTCGCCTGACGATCAAGAACGAATTCAAGCCGGGGGTTTTTCTCGCAGGCCGCATCGGCGGCACGACCGACACAACCCTCCACCAGGCCGCAGTGAGCCCGACCGAAGCGGGGGCCATCGCGGCCCAGCCCTCAGTCGAGGCCGCTTTTCCTATTGTAGAGTGTGGGAAGACTTTGCGGCCTTGCTAGGAGTCCCTGCCATGCCACTCTCCGTCGATATCGAACCGAACGACTTCAGCTATCCGATCAGCGGGGATCAGCCCTGCGGCGAGAACCTCCAGCTTTCCGAGGACGGGAGGGCAGCACGGTCGGCCCTCCGCGATTTTCGCGAGGAGGCTCGCCGGATCGAGCGTCGCGCTGACGACGGTGACAGCTCGGACGGGGGTTGGCCCGCGGCCCGTGGCGTCTGGGAAGAAGTCCGAGACGGCGGGCTCGAAATCCTCAGGAACCGCTCTCGTGACCTCGAAATCGCAGCGATGACCATCGAGGCCCTCGCGCGAACCGACGGTTTCATCGGGCTCGCGGCCGGCTTCGCGATGACCCGCGTGATGGTGGAATCGACGTGGGGCGATCTCTTTCCAATTCCCGATCCGGAGGATGGGCCGGCGGACGAGCAGGCCGTTGTCGAAGAGCGGACACTGCCGCTGCAGCGACTCGTCGGCATCGATAGCGAGGGGTTGCTGATTCCCGCCATCCTCCACATTCCGTTCACGAAGAGCCGGTCCGACGAAGAATATGCCCTCTGTCACTGGCGAAGCAGTCGCGACCTCGTTCACGAGGAGAGCGAAGAAAAGTTGAAGCTGGCGGTCGAGCGCGGCGCGGTGTCACCCACGCAGTTCGAACAGGCCGTCGCCTCCACGCCTGTCCCCCATCTCCGGGAGGTGTTCCTCGAACTTGGACATGCCGCGGAACAATGGGAATTGCTTTCCAACGCCGTGTCGAGTGCTTCTGACGGCGCCGCCGTGCTGCCGGCAGGCCCGATCCGCGACCTCTTCGAGGAGTGCGATGCGGCGATCCGCACCTTTGCCCCGGGGGCTGTTCCACAGACCAAGGAGGAGCCCGTCGACAGCGATGGCGGCGCTGCTGCCGAAGGGACATCGACCGATGAAGCGGACGCAGAGATAGGCGGGGGGCGGCGGGGGGCGCCCGCCAATCGCGCCGAGGCCTTCGATCAATTGGAGTCGATCGCCGTTTTTTTCGAACGACGCGACCCGCACAGCCTTGTCGGTGCACAAATCCGCAACGTGGTGCGGCTGGGGCGCTTGCCACGGGAAGCCTATTACCGTGAGCTCCTTCGCGACGAAGCCGCCCTGGCGATGCTTTTCCGCGCCGCGGGAATGGATGGAGAGGGAGCGAGTGTCGACGGGGGCGAAAGCGACGGGTGATATTTACCCGTCTTTTGGCCACTGCTTTGACACGTGCCGGTCAGTTGGGATATTTTTTGGCGGTGGTTGGGTCTTGATCGCACACGCCGGGGTTGAAGGAGCCAAACGATGCCAGAGTCCGTTCACGGCAAGCTGTCTCGAGTCAGGAAGCCTCGGGTCCACATCACCTACGACGTTGAGACGGAAGGCGCTACGGTCGTCAAGGAACTCCCCTTTGTCGTGGGCGTCATGGGAGACTTCTCGGGCAATCCCACAGAGCCCCTCAAGCCGCTCAAAGATCGCAAGTTCGTCTCGATCGACCGTGATTCCTTCGACGAGGTCATGAAGCGAATGACCCCGGGCGTGGAGATGAAGGTCGAAAACACGCTCGCCGGTGACGGGAGCGAGATGGCCGTCAAGCTCAAGTTCTCCTCGATGGAGGACTTCGAACCGGCGAAGATCGTCGAGCAGGTCGAGCCCCTGAGAAAACTCCTCGACACCCGCAACCGTCTGCGGGAACTCCTCAGCGCCGTCGATCGTGCCGATGGCCTCGAGAGCGAACTGGAAAAACTGCTGCAGGATTCGGAGCAGGTCAAGAAGCTTGCCGGTGAACTGGGCGTCGAGCCCGAGGGCAAGTGATCGTTCCGCGGACCGTGTCTGAATCAACGAATCCCACATCCACCATCTGCCGCCGGGCGCTGTCGCCCGAGTCGCCCCCCCAGGATTGAGCATAGCCATGAGTACTGCCGGTGAATCCGCCAAGCAGCCAGAAGCGGCAGTCGCCGCTGGGGCCGGAAGCCTTCTCGACCAGATCACGAGCATGATGCCCCGCGCGGTCGAGAAGCCGCGGCGTGACGCACTCATCCGCTCCCTCGTCGAGGAATCGCTCAAGGGGACCGTGGCGTTTGACAAGAACATTACCAAGACAATCAGTCAGGCGATCTCCTCGATCGACGCGACGATGTCGCAGCAGTTGGCTGCGATCATGCACAATGCCGATTTCCAAAAGCTGGAAGGCTCGTGGCGTGGGATGCACCACCTCGTCATGAATTCCGAGACCGGAGCCCAACTCAAGATCCGCGTCATGAACATCTCCAAGCGAGAATTGTTCAAGGATCTCGACAAGGCGGTGGAGTTCGACCAGAGCCAGATTTTCAAGAAGATCTACGAGGCCGAGTTCGGATCGCCGGGTGGCGAGCCCTACGGCGCCATGATCGGCGACTACGAGTTCTCGAACCACCCCGAGGACGTCGATCTCCTGGCCAAGATGTCGCAGGTCTCGGCTGCCGGTTTTTGTCCGTTCGTCTCCGCCGCCTCGCCGAAGTTGCTCGGCATGGACAGCTTCTCCGAACTGTCGAAGCCCCGCGACCTGGAAAAAATCTTCCTCGACGAGACGTACACGAAGTGGAGGAGCTTCCGCGAGTCGGACGATGCGAGGTTTGTCGTTCTGACGATGCCGCGGTCGCTCTCTCGGCTGCCGTACGGCAAGAACACGAAGGTCGTCGAGGAGTTCGACTTCGAAGAGGTCGAGTTGGACGAGAAGGGGGATGCCAAGCCGGTGCCCCACGACCATTACTCGTGGATGAACACGGCCTACGTGATGGGGGCCCGATTGACCGACGCTTTTGCCAAGTTCGGCTGGTGCACGGCGATCCGCGGGGCTGAGAACGGCGGCAAGGTGGAGGGGCTTCCTGCCCACGTGTTCACCGCTGACGACGGTGACAAGTCGCTCAAGTGCCCTACCGAGATCGCGATCACCGATCGCCGCGAGGCGGAGCTGTCGAAGCTCGGTTTTTTGCCCCTTTGCCACTATAAGAACACCGACTACGCCGTCTTCTTCGGGGCCCAAACAGCCCAAAAGGCGAAGAAGTTCGACCGGCCGGAAGCGACGGCCAACGCCGCCATCTCGGCGCGCTTGCCGTACATCATGGCGACCTCGCGGATTGCCCACTTCCTCAAAGTCATCGCCCGGGACAAGATCGGCTCGTTCATGGAGCGGCAGGATTGCGAGGAGTGGCTGAGGAGGTGGATCGCCAATTACGTTTCGTCTGACCCGCACCCCTCCGACGACGTCAAAGCGCGTTATCCCCTGGCCGAGGCCGAAATCAAGGTCGAGGAAGTCCCCGGCGCCCCCGGGAGTTACAACGCGGTCGCTTGGTTGCGTCCGTGGCTGCAACTCGAGGAACTCACCACCAGCCTGCGGATGGTGGCGAAGATTCCGGCGGCGGCGAAGGGCGGGTGATTCGTCGGGGTCCGGGAACACTGGAGCCAGATGGTGCCGGGGCTGGGCACCGGCAGAGGGGGGCTTGAATGGCTTCCACATCGGCATCGGTGTCAGGGTCTTCCGATGAATATCGTGCTTCCTCGGGGGCCGCGGCGGCGCCGTCGTCATTTCTTGGCGAACTTGCGGCGGCTGCTTCCGGTGACCGACGCGTGTCCGATCTCCTGG
>CANGGT010000013.1 GCA_947453375.1 Planctomycetaceae bacterium
ATGGTGATGGCGACGGCATGGGCGGCGGCATCGACGTCCCCGAGCCGGTTGACAACCGAGAGAAACCAAAGATGGCAGACGCCGTTGCCGATCGCATCCATCCCCGCCGGCAGCCCCACCGAGAGAACCCGCCTGAGCCAGTGGCGGTCGGGCACGAGATCGCCGGGGGCGGGGCGGAGTTGCCGGTCACGACGTGCAAGAAGCCACAGCGTGCAGACGGCCCCACAGCCGTAGCCGATGAGCGTGCCCCAGGCCAACCCCCGCCATCCGAGGCGGGGAAGCCCGCCCACCCCGGCCGCCAAGGCGTAACTGGCGCCGGCATTGACGAGGTTCACGACCGTCATCGACATCAATCCCGCCACCATATCGCCCGAACCACGGAGAATCGCCACCCCGACGGCAATCACCATCATGGCGGGAAGCGCCGGGATGACGATGGCCAGGTATTCCGTCGCCAGAGCGGTGCTTTCGGCCGGCAGGCCGAGCAGCATCACGAGCCTCCGGCCCCCGAGGGCAGCTGCCACCCCCACGATGCCCACGAGCACACTCCCGACGACGAACGCCTGCCCGGCAGCCCGGCGTACCCCGATGAGGTCTCCCCCGCCGACGCACCGGGCCACCAGAGCCGTTGCCGCCACCGCTGGAACCGCGAACAGCCCGGGAAGAAACCCTAGCGCGTACCCGACCAACCCGACCGCCGCCAGAAACGACGGGCCTTCGAGGAGGTTTCCAGCAAGCCACTTGTCGGTAAACCCGACGGAGATCGCGAGCACCTGCTCGACAAGCGCCGGCAGGACGAGGAGGAGCACCGGGCGCACCGTCCCCTGGAGCGCCGCAACGCCACCGGCCCGCGGGCGCACTGCCGGAAAGACTCCGTCCGAGGCACGATCGACCGCGGGCCTCGTGACGTCGCTCTTCGCGACATACCCCGAGACCGCGGGCACCAGCCTGTCGCCACGGCCATCCGGACACCGATCGCCCCCTGCCCCGTCGGCGGGAAGGCTCAGGCGAACAACTCCTTGATCACCTTGCCGGCGTTGGCGATCTTCATCGGCCGGCCGTTCTTGGCCGTGAATGTCGTCTCCAGCGAGATGTCGAGCGACCTGAGCACGCTGGCCATGAGGTCCTGGGCCGAATAGGGCTCGGTCACCACTTCCTTGCCATCGGAACTCGTCTCGCCGACGACCACCCCTCGCTTGAAGCCGGCCCCACCGACGGCCACGCTCCAACTGCGGGCCCAGTGGTCACGCCCACCGTTGCCGTTGATGTTCGGCGTCCGGCTGAACTCACCCATCCAGATGATCGCCGTATCGTCGAGCAGACCACGCTCGGCAAGATCGGAGACGAGGGCCGCCATCGCCTTGTCGAGTTCCGGCAGCTTGTTGTCAGAGAGCGTCTTGAAGATGTCGGCGTGGTTGTCCCAACCGCCGAGGTCGACCTCGACGAAGGGCACCCCCTGCTCCACCAATCGGCGAGCCATGAGACAGCCACGGCCGAATCCGGTGTTGCCGTACCGATCCTGAACGTCCTTCGGCTCCTGCATGACCTTGAAGGCCCCCATCTGGTCGCTCGTCATGAGCTTGACCGTCTTGGAGAGGACCTTGGCGTGGTCATCGGACGAGGCCCCACGCTTCTCGCCGATGAACTTGTCCTCGATCGCCGAAAGCATCTCGAGCCGCTGCGACAGACGGGTCGGATCGATCCCCATGTCGAGGTTGCGGACGTTGCCGTTGGAATCGACGACGAACGGCGCCCACGACATCCCCAGGAACCCGGGCCCGACGCTCCCGCTGCCCACGGAGACGAATGGGGGAATCTCCAGATCGGGAACCTGATCGGCCAGTTCGTGGGCGATCACGGCGCCGTAGCTGGGGTGCTCGACATTGGGATTCGGCACGTAGCCTGTGTGCATGTAGTAGCGGCCGCGCATGTGGTCCGCTTCGCGCGTGCTCATCGAGCGCACGAGCGACATGTGGTGCATCTGCTGCGCCATCAGCGGCATGTGCTCGCAGATCTGAATCCCGTCGGCACTCGTCGAGATCGGCTTGAACGGACCGCCGGTCGCCGCCCCGGGCTTGAGGTCCCAGATGTCCATGGTGCTGGGGCCGCCCCCCATCCAAAGCAGAATGGCCGCCTTGTGCCGTTTCTTCAGATCGGCGGCGTTGGCGAGGATCGAGTTGGTGAAGGCCGTCGCCGGTGCGGCAAGCGCCGCGGCGCCCGCGACGTGGCTCATGAAGTGTCGGCGGCTCATCCCGTCGAAGAAACGGCTGGAGGCGGACATGGGGGAAATCCTCGGGTTGGGCAGTGGGGGAGGGAGCGGGGCGTTTGGGCTGCGGGCGGACTGGGAATCCGTGTGAACATCAATGGTTGATGATGAACTCGTTGGAGTTGAGGACGGCCCACCAGATGTCCTGGAGGGCGCTGATGGCATCCCCCTTGCGGGCGACCATCATCTGATTGGCAAGCTTGATCTCCTTTCGCGTCGGCTTTCTGGCAAGCGCCGCGGCATAGAGGGTATCGATCCGCTGGGCGTTGTTCATGTCGGAAGTGGCAACGCGGTCAAGGAAGCCCCCCTTGCCCGTCTCCGTCGCCGTCTTGACCAGATCCCCGTTGAACATCATCAGCACCTGCGGAATCGACCCGTTGAAGGTGGTCGCCTCGTCTCCTTCGTCGGTGCCGAAGGCGATGATGAACTGCGAGAGCCACTCGTCCTTCTTGCGGGCCGCCTTCTCCCCCTTCTCCTCCGCCTGATCGGCCTCGGTGGCTGTCAGCAGCGACTGATAGAGCTCCTCCGGCCTCATCTGCCTGAGGTAAAAGTGGGAGAACTTCGGCTTTTCTCCCACGGCGGGGTCATCGGAGGCATTGCCTTTGCCGATTCGGCTGGAGAGCGAGTAGGCGTGCGAGAGCGTGATCCAGCGGATGAGCTCCTTCGTGTCGAAGCTCTGCTCACGGAAACGCTCGCCGAGCCCTTCGAGCAGTTCGGGGTGCGATGGCGCGTTGTGTTCGCCGAGATCGTCAATCGGACGGGTGAAGCCGTAGCCGAAGAAGTGGCTCCAGACACGGTTCACCGCCGCCTTGGGCATCAACGGGCTGTCGACCATGAGTTGGGCCAAGGCCATGCGGCGATTGACGCCATACTCGGTGCCGTCTTCCATCTTCGCGGGCAGGTAGCCAGAGGGATCGACGGTCGTCCCATCGATGAAAACCGGATAGGCGACCTTCATCTGCCCATTGCGGAGTTCGTAGTACAGCTCGGCCTGCGAGGCATTCCCCCCCTCGCCGGCCCAATCCTCGTCGACAAGCTCGATCGCTTGGACATCGCGGGTGCCTTCAAACTGGCGTAGCGCCCTCGTCTGACGGAAGAAGGCGTTGAACTCCCAGAACTGATTCTGCTTTCCCTTGTTGAAGGGATGGTTGTGGCACTGGGTGCACTGCACCTGGAGGCCGAGGAACACCTGGGCGGTCTTGGCTGTGGCCTGGATGCCGTTGTCCTCGAGCTTCCCCGTGAGGAAATTCGTCGCCCCATTGAAGCCCTTTTCCCCGGCCTTGTTCACCCCCGTGGCTGTCACGAGATCGGTCAAAAAGCGATCGTACGGGATGTTTTTCGAGAACGATCGCCGAAGCCACTGCCGCATGCCGCTGCGATTGACGTTGTCGTTGTCCAAGCTCCGACCAACGAGGACGGTCGTCCAGACATCGGCCCAGTTTCGGGCGTATTCATCGAGATACTCGTCTGAGAGCAGCCGGCCGACGAGATTCGCCCGCTTCACAGGCGAGCTGTCGGCGACGTAGTCGTCGAGTTCCTTGATGGTCGGCACACGGCCGATGATGTCGAGATGGACCCGACGACACCACTCCTGATCGGAAGCGGGCTCTGAGGGCTTGAGCTTGGCATCGGACCAGCCGGCCGACACCTGCTCGTTGATGAACTTCACCTGCGGCAAGCCGAAGTGGTCATCCACATCCCGACCGACAGCAGAGATCGGAGCCGCCAACGCCAGGCAGAGAACGCCGAGCGATCGCACGCCCCAGAAAAAGGACGTCACGCAACACCACCCTGCTTGTAGCTTCCTCGCCATGGCCAGAGCCTCCGGCGCGCGGGGGTGCAAGAGGCAAACCCCGGCCATCATCTGGAGCGAACCCCGATGGAGACCTGAGGCCAACCCACGACAGAGAGCTTGCCCCCTCCCTGCCAATGCACGGCCAAACGCATCGCGTTGAGAAAAGTCTATCCTTTTCCGACGACGCAATCCACCGCACCGCCCCAGGAACGTTCAGAAAGGACGTCGGCGGGGGGCGAAGAGCAAGTCAGGTAGCTCAGGTAGCCCCGGCGCCCTTGGACGGCCGGCGAGCCTGAACCTGCGGAGCGGCGCCACGGTCGACCTGCGGTCCACTTCCAACGAACTCCAACACCGCGCGAGGGCCGGCGTCGCCGAGACGGGGGGTGGAAAGCTTGAGAATCCGGGTGTATCCACCAGGACGATCAACAAACCGGGGTGCAATCCGCTCGAACACCACACGGGCCGCCTGCTTGTCACCGAGGAGCCTCACGACCCGCCGACGTGCCGTCACCGCAGGAGCCATGGCCTGAGCCCACTTCTGCCACTGATCGCTCTCTCGCCACTGCTTCCAGGCGGAGGAGTCGCGGGCCGCGGTCGTGGCAAATTCCTTGGCCTGCTCGATCGACTTGAGGCCACGCTTGGCAATCGTGATGCAGCGCTCGACCACCGGCCGAACTTCCTTGGCCTTGGCCACCGTCGTGATGATCCGTCCGGCCACCTTCGGTGCCCCAATTTCACCAGCCTCAAACTCCCGCTCGGTGAGCATGAGCGCTGCAGCAAGGTTACGGAGCAGGGCACGCTGATGGGAGGGACTGCGGCCGAGCACACGGCCCTTACGACGATGGCGCATGGGAGGAATCCTTCAGGCGGACAGTGGAGGGCCGGAGGGTGAAGCCGGCACTGTCGATGGTTGGTGGAAAGGGGGGATGGGTTCAATTCGGTCGACCGCAGATGGACTCTGCACGCCAACCGGAGGGATCAGGCCTCGACCGGCAACATGCCGAGTTTCAGCCCCAGTTCAACGAGTTTGGCCTCAATCTCGTCGGCGGTCTGCTCCCCGGCATTCCGCATTTCGAGGAGTTGCTCGCGGGTCAAGACGACGAGTTCCGAAACCTTGCGGATCCCGGCGCTCGAGAGGCAATTTTGAGCCCGAACCGAAAGTTCGAGTTGCGGCACATCCCACGTCAGCACGGTCGTGGGCTCAGGAGTGATCTTCGTCCAGTCGATGACCGGCGGAAGGTTCACGGCCGCTCCCTGCTGGGTGTAGCCAACAAACGGATTAAGATGCTTGCGGAGGATCTTGGCGGCCTCGACGAGCGCCATATCGGGCGTCACCGTGCCGTTGGTCCAGATCTCCATCGTGAGCTTGTCGTAGTTCGTCTTCTGCCCAACGCGGGTCTCCTCGACCTCGTACCGAACGCGGGTCACGGGGCTGAAGACGGCATCGACGGGGATAATCCCGATTTCCTGGGCATCCGGACTGTGCTCGCTGGCCGGAACATACCCGCGGCCATTCTCGACGACCATCTCGAGTTCGAAGGGGACGTCGTCGGTGAGCGTGGCCAGCACGAGGTCCTTACTGACGACCTCGACCGCCTCGTCGGTCTGAACGTCGGCACCGGTGATCGGCCCCTTCGTACTCTTCTCGACCCGAATCACGCGGGTCGAGTCGCTGTGGTTTTTGACGACGAGGCTCTTCACAGCCAACACGATGTCGGTGACGTCCTCGAGCACACCCTTGACGGTGCTGAACTCATGGAGCGCACTGCCGACCTTGATTTGAGTCACAGCGCTTCCCTCGAGGCTCGAGAGGAGCACGCGGCGGAGGCTGTTGCCAACCGTCGTACCGAAGCCACGCTCGAAGGGTTCGGCAACGAACTTGCCGTACGTGCCCGTGAGCGTCTTGGCATCGGACGTGACCGAGCTGGGAAGTTCGAGTCCACGCCAACGGATGTGCATGCGATTCTCCTTGCCTGTATCTGAAAAAACCGGCCAATTCAGGCCGCGATGGTGATTCTTGTCGAAGAGTTGGACCAGCCGGCGTCAGCATGCGTGGGACAGGAGCCTGAGCCTCCCGGCCCGGGCCGGAGTTTTCCGCCCCACCGAGCCCCCGGGCGATCGCCCGAGCCAACCGCCAAGCCATTACCAAGCCATTACTTGGAGCACAACTCGATGATCAGGTTGGTCTGCACCGGGATCGACACGTCGTCCTTCGAAGGCAACCGATCAACACGCCCCTCCGGCACCCCGGTGTCAGAGCGGGAG
Organism: Planctomycetaceae bacterium; assembly: GCA_947453375.1. GTDB lineage: Bacteria > Planctomycetota > Planctomycetia > Pirellulales > UBA1268 > QWOP01. Next base: position 6,327 of record CANGGT010000013.1, read on the forward strand.
AGGAAATCGGGGACGTCACGGCGATTCGAGGCGAGCGACGCATGCACGAGCTGGAGGCTCTTCGTGCGATTCTTGATGCGGAGCAGATCCCCGGCCTTGACCAAGTAGCTGGGGACGTCGACGCGTCGCCCATTGATCGTGATGTGCCCATGCATGACCATCTGCCTGGCTGCAGATCGGGATGGCGCAAAACCGATGCGGTGGACGATGTTGTCGAGACGGCGCTCGAGAAGCGACATCAGCGACTCCCCCGTATTGCCCTTCCCTCGCTCGGCCCGAGCGAAGTAGGTCCGGAACTGCCGCTCCAAAACCCCGTAGTAGTGCTTCACCTTCTGCTTCTCGCGGAGATGAAGGCCATACTCGGTCGGCTTGCTGCGACGCTTTTGGACCATACCCGGCGGAGTTGGGCGGCGCTCAAACGCGCACTTGCCCGTGTCGCAGCGACTGCCCTTGAGAAAGAGTTTGAGGCCGTCACGACGACAAAGGCGACAGACTGGCCCGGTGATGCGTCCCATGGATTCCCGGTCGGAGTGCTAACCGACCGCTCTCGAGGTGATTCAGATAGGGTGAAATGCCGGACTTGGGCCGGCCTGGACGGGGGGACGGATCAGACGCGACGCTTCTTCGGCGGACGGCATCCGTTGTGGGGCAGCGGCGTGATGTCTTCGATGCTCTTGACGTTCATGCCGGCGGCCTGAAGTGCGGTGATGGCACTCTCGCGACCACTGCCCGGACCACGAACGCGGACCTCCAAGTCCTTGACCCCGAACTTCGAGGCCTTCTCTGCCGCCTGCTGCGCCGCACACTGACCGGCGAACGGGGTTCCCTTGCGGCTTCCCTTGAAGCCACAGGTGCCACCACTCGCCCAGCAAAGGGTATCCCCCTTGGTGTCGGTGATCGTCACCGTGGTGTTGTTGAAACTCGCGGTGATGTAGGCGATCCCCGCCGACACACTCTTCTTCTTGCCCTTGGCAACCTTCGACATGAATCGATGCTTCCCTGTGCGTTCCTGCGACGTCTGAAACCGAGGTAAAAACAACCACCGCCGCCCACACCAACAATTGCCACCCGTCACGCCCTACGCAAGTTTTACCCCGACGGAGGAGCGACCAGCGGAAATCACCAACCGGCGTTACTTGAGATCCTTCACGCCCTTCTTGCCAGCAACCGTCTTCTTGGGCCCCTTCCTCGTCCGGGCATTCGTCCGCGTCCGCTGCCCTCGCACCGGCAAGCCTCGACGATGGCGAACCCCGCGATAGCTACCGATATCCTTGAGGCGAGAGATGTTCTGCGCCACCTGACGGCGCAACTGCCCCTCAACCACGTAGTCCTTGTCCATGAGGGCAGCCAAGCGAGCCAACTCATCCTCGTGGAGATTCTTCGCCACCCCCTCCGGGTCGACGCCGGCCTTGTGGCACAACTCGCGAGCCACTTGGGGGCCGACGCCATAGAGGTACTGGAGCGAATAAAACGTCTTCTTCTCCGACGGAATGTCGACGCCGAGCAGACGGGGCATGGGGGAGTACTACCGTTGGGATGACGGAAAAACGGAACGACTGGACCACCGAACACAACAAACCGCCCCGATACACTCCCTGCCGAAGCATCGAGTGCGGGCGGGCATAAGGCTCATGAGACCAGGTGCCGCGGGCCGGGACCAAGCCCGGCGACCACGGCCCAAGCTTTGCTCACAGGGAGCTCAGCCAGACCTGCTCTCACCACCCTTAAAAGCACCCACGAAAAGCCGCTTTCCCGGCAAGGGCCGTGGCCCCGCCGGAAAACCACCGTCCAGAAGGGAGGCGACCCCCCCACTGGATCCGGATTCCGTCGTCATCCTTGCCGTTGTTTGTGGCGAGGATCCGCACAAACGACGAAGACGACGCCGCGGCGTCGGACGATCTTGCACTTGTCGCAGATGCGACGGACGCTGGCGCGAACCTTCATACTTGCGATCGTGGCGACGGTCGCCCACGCCTTCAACGAGAACGGGGAATCTGACGGAAAGCCGTCAACTATAGAAACCTTCCCCCCTGATCCACAAGGGGGAGGTCACGAAACAGGCAGAAACGACGAAAAAACCTTCGGTTTCCTGAAAACAACCGATCCAAAAAGACCCTCCGACCGGGCTTCGGGGCTTCAGGCCCCCGCCGCCCCACCCTCCGACCCACCTTTGTGAGGGGGCGCCAGCTCGCCGGCAGCCGGGGCTCGCGTGAGAACTTCAGGCCCATTCTCCGTGATCGCGATCGTGTGCTCGAAATGAGCGCTCGGCTGGCCGTCGATGGTCGATTGAGTCCAGTGGTCGGCCAGCGCCTTTACCTTCTTCGAACCCATGTTCACCATCGGCTCGACAGCGATCACCAGTCCGGGCTCGAGATTGAAATCGTAATTGCGACGAAACGACGGCGAACAGAAATTGGGGACCTGAGGATCCTCGTGCATCTTCTTTCCGATGCCGTGGCCAACGAAGTTCTCGACCACGGAGAAACCCCGGTCGCGGACGTAGGTCGCCATCTCCGTGGCCACGTCACTCCAACGGCTCCGCTTCCCCATCAGATCGATCGCCAGGTCGAGCACGCCCGACGTGCAGTCGAGCAGGCCCTGCACTTCGGGGGAGACAGTTCCGACCGCATGGGTGCGAGCCGAGTCACCACACCAGCCCGCGAGACTGCAGCCGGTGTCGATGCTGACGACATCTCCCTCGAGGAGGATCCTGTGACCTGGAATCCCGTGGACAACCTCGTCATTGACGGAAATGCAACAGACGGCCGGAAACGGCACCTTCCCCGGCACCCCCTTGAACAGCGGAACCGCGCCACAGCCGAGAAAATAACTTTCCACAGCGGCGTCGATCTCGCCCGTCGACACACCCGGCCGCACCATAGCGGCGGCAACTTCGTGGGCCCCCCAGACGGCCAAGCCCGCACGCCGCATCAACGCGATTTCGCGGGGAGATCGGAGATTCACCACGGCAGGCCCATTCGTTCAAACAGCATCAGAAGAGCGGGGTACCGGACGACGCCCAGGAACCAACCTCCGCCCCTCTTTTGACAGCACCGCAGAACTATACCGACGTGATCGACGCTACACCACGGCCTCATGCACAAGACTCGATCGCCTCGTCTCAACGCCGGCGCCATCGGGCAACTCGAGGCCGGAACGCTGCTCGACAGACGCCTGAAGCGAACGTCACCGCTTCCCGGCTGAACCACGCTTGAATCGGTCGAGCGCCTGCTTCACGCGACCGAAAATTTCGTCGGCGTCGCCCAGGCCATCGATGGTGGCCAGTTTTCCCTGGCGACCGTAGTACTCGAGCAACGGTGCGGTCTGCACCTCGAAACTCGAAATCCGCTTGGAGAAGATCTCGGGGTTATCGTCGGCCCGCTTCCGCGCGAGCATCCGCCTCACGAGTTCATCCCGAGGCACGGCCAACTCGAGGACGCCATCGACATTCATGGCTCGCCGCTCGAGGAGATCGTCGAGAGTTGATGCCTGCGGCAGAGTCCGAGGAAAGCCGTCGAGAAGAAAGCCCCCGCGGCAGTCCGCTAACTCCAGCCGTTTCGTGACCATGCCAAGAATCATCGAATCGGGGACGAGTTGCCCCTGATCCATGAAGGCAGCGGCGCGGAGGCCCTCAGGAGATCCCGCTCGGACCTCGGCACGAAGCATCTCGCCGGTGGAAAGGTGAGGGACGTCGAGAAACTCGACCAGCCTCTGGCACTGCGTCCCTTTTCCGGCGCCGGGCGGTCCAATGAGGATGATCCGCATGTGAATCCCGCGCGACACGACAAAGAACGCCGGCACGCCCCGCGACGTTCCGGACCGGGGCGAGCCCGCGGATCAGGACTTCTCCAGCAATCCGGTGTAGTTCCGCATCACCAGGTGACTGTCGATCTTTTGAACGAGATCGAAGGCCACACTGACCGCGATCAGCAGTCCTGTTCCGCCGTAGAAACTGGCGATCTGCGGCGGAATACCGAGAGCCCCGCCGACGATCGTCGGGATGATGGCGACGAGGGCCAAAAAGCCAGCCCCCACGTACGTGATCCGCTCCATGACCCGCTCGAGGTAATCGGCCGTCCGCTTCCCCGGCCGATAGCCGGGAATGAACGCGCCGAAGTTCTTGAGGTTGTCAGCGACTTCCTTCGGATTGAACGTGATGGCCGTCCAAAAATAGCAGAAGAAGAAAATCAGCGCGACGTAGAGGATGTTGTAGAGGAACGATTGCCCCCTTGTGAACGAATCCTGGAGAGCGCCAAGGACAGCGTTGCCCGGATACGCGCTGTGGAGGTACTGGAAGATCATCTGGGGAAAGAGCAGGAGCGAACTGGCGAAAATGATCGGCATGACCCCCGCCTGATTCACCTTGAGGGGGAGGTACTGCCTGGTTCCACCGTAAACCCGACGCCCCCGCACGTGCTTGGCGCTCTGAGTCGGGATCCGTCGTTGCCCCTGCGTCATGAAAACGACGCCGGCCACGACTCCGATGAACAGGGCGATGAGAACGAGAATCGTCTCGATCCCCATCTTCCCACCACCGCCGCCGAGTTCCCAGTTCGTATCACCGGCGAGTTGAACCAAAGCGCTCGGCATTCCCGCAAGGATTCCGGCCATGATCAACAGGCTGATTCCGTTGCCGATGCCGAACTCATCGATCTGTTCGCCGAGCCACATCAGGAAGATTGTCCCAGCCGTCATCGTCATCACAGCCACAAGCTGCCAAAGAATCGGCAGTTTTCCGTCGACGAGAAAGCTCGACTGGATCAGAGGCATCTCACCAACGCTCGTGTTGGCGAGAAACGCGACATACGCCCAACTCTGGACGAGGCAGATCAACACCGTCGCGTAGCGGGTGTACTCATTGATCTTCTTCCGGCCAGCTTCACCTTCCTTCGTGAGGCGTTCCAGGGGTGGCCAGACGGTCCCGAGAAGCTGGAAGATGATCGACGCCGAGATGTAGGGCATGATCCCGAGGCCGAAGATGGTGGCCTGCGAGAGCTGGCTGGCGGAGAAGACTGCCACGGTCTTCAGAATGTCAGCGAAGCCGCCGGCTTCTTTGCCGAAGGCGGCCATGGCATCGGGATCAATGATCGGGAGCGGCACCTGCCAGCCCACCCGATAGATCGCCAAGAGTCCGAGCGTGAGGAGAATCTTCTGCCGGAGTTCCGGGATCGTGAAGATGATGCGAAGTTTTTCCAGCACGAGAACGACTCCTTTGCTCCCTCAGACCCGCGACGCCCCCGAGTCTCCAGGTCGCAGAGGCCAGCGTTCATCATACGCATGACCCCAGAGCGCCCGCCCATCGGCTTCAGGCACTTGGCCCCGGAGTGGCACTCAGGTTAACCCTTGGCCGGCTTCTTCTGCGTTGCCTTCTTCTGCCGCTTGACGACCGGGGCAGGACCGGGCAGGTCGATCACCGTACCACCAGCCGCAATGATCTTCTCGCGGGCCTGGGCGCTGAAATGATGCGCCGAAACCTTGAGAGACTTCGAGATCGTCCCCTCTCCGAGGATCTTCACCGAGTCCCAAACCCCCTTGGCGAGCCCAGTCGACCGAAGCGAATCGGGATTCACCTCGGCACCGGCTGCGAACCGCGCCTCGAGGTCATCAACGTTGACGCAGGTGACGATGCGACCATGGCGGTTGTGAAAACCACGCTTTGGGATCTGGCGAATAAGGGGCATTCTCGCCCCTTCGAAAATACCCGCCGCGCTCCAGCCAGCAAGCTGACCCTGCCCCTTGTGGCCGCGTCCCGACGTCTTGCCACGCCCCGAGCCCGGACCGCGTCCGATGCGGAGCCGACGGCGGTTCTTATGGATGCCCTGATTGACGTCATTGACCTTCATCGAATCGCCCTCTGCTCAGAAGCCCTTCGGAAGCCCCTCTCGGGTAATTCCGACAAGTCATACTCGTGCGGGCGATCGATCGCCGCCCCGCAGTCACCATCCCCATCCGCCACACTCTCTCCACACGCCGCACCAAGCGGAGATTTCAGGAGAGGGTGACACCACGCAAACGCTCGACTTCGCTCTTCGTTCGCAACTGCTTCAACCCGTCAAGGGCTGCCTTGACGAGGTTCACCGGATTGGTGGAGCCGTGCGCCTTCGTGAGGACGTCGCGGATGCCGGCCGACTCACACACCGCCCGAACCGCCGCCCCGGCGATAATCCCGGTACCCGGGCTGGCGGGCAGAAGGATGACCTTTGCAGTGCCGCTGTTCCCCTCGACGCGGTGCGGGATTGTCCCGGCCTCAACGGGAACCTCGATGAGGTTCTTCATGCCGTCCTTGATCGCCTTCTCAACCGCCGGGGGAACCTCGTTGGCCTTGGCGTAGCCGCAGCCGACCTTGCCGCGGCCGTTGCCGACGACGACGAGCCCCGCAAAGCTGAAGCGACGTCCACCCTTGACGACGGTGGCGCAACGCCGAACTTTGACAACCTTTTCGGCGAACTCGCCGCCACGCTCCCCGCCGCGGTTGTCGCGGGAGTCGCCTCCTCGGCCCTGGCTACTACTGGTCGACACGGTCTTCTGTGCTCCGGATGGTTTGGCTTTTCGAATCGTCCCTCAGCGCCCTCTCCCCGACTCTCCGGGAAGGCGAGATGACAGGACCGTGTTTTCAGAACTCGAGACCGGCAGCGCGAGCCGCGTCGGCCAAAGCAGCAACCCTGCCATGGTAACGGAACTCTCCCCGATCAAAGCAGACTTTCTTCACGCCAGCTGCCTGGGCCCGCTCGGCGACCGCCCGTCCGATCGCCTCAGCGGCCTGTTTGTTGCCGCCAAAGCCGACCGAATCGCGGATCTGCTTGTCGACCGAGCTCGCGGAAGCCAACGTGCGGCCTGCGGCGTCGTCGATGATCTGGGCGTAAATATGCTTGTGCGTGCGAAACACGGCCAGACGAGGCCGCTCCGCGGTGCCGCGGATATGCCGGCGGACACGGAAACGGCGGCGCATCCGCTGCCTGAGAATCGTGCGGGCGTGGTCCATGGAAGCGTGACTGCGGGAGGTGTTGGGAAAGGAAAGTCAGAGGGGAAAACGTATCCCGTCGATCGATTACTTCGTGACCGCTTTGCCGGCCTTGCGACGCACCTGCTCGCCCTCGTAACGGATGCCTTTGCCCTTGTAGGGCTCCGGCTTCCGACGAGCACGAACTTCGGCGGCGAACTGACCGACAAGATGCTTATCGATACCCTTGACGACGATGTGCGTCTGATCGGGGCAGGTCACCGTGAGCCCCACCGGGATGGGCAACTGGAGCTCATTGGCAAACCCGACGCGAAGCTGGAGAGTGTTCTTCTGAATCGCGGCGATGTAACCGACGCCAACGATCTCGAGCTTCTTCTCATAGCCCTTGGAGACACCTTCAACCATGTTCGCGGCAAGGGCACGCGTGAGTCCGTGAACAGCGCGAGAGGTGCGGTCGTCACCACCGCGGGTCACCTTGAGGAGCCCGTCGGCCGGATCGACGCCAACCTTCACGGCCGGATGAACCTTGTGTTCGAGCTTTCCGAGCGGACCTTCCACCTTGAGCGTAGCGCCATCGATGGCAACCTTGACGCCCTTGGGGATCTGCACCGGACTTTTGCCGATTCGCGACATGACCTCGACCTTTCGTTGCACACCCAGCCCGCACTCGAAATCCAGTTCCCACCGCCGAAGCACCGTTCGTCCAACCTAACCCAGCAGCCGCGGCCCAAGGCCAAGCTGAGGACTCCGTGCAGCGAATCTCACCACAGCTCACAGAGAACTTCGCCGCCGAGTTTCCGCTGGCGCGCTTCGCGGTCGCTGACAACGCCACTGCTGGTCGACAAGATGGAAATCCCGAGGCCACCGAGGATCGGGCGGAGCCGAACCGACCGGCTGTAAACACGACGACCAGGCGAACTCACCCGACGGATATGGCGGATCAGACGCTCACCGTTGGGGCCATACTTCAATTCGATTTGAAGCTTTGCCGCCGGCTCGGCCTCCACTTCCTTCCAGTCCCAGATGTACCCTTCGCGCTTCAGTACATCCGCCACGCCTCGCTTCACCTTGGAGCTAGGAATCTCCACGATAGCGCGTTCAACACGCACCGCGTTGCGGATGCGGGTGAGCATGTCGGCGATGGGATCGGTCATCATGTCGAGAGAACCCTTTCGGAACTGTGAACCCTGCCAGCGAATCCTTCTGTCTACCGCGCCCTGCTATCCGCAGCCAAACTGTTCAGTGGCCACGGCCCATTCTGGTCGTCACCAACTTGCCTTCTTCACACCGGGGATGCACCCCTGATCGGCCAGCTTCCGGAAACAGATCCGGCAGAGCCCGAACTTGCGGTAGACAGCCCGAGGCCGACCGCAGAGCATGCAACGTTGCACCTTGCGGGTCGAGAACTTCGGAGGCCGCTTGGCCATCGCGATCTTTGACTTGCTTGCCATAGATGTTTCCAACGAAGGCCGCAGGTACGGCCGCAACTGATGTCCCTAGACCGAAAGCACGACTTACTGCCACGCATCCAGCCCGATCGGTTCCAACCGTGCCGCTACGCCGCGGCACCCTCATCCCCATCCTTCTTCAACGGAACGCCCATCAGCCGGAGAAACTGCTTCGCCTCGTCGTCGCTCTTCGCTGACGTCACGAGCGTGATGTTCATTCCCTGCGGCCGAGTGTACTTGTCCGGGTTGATTTCCGGGAAAACCATCTGTTCCGAGAGCCCCAGGCTGTAGTTGCCGTGGCCATCGAACGCGGTACTCGAAAGCCCGCGGAAGTCGCGAACCCGCGGCAGTGCCAGCGACACCAGACGGTCGAGGAACTCATACATCCGGCGGCCACGGAGAGTCACCTTGCATCCGATCGGAAGATTCTCTCGGAGCTTGAAACCCGACACCGCTGCCTTCGACAACGTGGCCACCGGCTTTTGTCCGGTCACCTGCGTGAGCGCGTTAATCGCTTCTTCGAGGTACTTCTTCTCAGTGACCGCGACCCCCACACCCATGTTCACCACGATCTTCTCGAGGCGCGGGATCGCGTGCGGATTGGTGCGATCGAGCGCCTTACCGAGCGCCGGCTGCACGGTCTTCATGTAGTGCTCGAGCATGCGCGGGGTCTCAAGCGGACCGGCTGCCTCGGGAGCACCCTTCTCGACTTCACTCGCTTTGGTCTTCTTCGCCATCGCAACCGTCCTTTTGATTGTCCTGACTGCCGCTCCGGGGATTCCCGGAGCCCGCCTCACAAGCCAGCATCGCCAACCGACTCAACGCCCTCGACCGTCATACCTGTCAGACAAGGCCGCCGAATACCACCGACCACTACTTGGCTGCCTTGGCAGCCCTGATCTTCCCGTTGTCGGCGCCACACTTTTTGCAACTCCGAACCCGACCGCCGTCAGCAAGCACCTTAACGCCGAGTCGGACGGCCTTGTCGCAGCCTGTGCAGACGACAAGGACGTTGGACGCGTCGATCGGCATTTCCTTGCTCAGACGCCCCCCTTGGGGATTCTTCTGGCTCCGGCGCATGTGGCGGTAGACGCGATTAACGCCCTCCACAACAATTTTGCCGTCAGCGCGACGAACCGAAAGCACCTTGGCTCGGGTGCCCTTCGCGTTGCCCGTCTTCACCTCAACCATGTCGCCGGATCGGATCAACATCAGACCACCTCGCTCGCCAAGCTGACGATTTTCATGAAATTACGATCCCGCAACTCACGGGCGACGGCACCGAAAATACGGGTGCCCTTCGGATTCTTATCGTTGTCGATGATGACGCAGGCGTTGGTGTCAAACCTGACGTAGCTGCCGTCATCACGCCGCGTCGGCTTCTTGCAACGAACGATGACAGCCTTCACGACTGCCTTCTTTTTGACGTCGCTGCCCGGAATGACGCTCTTGACGCTGCAGACGATGATGTCGCCGATGCCAGCAGTCCGCTTCTTGCTACCGCCGAGCACCTTGAAGCACATGACTTCCTTGGCGCCGGTGTTGTCAGCCACGACCAACCGCGATTGCATCTGGATCATGTCGAGGCTCCTTCCCCGGCCTTACGACCGGTCGCCGACGCTTCCTCGGCCTTGGCGGCCGATTCGTTGAACTGGGTCGCACGGGCTCCGCTTCTCAAAGACGCCACGTCCACGGCGGTACTCTTGGTCACGACCCGGACGAGTTCCCAGCGCTTCAGCCGGCTACGCGGTCGGCACTCGACGATCTCGACAAGATCGCCTGGGCCGGATGTCTCGTCCTCGTCATGGACGTGGCAGATCGTCCGCCTGTGGAGAATGCGACCGTACTTGTTGTGCCGCACCACCCGCGGAATTTCGACCCGCCGCGTCTTGCTCGACGCGGCACTGGTCACCGTGCCTGTTTCCACTCGCCTTGGCATGACTTCTTCCTGTCTGACTTCTTTCCGCCCGCCTCAGATCCCCGCCACCCACCATACCCGGCCGACAGCTCGAGTCGCCGTCGGCACGCCGCACCGTCACTCGCCGCTTTGTGTCTGCTTCTTGAACTGCCGGCGGCCGCGAACACCGGCCTTCCCTGGCTCTTGAATCTTGGCCCGCCCGATGGCCCGCTTTTTCTTGGCGTGCTTGCCATGGAGGGCTGCATCGTGCTCCGCCTTCGAATCGGCCGGTGCCCCGTCGGGCCCTGCGGCCGGCGCCACCAGGCTCCCGCGCTGGGCAAGAATCGTCTGGCACCGGGCTATCGCTCGGCGCTGCTTCCTCACGTCCGATGGAGAGGCGAGTTTCTCAGTCTGTGCCTGCAACCGGAGTTTGAACAGCGCTTCGGCCGAGTCCTTCCAGACCAGCCGGATCTGCTCGTCGCTCATCTCTCGAAGTTCACGCGCTTTGCTCATATCTGCCGCCCGGGAGAAATTTCACAGCCATCCAAAACCGGCTATCAGCGTCGAGCACCTGCTCGTGAATCCGCGACTTAGCCTCTACCACCCACCACCAAAATCTACCAACCTAAATCAGCACTCTCTCGACGACATCCGCTCGGACGGGGAAGACCCCACACGAACGAACGCGCTTACATCACCCGGCGCTTCACGAACCGGACGCGAATCGGCATCTTGTGCGCGAGTCGTGCCAAGCACACTCGAGCCGCTTCTTCCGAAACGCCACCGATCTCGTAAAGAACTGTGCCCGGCTTGATCACGGCCGCCCAAAACTCGGGTTCGCCTTTTCCCTTACCCATTCGGGTCTCGAGGGGAATCGACGTAATCGACTTGTGGGGAAAAACGCGTACGTACAGCCGGCCCTCGTTGCGGAGGTACTGACTGGCCGCGATGCGTCCGGCCTCGATCGTCGCAGCAGCCAGCCAACCCGGTTGTTCAGCCTGAAGGCCGAAGTCACCAAAGACGACGCGGTTGCCGCGAGAGGCATCACCTCTTATACGACCTCTTTGGCTTTTTCGGTGCTTGACCCTCTTGGGCATCAGCGCCATCGCCGCTCTCCTCGTACATGCCTTGGTTGACCCACACTTGAACGCCGATGTTGCCCTGCGCCGTGGGAGCCTCGCAGAACCCGTAATCAATCTTGGCCCGAATCGTCGACAGGGGCATCGACCCCGCGATGCCCTTCTCGCAGCGGGACATCTCCGCCCCACCCAGCCGCCCGGCGAGCTGGATCTTCACACCCTTCGCTCCAGCGTCCATGGTCGTGTCAATGGCACGCTTCATGGTGCGCCGGAACGCGGCCCGCTTCGTGAGTTGGTCGCAAATATCTTCTGCAATCAATTGTGCTTGAATCTCAGGCCGCGCCACTTCCTCGACCTTGAGATTGACTCGCCTGCCGAGGAGTTGTTGGAGTTCGTCCTGAAGACGATCGACCTCCTGCCCCTTCCGTCCGATGAGGACACCTGGACGCGCCGAATGAAGGATGACCTTCACTTCGTCGCGGGTCCGTTCGATCTCGACCTTCGGGATGGCCGCAGCGCGATACTTCGTCTTAATGAAGCGACGAACCTTGAAATCCTCCATGAGGAGATCGCGGAAGTCCTTCTTTGAGGCGTACCAGCGGCTCTTCCACGGCTCGGTGATTCCGGTGCGGAAACCGACGGGGTTGACCTTCTGTCCCATGAACTCGTTCCTGCCTTGTTGTCGTGAGCTCTGCTTCGCGTCCTGCCGACACTCGTAACGATCGGACATTTGCCCGACCATCAACCGCCCTGGATCACTCCGCCGGTGCTTCCAACGCCACCTTGATGTGAGACATCCGCCGCTTGATGCCGAACGCCATGCCGCGGGCCCGAGGACGAATCCGCTTGAACATCGGACCACCGTCAACCCGCGCGTCGATGACGACGAGGTCATCAACAGAAGGAGCTTGCTGGTGCTCTGCGTTCCCCAAAGCGCTCTTGATGACCTTCTCGAGCATCCGAGCACCCCGATGGGGCTGGAAGCGGAGGATGTCGAGCGCCTCGTCGGCGAACTTGCCGCGAACGAGATCGGCCAGCGCCCGCACTTTGCGGGGACTGATCCGTGCGAACTTGTGAATTGCCGTATAAGCCATTGCTCACCTCGCTCCCATGCCAGGTTTCCTGTCGGAAACCCAACTCAGCCGCATCACTTCGCCGCTTCCTTGACCTTGCCGCCGTGCCCGCGGAACGTCCGCGTCGGGGAGAACTCACCCAGCTTGTGACCGACCATGTCCTCGGTGACAAACACCTTGATGTGCTGCTTGCCGTTATGGACCATGAACGTCAGCCCGATGAACTCAGGAACAATCGTGCAGGCTCGAGACCACGTCTTGATCGGATCTCGCTTGCTGCCCGACAGCTGAGCCTCGACCTTTTCATAAAGGCGGGGGTCGATGTACGGCCCCTTCTTTGAACTGCGTCCCATGATCTACTGAGCGACTGGCGCTCCCCTCTGCTGACTGTTGATTCCGCTGAACGGTATTTTTTCTTGCTGCTGATCGGTGCTTGTTTTCGGCGATGCCGGCGAACCAGTGGCCCCAGGCCCCAACTTAGCGAAGCTTGAGCTGGCCATACCGACGGCTCTTGCGGCGGCGAATGATCGCCGAACCGGACGGCTTCCGCGGCTTCCGCGTTCCGCCACCCTTGGCACTCTTGCCAGTCGGACTGACCGGATGACGCCCCCCCTTGGTACGACCTTCACCACCGCCGTGCGGATGGTCGATCGGGTTCATCGCCGTACCGCGGACCGTCGGACGAATACCCATCCAACGCTTACGGCCGGCCTTACCGAGCACAACATTCATGTGCTCCGAATTACCGATCGCTCCGATCGTCGCCCGGCAGGCAACCGGAACGCGGCGGATTTCGCCGCTGGGAAGCGTGAGTTGCGCCCACTGCGACTCGCGAGCCACAAGAACGGCCGAAGAACCGGCCGACCGGCACAACCGGCCACCACGTCCAGCCTGAAGTTCAACGTTGTGAACCTGCATGCCGAGCGGAATGGCGGACATCGGGAGACAGTTGCCGACTTCCGGAGGAGCTTCAGCTCCACTCTGGACCGTCGTGCCGACCTTCAGCCCTTCGGGAGCCAGGATGAAGCGCTTCTCGCCGTCGGCATAGACAACGAGAGCAACGCGACAGGTGCGGTTGGGATCGTACTGAATTGAGTCGACCTTACCGGGGACGCCGTCCTTATTGCGACGGAAGTCGATCAACCGGTAATGCTGCATGTGACCACCACCGCGATGCCGCGATGTGATCTTGCCCTGATTGTTCCGCCCACCGGTCTTGCGCTTGCGAACGCGGAGATGCTTGGGAGCCTCGGCGCCAGGCGTCAGTTCCTTGAAATCGGAGACGCTCGCGTTACGACGGCCAGGACTGGTCGGATTGTAGTTGCGGATTCCCATGACTTCAGAAACTCTCGTGTCTCGTGTTTCGCGGCTGGCTCGGGCGGTCGATCAACCTTTTAGAACAGGTCGATCTTGAAATCGGGCTTCAGGGTCACGACTGCCTTCTTCCAGGCCTTCGCACTCGTCCGACGCGTGCGGCTACGACGAGCCTTACCAACACGATTCTGGACCGCGACCTTCTCTACCTTGACATTGAACATCTCTTCCACAGCTCGACGGATGTCGGGCTTGGTCGCCTCGGTGACGACCTCGAAGGAATAGGCGCCATTTCGCTGAGCCCGGTGCATCCCCTTCTCTGTGACGAGCGGGCGCACGATGACCTGGTGCGAACCAAGCCGCGGATTCAGCCTCGGGGGCGGCGGAACGGGAACGGACATGAATCACTCTCCTCGCGTTGTCTTGCGGGCTACCGAGGCCTTGGCGACCGGCTTCGACGCCTTCCGCGCCGACGATGGACGCGACGCCGGCGACTTCACCTTGGCCTTCACCGACGCACGAAACGCGTCAATGGCAGCCGTCGTCATCACGATCTTCCGCGGCCGGAGAATCGACCAGGCATTCAGGTCGCCGACAGGCGACACCGAAACACCCTCGATGTTCCGAGCCGACTTCCAAAGATTGTCGTCGTGCTTCTCGGGAGCAACGAGCACGGTGTGCTCCCCAACGCCCAACGCCCCGAGAAGACCAAAAACGGTCGACGTCTTCGGGGCAGCAAGAGCAAGCGAATCGACGAGACGAACCTCGTCGTCGGCAAGCCTCGCCGCCAGCGCCATACGAGTGGCAGCCTGAAGCGACTTCCGCGGCATCCGAAAGCCGAAGTCACGGGGGCGCTTGGCAAAGATGTGACCACCGCCACGACGCGTACCGCTCCGCCTTCCGCCGGCACGGGCATTGCCCGTACCCTTCTGGCGATACAGCTTCTTCGTCGAGCCGGCAACCTCGCCACGCGACTTGGTACGGTGCGTTCCCTGACGCAGATTCGCCTGGTACATCACCACGGCGTCGTGCAGGAGTTGCTTGTTGACCGAGGGAGCGAGCTCCGCAGGATCGATTTCGTAGGTACCGACCTGCTTGCCGCTCAGGTCATACACGGCGAGATTCACTTCGCACCTGCCTTCTTCTTGGAAACCGGCGCACCAGGACCAGCAACCTTCTTGATCAGATTCGTTTGCTGGACGACCACCATCGCCCCATTGGGGCCAGGGACCGCACCCCGGACGAGCAGGAGATGATTCTCTTTGTCGATGCGGACCACCTTGAGATTCCGCATGGTCGACCGCTCGTTGCCGAAGCGGCCCGCCATCCGCTTACCCTTGAACACGCGAGCCGGCGAGGTGTTCATGCTCGTACCGCCCTGGTGGCGATGAACCTTCTTCACACCGTGCGAAGCCCGCTGCCCCTTGAAGCCGTGCCGCTTCATGACACCGGCGGTGCCCCGCCCCTTGGTGGTGCCGGTCACATCGACGCGAGCAATCCCCTCGAAGACTTCGACCGAAAGATCCTGGCCGACCTCGACCCCGTCGACAGTACCGCGAAACTCGCGAACGTATCGCTTGGGCTCACACCCCGGCTTCGGGAGAGACACGACACCAGCCTCGGCCTTCCGCTGACTGCGCTTGCTCTCGAGATTGGCCACCTGACCGCGCACCGCGCGACTGGCCAACCGACGAGGCTTGTCGAGAAACCCGACCTGAAGGGCCGAGTAGCCATCACGCTCGAGCGAGCGGAGGCGAAGAACTTTGCACGGCCCAGCCTCGATGACCGTCACCGGCACCACCGTGCCGTCGGCGTCGAACACCTGAGTCATGCCCACCTTGCGACCGATGAGCCCCTTGCGGGCAGGACGCTCAGCCTTAGCAGAAGGCCCACCCTTGGAGGTCTTGGCCCCAGCAGAAGCAGCGACACCGGTTGTTTCTTGAGCAGCCATGTTGTACGCCGTCGAAGCTCCCCACCCCTCCACAAAGGAAGGCCGAGGCTACTTCTGGATCACGCTCGAAGCCGCTGGCTGCGGGAGCACTCGCCAACCCACCCCTTGCCGGGAGAGGGACGCCGAGCCTTACCCACAACGCCTTCCAAGCATGCCGTGTCGGACGCTCCTGAAAGTGTTGAAAAAACGCTGAAAACTACCGCCGCAACCACAGCAGACAACCTACTGCAGCCGCGACGACTATCTCGAGGAAGCCTTGATCTTGATGTCGACGCCGGCAGGCAGACTCAACTTATTGAGTGCCTCGATCGTCTTCGCCGTTGCCTGAACGATATCGATCACGCGCTTGTGAGTGCGGATCTCGTACTGCTGACGCGCCTTCTTGTCGATATGCGGGCTCGAAAGGACGGTGTAACGCTCAATCCTGGTCGGAAGCGGGATCGGCCCATGCACCTCAGAATTGGTTCGCTTGGCGGTATCGACGATCTCGGCAGCACTCTGATCGAGGACGCTGTGATCGTACGCTTCCATGCGGATGCGAATGATTTCCTGGGTTGGCCCTGCCACGGCTTACTCCACTGATTCTGGCCTATCGAACCTGTCGCACCACCACAGCCCGTCCAAGCCAACCAACTTTACTCCGTCCAATCAACCGACCGAGCCGGGGGCCTCAAGCCTGCCCCACGAATCCCAGCCAAGCCAAATCGGACAAAAAACAAAACAAATCGACCAAAATCCCACCAACCTGCTCTCCACGACGCCCTCGGCGTCCCGAACCGGCCCCTCCAGCAGGCACGGAGCCCCGGGAGACCGGTGGAAACGACGCCACCCCTCCGGATGAACTTTGGTGGAGGGATCGGCCGCGACAGCCTTCGGCGGCCATTTCAGGCCGCGGGCGTCGCTGTGGGATCGAAGAGGAGAATGTAAGGATGGGCGGGGGCGGTGTCAACATGCCCCCCGCTTCTTGCCAGCGTTTCTGCTGTTTTCGGCGATTTTCCCCGGATTCTGCCGGGGATGGCTTCTTCTCGCTGGTTTCTCCCCGTAAAAACCTTTCAGTCGCCCGTCCAAATCCGCCCTTCACCGGCGCTCTCGGTGAGAGCAGCCCAGTATTGCCCCCTCTGCCCCCTGCCAGGAGCCCCCCATGAAGGCCTTGCTGCTCACCTCCCCCGGCGAACTTGCGTTCACGGATGTCGAGACCCCCGCTCCCGGTCCGGGCGAGGTTCGTGTCCGCGTGGCAGCCTGCGGCATCTGCGGCAGCGACGTTCATGGATTTACCGGATCGACCGGGCGCCGCATCCCCCCCCTGGTGATGGGGCATGAGGCCGCTGGCACCGTGGATGCCGTGGGAGCGGGGGTTCATGATCTCTCCGTGGGTACCCGTGTTGCCCTCGATTCGACCGTGTTTTGCGGCCATTGCACCCATTGCCAGGCTGGCCGGGAGAATCTCTGCACCGACCGTCAGGTGCTGGGAGTTTCCTGTGGTCCATACCGACGACACGGCTGTTTTGCCGAGTTCGTCGTGGTCCCACGACGGGTCGCGTATCCGATCCCCGATAGTCTCGACTTTATCGCTGCGTCCCTGCTCGAGCCGCTCACCATTGCCCTCCACGCCGTCCATCTGGCGGGCGTAGGCCCGGAGACCCGCTCGGCGGTGGTGGTCGGCGCCGGCCCGATTGGCCTGGCCTGCGTCGCGTCGCTGCGGGCCTACGGCGTGCCGAGGATTGCCGCGATCGACCTCGACGAGGGACGACTCTCCCAAGCCCGCTCGCTCGGCGCCACCGAGACGTTCATCGCCGGAGAGGAGGCGGGCGCGAAGGCGGCCCGCTTCGGGACATCGACCCCGGACACCGACGGCGCCGACGTCGTCTTCGAAGCGGTCGGGGCCACGGCGCCGGTGCGGACGGCGATCGAAGCCTGCACGCGGGGGGGCACCGTCGTGCTCGTCGGGAATGTCTCTCCCCAGATCGAGATGCCGCTGCAGATGGTCGTCACCCGGCAGTTACGGCTCCAGGGATCCTGCTCGTCGGCCGGAAGCTATCCGGAGGCGATCCGGTTCGTCGCCGAAGGGAAGGTCGACCTGTCATGCTTTGTCAGCCGGGTCGCACCCTTGGCCGAGGGAGTCGAGTGGTTTCACCGCCTCCACGAGCGTGAGCCGGGCCTGGTGAAGGTCGTGCTCACCCCCTGATTCCGCACCGTTTGCCCCCTTTCCTGATCCTTGAGGAACCTTCCGATGTCATCCGCGCCCCCGACCGGTCCAGCCCTGTTCGATCTCACTGGCCGCACGGCACTCGTCACCGGCGCCAGCCGCGGCCTCGGGCTCCAGATGGCCGGGGCCCTCGCGCGGGCCGGTGCCGATCTCGTGATCACCGCCAGAAAGGTCGAGGATCTCGCCACCTCGCGGGCGGCCCTCGAGGCCCACGGCCACCGCGTCACGGCGCTGGCTCTCGATCTCCGCAGTGAATCGAGCATCCGCGAGTGCGCGGCAGCGGCGATTGAAGCCGCGGGGGGAATTGACATCCTCCTCAACAACGCCGGCTGCAACATCCGCAAGCCGGCCGTCGAAGTGACCTGGGACGATTGGAACACGATCCTCGACACGAACCTCCGCGGCACGTTCTTCATGGCCCAGGCCATGGCCCGGCACATGATCCCGCGGAAACAGGGGCGGATCATCAACATCGGGAGCGTGACGAGCGTCTTCGGTTACGCCGGACTGACGCCCTATTCGGCCAGCCGGGGGGGGGTGAAGCAGATGACAATGAGCCTCGCCGACGACCTCGGGCCGCACGGAATCACGGTCAATTGCCTGGCGCCGGGATGGTTCCGCACCGCCCAGAACGACGTCATGTACCGCGACCAAGAATGGATCGCCTACCTCACCGAGCGGATCCCCCTCAAGCGCCCGGGAAAGGCCGAGGACCTCGACGGCGCCGTCGTCTTCCTCGCTTCCGACGCAAGTGCCTACGTGACCGGGCAGACGCTCCTCGTCGACGGCGGCATCACGACCGGCTCGACTCGGGCCCTGCCGCTGAAAAAACCCGTTTGAGGCTGTCGTCAACGATGGCGGACACCCCCACCACCCGCAGCGGCGAACTCTTCTTTCCGGCCGCTGATGGTTCGTTCTTCGAGTGGTACTCCGCCGATTCCGGCGGTGACTCGGTCGATCTGATCTGTTCCGAACTGTCGCGGCTGGCTTATGCGCCGCTCCCGCGGATCGAGACCGAACTGCGACGGATCGGCTACGACCTCCTCGAGCCCCTCGAGAGCCGGCGGCTGTTCTCCGCGCGTGCCGCTGCCGACGGTTTTCTCTGCCGCGATCCGCGGTCTGGCACCCTGTTCGCCGTTTTCCGGGGCACCGAGACGGGGAACCTCGACGATCTCCTCGCCAATCTGCTCGTCGATCCGATCGAGTGGCGGCCGGGGACGATCGTCCAACGCGGCTACGGCCGGACGTTCGACGAGCTGCGCGGCCCCCTCGAGCCTTGGCTGCTCGAGCCGCCCGGCCGCGCGATCGTCACCGGTCACAGCCTCGGTGGAGCCCTGGCCACGCTCTGCGCCTTCGACTTTCCAGAGGCGGAACTGGTGACGTTCGGCGCGCCGCGCGTCGGCACCGCCACGCTCGGCCTCCAACCGCGTCAGCCGGTGCGACGCTACGTGCACTGCTGCGATCTCGTCCCACGCGTGCCCCCGGCCCGCTTCACCGAGGCCGATATCGAAGACCTTGCCGACGGCCTCCTCGACAATCTCGGCAGTCCGGCGGGGTGGCTCGCCGCCGCATCGCAGGCGGCGCTGCGGCAGTCGGTGAGGCTCGCGGCCGGGACCGCGGCACGGATCGCGGCAACACGCGGCTGGGACCACTCCTTTGTCCACCACGGGCCGCTTTTCTACCTCGATCGGCGGGGAAGCATTCTCGTCGACCCGAGCGACGAGAGCGTCGCCGCCGATCAGCGGCAGGCACGGAGCGACTACCGAGAGGATCTCGGCATCACCGTGTCGGAAATGAACGCGGCGGCATTGCTCGAGGCGCTTGCCAGCCTGTCGGCGGCGCTGGTACGAGGCGAGACAGACTCGGCCCGTTCCGCGCGGGAGCGGCTGTTTGCAGAACTCTCCCGCAGCGACGCGATCGGAAGGGTGGTCGTCCGCGATCTGGCCGACCACGCCGCAATCCACTACGTCCGCGTCCTCCTCCAGGCGGAGTACGGGAGCGGCGACTGATCGTGATGGCGTACCGGAGGGCGCGACCGATACCGCTCTGCCCGCCGCTCACATGAACGCGTCGGCCGTTTCCGCCGGGGCGGGGCCGTACTTGAGCGGGGCCATCGTAAAGCTCGCCCGCCCCTGACTCACGCTCCGGACCGCCGCCGAATAACCGAACATGCTCGCCAGCGGAGCCTCCGCCGTGAGCACCGTCACCCCACCGCGGATCTCGGTCGCCGTGATGATCGCTCGCCGCTGCTGGAGATCGTTGATGACGTCGCCGAGATGCTCCTCCGGCACGCTCACCTCGACCCGCATCACCGGCTCCAGAAGGACCGATCCGGCAGCAGCGAGGAGTTTGTCGACGGCATCGGCGGCCGCGATCCGGATCGCAACCTCCCCCGGCGGCGGCTCGGGGATCGGGCTCTCAAGGACGACGATCCGCACGCCCCACAGCGGACACCCCTTGAGCCCCCCCCGCTCCGCGCTCTCCCTCACCGCCAGCGTCATGGCCGCGGCGATGTCGGCGAGGGCCTCGTTCTCGGGAAACCACCCCTGCTCGACGGTGACGCTCGATTGGTCGTCGGTCGGCTCGGCCCGAATCGTGACGGTGGCGACGAGCGTCTGGCCGGCGACCTGACGATTCGACTGCCCGACGACCGTGGCGGCGCTGCGGAGCGTCTCCTTGTAACTCACCCGCGGTTTGTGGACGCGGCACTTGAGGTTGAAATCTCGCTGGAGCCTGTGCCGGATCACCTCGAGATGGAGCTCGCCCATGCCAGAGATGAGCGTCTGCCCCGTCTCCTCGCTCTCGCTGGCACGGAACGTCGGATCCTGACGCTTCATCATCTCGAGGACATCGCCGAGCTTCTTCCGCTCGAGGCTCGTCTCCGGCTCGATGGCCATCGAGATCACCGTCTCGGGAAACTCGATCGATTCGAGGATCACCGGGGCATCGGCGTCGCAGAGCGTGTCGCCGGTGATGCTGTTGCGGGGGCCGATGACCCCGACGATGTCCCCTGCTTCGCACTTCTCGATCTGCTCGCGGCGATCGGCCTGCACGCGCCACAGCTGGGCGATGTTCTCCTTCTTCTGCCGGAGCGGATTCCACATCCGGCTCCCTGCCTTGAGGGTGCCTGAGTAGATGCGGACGAAGTACAGGTCGCCATGCTTCTCGGCGAGGATCTTGAACACGAGCCCGCAGAAGGGCGCCGCCGGATCGGCCGCACGCTTGACCGTGACCGGCGTCTTCTTCGTCGGGTCGAGGCCCTCGACGGGGGGCACGTCGAGCGGGCTGGGGAGATAGAAGGCGACCGCGTCGAGCACCGGTTGCACGCCGATGCAGTCGAGGGCGGATCCGGCGAGGACCGGCACGACGCGGCGGGCGAGGGTCGCTTCGCGGATCGCCTTGCGGATCACCTGAGTGGGGATCGGCGCCTCGTTCATCGCCAGTTCGGCGAGCTCATCGGAGAAATCGAAGAGGGTGGAGACGAGTTGCTCGCGCCATTCGGCCGCCAGGTCGGCGACGTCATCGGGGATCGGGCCAACCTCGAAAGCCTCGGCTGGGGCATTCCCTTCGAGGACTTCGTCCCGCGGCGGATAGGTAAGAAGCGTCATCTCGACGAGGTCGACGATCCCGCGGAAGGGATCCTTGACGTGCGGCGGCCCCATGCCGAGGGGCACGTGGAGCACCAGCGGCTTGGCACCGAGCCGCTTTTCGATTTGGTTGACGGTGCCGAAGAAGTCGGCCCCCTCGCGGTCGAGTTTGTTGACCAGCGCCACCCGCGGCACGTGGTACTTGTCGGCCTGACGCCACACCGTCTCGCTCTGCGCCTCGACTCCCTCGCGGGCCGAGAAGACGACCACCGCCCCGTCGAGAACGCGAAGCGATCGCTCCACCTCGGCAGTGAAATCGACGTGCCCGGGAGTGTCGATGAGGTTCACCGTCACGTCACGCCACCGGAAGCTCACGGCCGCGGAGTAGATCGTGATCCCACGCTCCTGCTCCTCGGGATCGAAGTCGGTGACGGTCGTCCCTTTGTCGACGTCGCCGAGGCGGTGGCTCGACTTGGTATAGAAGAGCATCCGCTCGGTGAGCGTGGTCTTGCCCGCGTCGATGTGGGCGACGATGCCGATGTTGCGGATGCTGGCCAGTTGCCGGCTCATGATCTCACGATTCCTCGGTGACCGGCGGCGGTCACATCTTGCGGACAGTGCCGATACCGAGCAGTTCCAGCCCCTTCCGCAACACCCGGCCGGTGAGGTCGCAAAGCGCCAGCCGGTTCGACCGCTCCGGCTCGGAGCACTTCAGGATCGGCAGGGCGTCATAGAAGGCCGAATAGCAGCCGGCGAGTTCGTAGAGCCAGGCGGTGAGGACGTTCGGCCGGTAGTCGGCTTCGACATCCTCGAGCACCTCGCCAAAGCGGGCGATCTCGAGGGCCAAGGCGCGTTCCTTCGGATCGGCGAGCACGATCGGCGGAGCCGCTTTCCGCAGAGCCTCGCGATCGATCCCCCCCTTCTCCAGCACCCCTTCCACCCGGGCCACGGCGTACTGCATGTAGGCTGCCGTATTGCCGGTGAGGAGGAGCATCTTGTCGTAACTGAAGACGTAGTCGGTCGTCCGGTTCTGACAGAGATCGGCGTACTTGATGGCGCCAATGCCGACCGTCTCGGCGACGAGGCGGCGTTCCTCCACCGACAGCCCCTCGTCGCCGGCAGTGAGGGCTGCGGCCCGCTCCACCCCCTCGTCGAGGAGTGATTCGAGCCCCACCGTGTCGCCGGCCCGGGTCTTGAACGGCTTGCCGTCGTCCCCGAGCACGGTGCCGAAGGCGACATGGACGAGGTCGACGCCGTCGACGCCCCAACGTTTGGCCGTCTCGAACAGTTGATCGAAGTGCTGCCCCTGACGGTGGTCGACGACGTAGAGGATCCGGTCGGGCTTCCAGTGGTCGAGCCGCCAGCGGATCGTCGCCAGGTCGGTCGTCGCGTAGAGGAAGGCACCGTCGGCCTTGCGGACGAGAAACGGTGGCTTGTCATCGCCGTCGAGGAAGACCCCCATTGCCCCGCGGCTCTCGCGGGCCAGCCCCTTCGCCTCGAGGTCATCGACGACCCCGGCCAAGAACGGCTGGAAGAAGCTCTCCCCAAGGGTGTGATCGAAGCGGACGTCGAGACGGCCGTAGAGCCGCTCGATATCGCCAAGGCACGCCGGCATGAACCGCTCCCAAAGGGCCCGGTTGTCGGCATCCCCCTCGTGGAGCCTGGCAGTCTCGAGGAGGACCTCGCGACCGGCGTCGGGATACTTCGCAGCCAGAGCCGCGATCGACGGGTCTGCGGCGATCTCCTCCGGCTTGCCATCGGCGAGTTTGCGGACCGTGCGGTAGATCCGTCCCAGTTCGCCGGTGGGATCAGCGGCGAAGGCAGCCTCGTCGCCGAATCGCTTCCAGCCCCAGAGGATCATCCCGAACTGCGTGCCCCAATCGCCGAGGTGGTTGTCGGTGATCGTGTCGTGGCCGCGGAAGCCGAGGATCCGGGCCAACGCGTCACCGATCACCGTCGAGCGGATGTGGCCGACGTGCATCGGCTTGGCGACGTTCGGCGAACTGAAATCGATGACGATCGTTTCGGGAACCGCCACCGCGGGGACCCCGAGACGCTCGTCGCGGAAGGCCGCCGACACGGCGGCGCCGAGGGCCTCGTCCCGGATCCGGACATTGATGAACCCGGGGCCGACGGGATCACCGGGAGGAGCGAACGCCTCGGCGTAGCCGGGCGCGTCGGCCAGGCGGCGGGCGATCTCGAGGGCGAGGTCGCGGGGTTTTTTCCCCGCCTTCTTCGCCAGCCCCATCGCCATGGTGCCGGAGTAGTCGCCGAACTTGGCGTCAGCCGTCTCCCGAACCTGCTCGAGCAGCGCAGGAATCTCCGCGGCGTCGATTGCCACGACCCCATCGGCGGCAAGGCTGCGGAAGGCAGCGGCGAAGCACTTCCGCAACCGGTCACGGAACGTCCCGGCAGAGGCGGGTGCGGGGGCCCGTGCAGTGTCGCCCACCATCACGTCGCGGCTCCCGCCGACGGAAGGGGGACGCGGCGGGCCTCGCTCCAGAGGTGCTCGAGGTCCCAGTAGTCGCGGGCCTCGGCATCGAACAATTGGACCACGACGTCGCCGTAATCAAGGACGATCCAACGCCCCTCCTCATATCCCTCGCCACCACGCTTGCGGTCGTTCCATTCCCGCTTCATGACCTGCTCGATCTCGTCGGCCATCGAGTGGATCTGCCGACGGCTCGTTCCGGTGGCGACGACGAAGTAATCGAACATCGGCGTCACCTCGCGCAGGTCGAGGATGCGGATGTCGGTGCCGCGGGTCTCCTCGGCAATCCGCGCAGCGGCCAAGGCACGCTCGAGGGCTGGAGCGAGCGGGGAGGCCACGGAGGGATCAGCAGAGGACTTCGCCATGGAACGTCGCAGGATCAGGAGGGGCTGGAGCGGGGAAAGACCGGGGAGGACGAAGTCTACCTGCAATCGCACCGCCCTCCCACTGCCCGCACCGACGATTGTCGGGCAACTCAGCGTGCCAGCGCCCGCTCTGCCGCCAGCGCGATCCCCACCAGAACGAGGTCGGGGACCTCGATCGCCCCAGGGACAGCCGGCAGGATCGCCCGGCTCCACCCTCCGGTGACATACACCGTGGCGGATGGCCCAAGGGCCATCCGCGACTGGGTCACGAGTTCGGCGATCGCTCCCCGCATGCCCCAGCCGACGCCGGCGGCGATCGCCTCGCGCGTGTTTCCGCCGGGCATCGCCGGAGGATCGGCATGCTCCAGGGCGAAGACCTCGGGGAGCTTGCTGGTCCCCTGAGCCAACGCCCGCGCCATCAGCGTCGGCCCAGGGAGGATGGCCCCCCCCAGGAATCGACCATCGGGTGCGATGAGATCGACCGTCGCCGCGGTGCCACAATCGACGACGATCGCCCCTTCGCCCCTCGGCTTTATCGCTGCCGCGGCGGCAGCCGCCGCGAGCCGATCGATCCCCACCCGGTGCGGCTCGGCGACCGCAGGCAGGCAGGGCAGATCGGCATAGCCGACCCTCCGCTGCCGAAGCGGCCGTCGGCCGGTCGCCGACTCCTCGACAAGCGCCATCTCGAGCACCCCTGCAGCGGCGTCGTGGACACTCGCCACGAGGATCACCGCCGCCCCGGGGGCAGCGACGCCGAGCCATTCACGCAGGAGGTTTGTGCGGAGACCCCGGTTGTCGATCTCCAGCCGCTGGCGGACCGTCGGCAGGCCGACCCGACTCCCGCCGGCATCGAGGCCACGGTCGGCAACCACGGCGAGTTTGATCCGGCTGTTCCCCACATCGGCGAGGAGCAGCGTCTCCGCCGATCGGCCGGACAGACCCACGGCAGCGTCGGGAAGGGGCATGCGGGCGGTCCTCAGGGAGGAGCGGGCCGAAGGCGGCAGCGTTCCGCCGCCACGCTCGGGGTTACGGCGCGGGATCGGTCCGAGGACTGTCCATCTCGCGCACCACCGCGGCCAGCAGGCGATCGAGGCCCTCCCCAGTGACAGCGCTGACGGCGATCACGGGCCGGCCGGTGGCCGTCTCGAGGGCCTCGCGGGCCTCGGCAGCGGCGGGGAGCTCGGACTTGCTGACGACGAGAATCTCCGGTCGCTCCCCGAGCCGAGGATCGTGGAGCACCAGTTCCTCGCGGATCGCCCGGTAATTCGCGAGTGGATCGGTGCCATCCATCGGCTGCGGCTCGACGACATGCACGATGATCCCGGCCCGCTCGACATGACGGAGGAACTCGTGACCGAGGCCGTGGCCAGCGTGGGCCCCCTCGATGAGGCCGGGAAGGTCGGCAAGCACGAAACTGCGATCGCGCGAGATCGACACGATCCCCAGCATCGGCGTCTTCGTCGTGAATGCGTAGTCGGCGATTTCGGGGCGGGCGCGGGAGAGTCGGGAAAGGAGCGTGCTCTTTCCGGCGTTCGGCTTGCCGACGAGGCCGACGTCGGCGATCACCTTGAGCTCGAGGAGAATCCTGCGGACTTCCCCCTTCTCGCCGGGTGTCGTCTCCCGAGGGGCCCGGTTCGTCGACGACTTGAAGTGGACGTTGCCGAACCCGCCGGCGCCCCCCTTGGCAGCGACGAGTTCATCGCCGGGGGCGGCAAGATCCCGGAGCACGAGCCCGGACGCTTCGTCAATGACGATCGTGCCGGGGGGAACGGGGAGGAGAAGATCGGCTGCCGAACGCCCCTTGCAGTTCTGCGGGCCGCCAGACTGGCCCGATTCAGCCCGCCATTGCATCCGGTGGGCCAGAGCCGCCAGAGAATCGACCCCTGGCTGGGCGCGGAGAATCACGCTGCCGCCACTGCCACCATCCCCGCCGTCGGGCCCGCCGCGGGGAATGTACTTCTCGCGACGGAAGCTCGAGCTACCTCGCCCGCCGTCGCCGGCCGCTACCTCAAGATGGACGCGGTCGACGAACACGGTCTCGCCTGCCCCTCACGGGCTGGGGGGGAAGGAAGGGATCGATCAAGCCTGAACGTTGACGCGACGCCCCTCGCGGTCGAAGGCGACCACGCCATCGATGAGGGCAAAGAGGGTGTAGTCGGTGCCCATTCCCACGTTCTTGCCGGGGTGGAACTTGGTGCCGACCTGGCGGACGAGGATGTTCCCGGCACGCACCTGCTGGCCGGCGAACTTCTTCACGCCGCGCATCTGGGCGTTGGAGTCACGACCATTACGACTTGACCCCTGACCTTTTTTGTGTGCCATGACAATCGACCTCGGAGCGGGTTCTGCGAAAGGGACTCGAGTGGAAACCGGATCGGGCAGGAGGACCCAAAAGGACAGCAAACCCCTCGAGAGAGGGAAGCAGGCTCTGGAGCACTCCGGTCCCAGATCACTGTTCGTACCGGAAAACCCAGGCGTGGTCAACGCCCTCGCGGACGGCCGTGGCGGCGGCGAGGAGCGAGGGGCCCTCTGCCCCCAAAAGCCCGGTCACCATCCGGGCCCGCTTTTCGGTGTCCGTCTCCGCCCCGAAGACCGTGAGCATCGTGTCGTAGGCGGTCAGCGCCCCCCCTGTAAGGACGGGGCGACGGTCGAAATCCATGTCGTCGAGCACCACCCTGGCACGGGCCAGATCGAGTTCATGGATCAGGGCATCGAGGCGCGGAGCGGCGCTGCCGAACAAGGCCACCGC
Source organism: Planctomycetaceae bacterium (assembly GCA_947453375.1). Lineage (GTDB taxonomy): Bacteria > Planctomycetota > Planctomycetia > Pirellulales > UBA1268 > QWOP01. Next base: position 33,448 of record CANGGT010000013.1, read on the forward strand.
CGCCGATCGGCGTGTGGCAGCGGGAGTTGTCGCCTCGAGGGCCGAGAGGACTTTGACGAGCGATTCCAGCGGCCTGACCGAGACATCCTCCTCCGAGAGTCCGCAACGATCGAGCATGCCACGGCGGAGGGCGGCACGCTCGTCATCGAGCGGCGCCGACAACCCGCGGACGAGATCCTCGAACCATTCCTGTCCCACCTGGCCAAACAGCGTTCCGATCGCTGCCGGACGGGCCGCGGGGGGCTGGAGTCGGGCCAGGGCAGCGACGACCTTCGAGAGCGGAATGAGGCTCGGCGGAGCATCTCGATCGACCGCTCCGGCAGCCTTCACGGCAGCCGGGGGATCGAGGATCTCCTCCCACGTCAGTCCCAGTCGATCGAGTCCCTCCCTCGGCGACGAAGCGGTCTGCCGTCCGCGTCCCAACGCTTCGAGGACACGATTGCCGATCGCCCGACGCTCGTACATGCCGGCATGGCCGACACTCATCTCCTCACCGAGGCTGGTGGAGTCATCGCCGGGCCGCCAAAAGTCGAGTCGCAGGCTCTCCAGGGCGTGCTCCTCGCCTGCCACCGGCACCGAGTCTGCCGCGAACGTGGCATCGGCCCGCGTCCGCCAGCGGATGGCGTTGGTGAGACCACGGACGTAGATCGAGAAGTAGTCGATCCGCGGATCGACATCCTCCCACACCGCCACGCCCCAACGTTCCTCGCCGGGAGCAAGGTCGCGTTCCGTCATCCGGGCGCTGTCATGGAGATCGATGCGGGCGTCCTCGCGTTCACGGATCGCAGCCACGGCGCCCGGCACGACTCGATCGAGGTACGCGCGGTAGGACAAGACCCCCTCCTGCTTGGAGAGCCCCTCGACACTCTCGAGGACAAAGTGCGGCAGGAACCGCACCGGCTTTTGCACCGTCTCGCTGCGGAGGCGGGTCGCGTCCCCGTCCGCCATGACGATCCGACGGGCACCGGTGTTCTTTACCCGGTAGAGCAGATACCAAACCCGCTTCCGCTGCATGCGGAAGTCGCGGCTCGGGACATCGACGTCAATCTGCCGCGGGGGCTTGAAGGCGAACTCGAGCGACCAGATGTCGCGAGGGAAGTCGCGGTTGCGCCCCTGCTCGACAAGCGTGGCGCCGATCGGCGACTGCTTCGGCTCCCAGGCAAGATCGATCAGCCCCTCGGTGATCTCGGGGAGATCGGCGCGGAGGAGGGCGTCATCCCCTGATCGGTCGGCCGGGATGACCGTGAGCACGCCCGGGGCCAACCGGCGGTAGCCGGCCGGCTCGACTGCGGAGGCAGCGAGGTTCGCGGCGGCCACCGAGGCAACGGCGACAAGGAACGCGATTCCGATGCGGCGTGGGCCCCGCACATTCCCCCATCGCACTGCGCAGGGCGCGGCGAGGCCTCCCGCGGTGCGCAGGGCACCCGAGGTGGTGGTTGTGAGCGAGTCATCCGCTGCCGGCGGCAGGCTAGCCATGTGTCGAGTTCCCCCGTTCCTTGTTTATCCCCCCGAAGATACGGAAACCCTGACTTTTCCGGTGAAAACACGGACAACCGGCCCAATCGCCACAGATTACCTTGCTTTCCCAAAACCCCCGAACCATCATGGCGGAGTTCCGGGAGGCCTGTCCAGAAACTGGCCTCCCCGTCAATCACCTGCCGAAAGACACTTCGGCGGCGGCGCTGTCGACCCCATCGGCAGTCCACGAGGCCCGAGGGCTGTTGCACGATGCCCGTTACCGATCCCATCGCTCCCGCCAAGACGCCGAACGGCGTCGAGGCCCTTGGCCCGATGTTTCTTTCCGCCGAGGACTTTGACGCCACCGGCATTCTCGCCGGGGTCGAGCCGTGCGCGTCGAATTATTGGTGGATTCCCGAACTGCATCCGGGAATCCCCGATGGGATGGCCATCGACGTCGGACTGCCGGGGACCAGTCTCGAGGGGCCTGGCCAACCCGTCTCCACCGACCCGGCGGCCGTTCCCGTCCGCCGTCACGCGGCGCGGCGGACGTCGCGGCATTCGACGGCGGGCTGAATCACTTCGCCGGCCAGCGCCGCGTAGTCTTCGGCGCCGTGGGAGTCGGGGGCATAGTCGAAGATCGACTGGCCAAAGCTCGGGGCTTCGGCGAGGCGAATGTTCCGGCGGATCCTCGTGCGGAATACCCGGGCATTGGCCCACGCCGGATGCCGATCGCGCCCCGATTCGAAAAAACTCTCGACATCGCGGGCCACCTCGTTGGCAAGCCGGGTGGATGACTCGTACATGCAGAGCACCACCCCCAGAAGCCGGAGCCGTGGATTGACCCGGTCGGCCACGAGTTCCATGGTTTCCAGGAGCTTCGAGAGCCCGTGGAGGGCGAGGAAGTGGGGCTGGAGCGGAAGGAGGACCTCATCGACGCTCGCCATCGCATTGAGCGACAGAAGCCCGAGCGACGGGGGGCAGTCGATGATCATCGCGTCGTGGCGCACGCCGTCCCCCTGCCCCTGGCAGGCGTCGTCGGCTTCGATCCGCTGCCGGAGGATCCCCTCGCGGCCAGGCCGGTTGGCCAACGCCATCTCCACGGCGGAAAGATCGATGTGGGAGGGGATGACGTGGAGGCGTTCCGCCGCCGTGACGCGGGCTTCGGATAGCGGTGCGCCACCGACGAGGACGTCGTAGGCGGAGAGCGGATGGAGCCCGGGCTGCACCCCGGCATGGAGGGTGGCGTGGGCCTGCGGATCGAGATCAACAAGGCAGACGTCCTGCCCCGCCCGGGCCAGCGCCACGGCGAGGTTCACCGAGGTGGTCGTCTTGCCGACGCCACCCTTCTGATTGGCCACGGCGATCGAGCGCATGCGAGTGAGCCTCTTGGGAACTCCGTCCGGAAAACGATCGCGGAGCGACCCCTCTCTGGCCCGCCGACCATCTGGCGAGCGCAGCGGGATCCGTCGTTCACTCCACCGATTCGGCGGGAGGATAGGCTCCCAGCGGCGTGGTCAAAAGCCCGGTTTGTCCCCGGAATCCTCTGGCTGTTTCACGGTTTTCGGCTCAACCATTTGGCCAGCCCACCGGCAATCCGGCCCAGGCCGATCCTCCCCGGCCGCCCCACCACGGCCAGGCTGCCGACCGCGGCTTCAGCCCCACCTGGCCCGCCCGGAGCCTCGACGAGATCGATCACGAGCACGACCGGGGGGCGGCCCGTGGCGGGATCGGAGAACATGAGGGCCCGGTCCCACGACTCCGCGGGGAGCCGGCCACCCACGCTCGGCGGACTGACCTTCCAGCGGAAGTTGGCGTCCTCGACGAGCCCCCGGCGGAGGTGAACCAAACCCGGGGCCTGCGAAACGTCGGCGCGTTCCAGTGCCACCAACACACCCGGATCGGCCGCCGGGGCCAACGTCCAGAGCTCGACGACCGGCGCGGCTGTCACCATCCTCGCGGCTTCTGGGCCGTAGAACGCGAGGCAGCGGCGCGTCTGTCCCCGCTGGTACCAAATGCCGACGAGGCCGGCGGTCACCCCCAGGACGACCAATCCGATGACGAGCCGGGCCCCGGAGCCAACAGCCTCCGTCGACCTGGAAGACGAGGGCCCGGAAGCGGCAGGCGAACCGGGGGGCGGCATGGGGCGATCTCCAGCGAGGAACGTGTCCGGCACCAATGTATACTTCTGCGTCGATGATTCGGTCCGTCCGAACTCGGTCCGTTCAATCCAGGAGCCCTCGTCGATGTCCAACGCCTTCGACCCATACCGCGAAGCGCTCGTCGTGGAAAAGCACACGGAGTGGCCCGATGAGTACGAGGACTGGTCGGCAGCCGACAAGGCCAAGGCCGCGTTGCTGCTCCATGCCAGCCCCACCGAGGCGGCGGACCTCGACTATGTCCGCCAGCACTCCGGGTTCGCCCGCGTGATTCGGGTCACGCCGGAGGACATCGAGCGCGTGAGCGTCGCCTGACGTGGCCGTCACCGTCGTCCGTGTCGAACTGGCCGAACGTTCCTACGAGATCAAGATCGGCCCCGGGGTGCTCGCTTCGTCCGGGGCCGCGCTCGCGGCCGCCGGCGCCCGTCGGGCCGTGATCATCGCCGACAGCGGCGTGCTCGCGACGCACGCCGATGCCATCGATGGATCGCTGCGACACGCCGGGATCGACACCCTCACGATCCCCGTCCCGCGGGGAGAGGGGTCGAAGTCGGTGGCCGAGGCGGAGCGTCTGTGGGAGGCCCTCGCGGCCGCAAACGTCGACCGTGGCACCCACATCGTCGCCGTCGGGGGCGGGGTGGTGGGCGATCTGGCCGGTTTCGTCGCCGCCACGTTCGCCCGCGGTTTGCCGGTCTGGCAGGTGCCGACGACGCTGGTAGCCCAGGTCGACTCCGCGATCGGCGGCAAGACAGGCATCAACCTCCACGGCGGCAAGAATCTCGTCGGCGCCTTCTGGCAGCCGCGTGGTGTTCTGGCCGACACCGAAACCATCGCCACGCTCCCGCCACGCGAGTACATCAGCGGCCTGGCCGAGGTGGTGAAGTACGGGATGATCCTCGACAGCGATCTCCTCGAGAGGCTCGAGAGCCGCGCCGAGGCGATCCTTGCCCGCGAGCCGGCCGACGTCGACGCCATCGTCGTCCGATCCGCGTCGCTCAAGGCCTCGGTGGTCTCCCGCGACGAACACGAACGGACCGGGCTCCGGGCGATCCTCAATTACGGCCATACCTTCGCCCACGCCTACGAGAATGCCCTCGGCTATGGCATGCTTCTCCATGGCGAGGCGGTGGCGATCGGCATGGCCGATGCCGCGGAACTCGCCGTCCGGCTCGGCCGGATCCCCGCCGAGCTTGCCCGACGCCAGGACGCCCTCCTCGCAGCCTTGCACCTGCCGGTGCGACTCCCTCCGGGCCCGAAACCCTCGCCCGAGGAACTGGTGGCGCTCATGGCCCGTGACAAGAAGACCCTCCACGGCAGGCTCCGGTTCATCCTCTCCAAGCGGCTCGCGGAGGTCGAACTCGTTGACGGGATCGATCCCTCCGTCGTGCTCGACGTGCTTGCTCGGATGCCGTGAGCGTCGCCCCCGGAAGCGACCGCAGCGCGGCGACGCCCCCCGCGGTGCATGAACGACCGCGGGGGTGATGCAGGACCGCAAGGCCCCGCACCACCCCCGTCGGGTGTTGTCATTGGCAGGAGGGACGGCGATCAGCGCCAATCCTTCCCCGGCAACTTCGTCGGCCATTCGTCGTCGGTGAGCCACACGAGCGATGTCGAGGTCGCAGCCAGGCCGGCAGCCTGCTTCGGCTGAGCGGCGGAGATCGCCGCTGAGCCCTCGGCATCGACACTGACGCGAACCTGCTCGAAATCGGCGTCCGACGTGCACAGGCTCTGGTGACGCGACGGCCGGAAGCCGACTGGCACCTTCCCGAGCACCGCATCGATCCGCTTCTTGCTCCGCAGACCGGAGAGCGAGAGCTCCACCGTGTCACCGACACGACGGAGCACGGCGTTGTCCAGGCGGGCGGCGTCCGGCAACCGCAGCAGCGCGGTGATGTCACGGGCACCGGTGCGGAGATCGCTCCCAGCAGGCCCCCGATCGCCCTTCGGACCAGCCGGCCCCACGGGCCCAGGCTTCCCGTCGACGCCGTTCTTGCCATCCTTCCCGGCGGGACCAGCCAGACCAGCCTTGCCATCGACGCCGTTCTTCCCGTCCTTGCCAGCCGCACCAGCCAGACCCGGCTTCCCGTCGACGCCGTTCTTGCCATCCTTCCCGGCAGGACCAGCAGGACCAGCCTTGCCATCGACGCCGTTCTTCCCGTCCTTGCCAGCCGCACCGTTCAGACCCG
>CANGGT010000014.1 GCA_947453375.1 Planctomycetaceae bacterium
CCGGAGCTTCCCCACCCCCGGTGAAGTGCTCGCGGCCCCGAACCTCCCCGCCACCGATGCAGCCCCGCCTCCGGCGATGTCGGCGGCCACGGCCGCGCCTCCGGCTGGCAGCACGCCAGCGGCCTGGCCGGGGATGAATCTTGAATGGCCGAAGCTCCCCTTCAGCGGCGCGACGAACGCGCCCCCTCCCGGTCCCGGCGGGGGGCGGATCGATCCGTTCAAGCGCGCGGGGGTGGCGGCGACGGTTCCTCAAGCGGCGCAGCCGGCGCCGGGGGGTGGGCCGGCGATGCAGGCTCCTCCGGCGGAGACGGAGGCATTTCCACCGGCACCGACGCCTCCTTTTCCCCAGCTGGAGACTCCGTTGCCCGGCGACGCCCAGCCGACTTCGCCGCCGTGAGCGCGGCCCGTCGCGGCGAGGACTCCGCGGCCCCGCCGTCGCGGAGCCGGCGTGCCTCTGCGTCGAGTTCGGTGAGCTTTTGGGTGACGAGGGCGACGAGCGTCGAGCCGTCCATCGCTGCCACATCCGCGGCCGGGATGATCGGGCCGAACTCGAGGCGGATCCTCCCCGGGAGCGGCAGCAAGCGAGTCCGCGGCCAGCATTCCCAGGCCCCGACGATCGCCACCGGGAGGATCGGCACGCCGGCCCGTTTTGCCACGAGCGCGAATCCGCTTTGCACATCGCCGAGCCGGCCGTCGCGGGTCCGCGTTCCCTCCGGGAAAATGGTCACGGCCCCGCCCCCACGGAGCTTGCGGATGACCGTCTTCATCGCCGCCACCGACGAGGCCTCTCGGTCGATCGGAACGGCATCAAGGGCGGAGATGATCGCGCCAAACGGCCCCCAGCGGAACAGCGAACTCCGCGCCAGGCTCGACAGCCGCCGCTCGCAGACGAGGCCGAGGAGGAGCGGGTCGAGATGGCTCTGATGGGAGGAGAGCACGAGCAGGCCCCCCTCGCGCGGCAACGGGTCGGCGAACCGGTAGCGGATGCCGAACAGCGCCACGCCGAGGTTGCGACAGAGCACCCAGAGCGTGTCGTAGAACATCCGGCCGAAGAGGGTGTGGGTCGGCGCGATGTCGGCGTGATCGGGCTCGGCCGCACGGGTCATGATGGCGGCGGCCCAGGCTCGGGGGCGGTCGGCGGGGCCTCGCGGCGGGCATCGACCCACGCCAGCAGCACGGCGAGCACCGCCTCCCGGTCCATGCCGTCGGTGTCGAGGAGCTCCGCCCCTTCGGCCTGGCGCATCGCCCCCACTTCGCGGTGCGTGTCGCCGTGATCGCGATCCTCCTGGGAGGCGAGGATTTCCTCGAGGGTCACCTGCCGCCCCTTGGCCAGCTCCTCGGCGAGGCGGCGGCGGGCCCGCTCCTCGGGGGACGCGGTCAGAAACACCTTCAGTTCGGCCTGCGGAAAGACTTCCGAACCCTGATCCCGCCCCTCGGTGACGACGTCGCGTCCAGCGGCCATCCGCCGCTGAATCTGCTTCATGGCGACGCGCACCAGCGGCGCGTTGGCGACGGGGCGCGTCGCGGCAGTGTTGGCCTCCGTGCGGATCTCGGCCGTAACCTCCTCCCGGTCAACGAACACCTTCCCATGCTCGAAATGGATCTCGATCGCTTCGGCGACCGCCGCGAGTTGGGCCTCGTCGGCGAGCGGGATGCCGCGGCGGGTGGCGACCAAGGCCACGGCACGATACATGGCGCCGGTGTCCATGTAACACCAGCCGAGGCGGCGAGCGAGTTCGCGGGCCGTGGAGCTCTTGCCGGCGCCGGCCGGTCCGTCGAGGGTCACGATCATGGGGTTGCGCTCTCCTTCGACGGCCATTCTCCCGCGCCATTCTGGCCGGGGAAGAGGAGGTCGATCTGGAGCCACTCCCAGCGTCGCAGGTAGGTGGTCGTCGATCGTCCCGCGACGGTGACCGCCTGGGAGCCACCCGGCCGGCCGAGGGCGTCGGCCACGCGCGCGGCGGCGACGTCGAAGCCCCAATCGACCGTGACGTCCCCTCCCTTCCCCTGCGTCTCGACCAGTCCGACGCGGACACCGATCGGCCGGCCCGCCTCCATCACCGGGCCCTGCCAGGTGATGCGGACGTGATCGGCACCGGTGGCCGGTGGGCCGGAGGGGGGAAGTGCGGGGCTTCCAGTGGCGATCAGATCGAGGGCGGCCTCCCACGGTCGGGCGAGGCCGAGGCCGACGGCGAGCGTGAACTTCCCCGTGGCGCCGTCGCCGGCGAGAAGGAGAGCATCGAGGATGTGTGGGCTCGCCCGGAGATGCCAGGGGAGGCCGCCGGTGAGGATGTTGACGTCGGCGACTCCACCGCCGTGGACGGGGCGCAGGGCGAGGAAATGGGGCGCCGTGATCAGGGTCCGTTCCGTGACCACCGCCTGGCCGTGGAGGCTGCGGACGACATCGAGGTCATCGTTCTCGTTCCAGGCAAAACGGCAGGCGGCGTACCGCTCGAGGGGGGCAACGGCGCCGGGGGGCGTGGGGGCGACGAGGGCGACTTCGATGTCGAGGCGGGCCAGTGGAAGGCCTTCGAGGAGCTCCACATGCTGCGTAAAGGTGAGGAGCTTCCGTCCCTTGGCGTCGCTGCAGTGGCCACGGCTCAGAATCGTCCGTTCACCCGTCCGCGTCACGCTCTCGGCGGTCGAGATCGCATACTCCGCCCGCTCCTGCGGATCCTCCCACGGTGATCCAACCGCCGGCGCGGGGCGGGTGGTGCGCATGGCGAGATGTTGCGAGAGACGATTGCCGCGATCCTCGGGGCGTCTCACCGACAGCAGCCCGCCGGTCTGCGGGTGGACGCGGATGCGCAGTTGGTCGTGCTCGAGGACGAGGCGGTCGTCCCCGCCACCGCCGAAAAGGCCGCGGGCCAGGCCACTGAACAGTCCGCCGGATGCCTTCTTCTTCGCCGCGGCGGCCGGCTTGGGGGCCGTGGGGGCGACTTCGGGAACGCCAGCCTCACGGATGACCCGCTTGCCACCGGGGCCGGGCGCCGCCGTCGCGGCCGCCGGCAATCCGGCGAGCACCTTCCGACCGGCGACGAGTCGCTGGGCCTCGCTGCGGACAGCGGCGACGCGCGGGGCGATCGGGTCAGCGGCGGGGGCGGAGTCGCGTGCCGGAGCGGCATCGGCCGGTGGCCGGGAGACCGGATAGCTGTCGGGCTCCCAGGAGACGAGCTTGCCGGAACCGGGAGTACGACGGAAGTGTTCGTCGGGGGTGACGAACGTTCCCAGGGCGGTCGTCCAGGCGCCGATCCGGCGGAGGTCGTCAAACCAAGGGCTCGCCATCCCGGCATAGTGGGCGAACTGGATGACCGCGGTGTGTTCGTTGTCGAGAGCGTCGCCGATCCGGTCGGCGAGATTGAGGACCGTCGCCGACCGGCGGGCGTCGAGCGGGGGGCGGGCGATCCCCTCCAAGCATCCGCTGCCGGTCCCTTCCCAGCGGATCCGACCGAGCCCCGGATCGGGGAGCGGCGTCCCGTCGAAGAGGTTCCAGATCACGCCGGCATAGTCGAAGTGAGTGAGGATCTGGGGGAGGATCGCCGACCAGCCGCCGCCGAACTGGGCGAAGGTTGCCGGAACTCTCCCGACCGCCTGCCTCCACGCCCGATGTCCTTGGAGGAACGACTCGCGGATCGTCTCGGGGAAGAGTCCGTCGAGCGGTTCCTCGTCATACCGGCCGCCGGCCGGGGCGACCCGCCCGGCGTCACACGCCTGCCGGAGCCGGGCCGTCAACGTCGCGTCGGTGCGGGCTAACGTCTCGATGAGCCGGCCGGTGGCGACGAGGGCCAACGGCACCGGGGCGTCGAGTTCGGCGGCCAGCCGGGGGCCGAGGGTCGTGTCGGCGAGGAGGACCAGATCGATGAGCCAGACATCGACGGGGTAGTACCGGGCCCGGGCCGCCTCGAGGTGCCCGTAGCATTCGGCAAGAGCCTCGGCCGCCGCCGTCGCATCCCCCGCCACGAAGGCCCGGGCGCCGGCGACGAGGCGCTCCTCGAATCCGGTTGCCGGCTCATCGCTCGGCCCGCCGGTAAAGGCCGCGGTGGAGCCGAGCCCGGTCGTCGACCGCATCCGCCGGGCGAGCAATTCCGAGAGCAGCCAGGCCAACCCGAAGGCGTGGAAGTCATCGACCCCGGCCTGCCGGGGTGGACGCGGTTGGGTCGGGTCGGTCGGTTCGGTCGGGGGCGACGGCGGCAGGGAAGCCGGAGGCTCGGGATCACCGGACAGACCGAGTGCCGCAAGGGCCTGCCGGACCGTTGCCGGCCGGTCTCCGGCCCGCCGTACCCAGCGGCTTCCGGGGGTCGACGCGGGGTCGAGACGCCCGACGAGCCGGTCGTCACAGGAGGCTGTAACGATCCCCAGGACCTCCGCGTCATTCCCTGGGGGCACCTCGACACTTGCCCAGGCGGGCATCCGCCCGGCTGCGGCGATCAAGCGGGGATGCCACGCCGCGGTCCATGCCGCCAGCAGTTCGTCGGCCTCGGAGTCTCCCAGCCACGTGGGAAAATCATCGAGCGAGTGGCAGGGAAAGAAAACGATGGTCCTGCGCGGTGTCATGGGGGAGAAGTGTACTGCCGGCTGCCACCTTTTTCAGGGGTGGCAACCAAGGAATCAACCCGCCGTCGTGCTCAGCCCCGAACCAATCGTGACCGGTTTGACACCCCGCAGAGATCGTTCGTAAAGTGAGGCTGGCGGAGCGCTTGCCGCGAGTCCGCCCCTCTTCTCCCCCCTCCTCTCGTTGGAACAGGCCATGGCCCGCAGTCCGTACGTCTGGGGCATCGACATCGGCAAGTGCGCCCTCAAGGCGGTTCGTTGCCGGGATTCGGCCGAGCCGGGCAAGATCACCGCCGAGGCGTTCGACTACGTCGAATACCCGATGATCCTCTCCCAGCCGGAAGCCGATCCGGTGGAACTCGTGCGCGCCGCGCTTCAGGAATTCGTCGGCCGCAACAAGCTCCAGGGCGACCGCGTCGCGGTCTCGGTCCCTGGGCAGTCGGGCCTTTCGAAGTTCATCAAGCTGCCGCCGATCGAGGCGAAGAAGATTCCCGACATCGTCCGCTACGAGGCCCGGCAGCAGATCCCCTTCCCGCTCGAACAGGTGGAGTGGGATTGGCAGCGGCTCGTCGGCGGGCTCGAGGAGGGAGGCTTCGTCCTCGACGCCGAGGTCGGCCTGTTCGCGATGAAGAAGGAGCAGGTTGCCAAGGCCCTCGTGCCGCTCACCGAAGCCGGCATCGAGGTCGACATCCTCCAGCTCTCGCCGATGGCGCTGTTGAACATGCTGGTCTTCGATCAGATGCCCGACCCGACGACGATCGATCCCCTCGAGCCGCCGCCGTCGGTGGTGCTCGTGTCGATGGGCGTCGACGCCACCGATCTCGTCATCACCAACGGCCTGCGGATCTGGCAGCGGAGCATGCCGATCGGCGGCAACAACTTCACCAAGGCCCTCGTCCAGGGGATGAAGCTGACCTTCGCCAAGGCGGAGCAACTCAAACGCAATGCGGCCCGGGCAGAAAACGCCAAGGACGTGTTCAATGCGATGAAGCCGGTGTTCAACGAGTTTGCCTCGGAACTCCAGCGGTCGCTCAACTATTTCACCGGCTCCGATCGGTCGGCCCGGATTGGCAAGATCCTTCTCCTCGGCAATGCCTCGAAGCTCAAGGGGCTCGCCGACTTCGTCGGCAAGCAACTCAATGTCGAGGTCCAGCGGTTCGACACTTACCGCTGCCTCGAGGGGGCCGACGTCACCTCCGCGCCGACCTTCAAGGAGAATCGGCTGGCGTTCGGGACGGCGTACGGCCTCGCCCTCCAGGGGGTGCGGGAAGCGTCGATCAACACGAATCTCCTCCCCGGGGAGATCGTCCGCGAGCGGCTCATCGAATCGAAGAAGCCGTGGGCCGTCGGGGCGATGGTCGGCCTCCTCGGCGCGTCGGCGCTGAGCTTCCTGGGAACGTTCTTTGCCTGGACGACCTACTCCCCCGAGCTCTATGCCAACGCCTTCCGCGAGGCCGACTCAGCGAAGAGCCGCTCGGCGGCAGCGATCTCCTCCCTCGACGAGATGAAGAAGAAGCAGGAGGAGGCGGTCGCCCAGCAGCAGTATCTGGTCCGTCTGGCCGACCGACGCTTCCAGTCGATCGACATGCTTCGGGCGGTGGAGACGCTCCTCCCGCATGACGAGCCGGGGAAGGTGATTCCCAATCCCGCCGAGCGCAACGAGATCCATGTCGACGGGCTCGATTGCCAGTGGTATCCCGATCTCGCCGTCTGGTTCGAGAAGGTGAAGCCGCAGTGGCTCGAGACCTTCCCCGCCGATGAGGTGGAGGAGGACGAGGAGGGGGCGCCTGCTGTCGATCCCGCAGCCGCCGCGCCGGAGGGGGGCGAAGCGCCCGCGCCGGTGGCGAAGTGGACCGCGGCCGGCGATGCCGGGCCGAAGGGACCGGGGTGGGTCGTGCAGATCAGCGGCCATCACTACCACAACGAAGAAGCACAGAAGCCCCGCGTCGGGATTCAGTTCGTCCGCGAGACGCTCGCCGACGGCCTCCTCGGCCGGCTCGATGACGTGCCGGTTGCGGCCGGGCCGCTCGCCGGAAAGCTCGTGCCGCCGGCCGAACTCGGCATCGGTTATCCGGTCATCGTCTCGTCGCCGCCGATCGCGATCGAGCGGGTGGCCGGGCTGGTGTTGCCTGGGGCCGAGGGGACGACCGAGACACCGGGAGCTGGTCCGGCCACGGGAAACGCGACAGGATTCCCTCCCGGTGGCCCCGGGGGAACGCCGTCGATGGGGCCTGGCATGCGTCCGCCGGGAATGGGCCCGGGGATGATGCCGCCGGGCATGATGGGGCAGGGAGGGACAGGAGGAGCCGTCGAAGGGACGCCGCTACGGCGTCATGACTTCATCCTCCAGTTCACCTGGCAGCCGGTCGTTCCCGGGGCGCCGAAGCCGGCGGCCGAAGGGGATGCCGCGGCGGGCAATTGACCGTTTCACAGAGCGATTCCGTCGGTTGGAAGAGAGTCGGTCGGATGTCGAATTGATCACGACGCACGCGAGCGTAAGGGGAAAGCCATGGCCATGATCCCGGACTCTGTCCGCCCGTACTGGGACTTCCTTGCGAAGTACCACTTCTGGCTCCTCGCGCCGTTGGTGCCGGCGCTCGTCCTGCCAACACTGTTCATGACCAACACGAAGCTCTCGGCGGAGATCGCTTCGAAGGGGAAGGAGATCGACGGCAAGATCTCGTCGCTCAAGCAGGTCGACGGGATCTCCCCCCACCCCAACGACACCTGGACGACTGACATCGACAAACGCACGGCCCGCGTGAAGCGTGAGACGCTCGCCGAATGGCAACGCTTCTGGGACAGCCAGGCCGATCTCCAGACCTGGCCCGCCGAACTCGGCCCCGACTTCCTCCAGCGCCTTTCCAATCTCCGCCCAGGCAAGGAACTACCGCGCCAACTCCTCGAGCGCTATCAGTCGTCGGTGCGCGAGATGGTGAAGAAGCTCCCGGCCCGAATGGGAGCCGACGCGGCGATGATCGATCCCGACGCCCAACTCGCCGAAGGCGGGGGGGACGGACAGGGCGGCGGCCCTCCCGGCGGGATGGCGATGATGATGAATCGGATGATGCAGCCAGGGGGGGGAATGCCCGGGATGGCGGCTCGTCGTTCGAATGCGCTCGTGGAATGGAATCCTGCCGACCAGCAACTCCTCTACGACTCCTTCCACTGGGACAAGCCGCCGAAGACGAAGCAGGTGCTCCTCGCCCAGGAGGAACTCCGCGTCTACGGCCTGCTGTGCGACCAGATCGCGGCCATGAATCAGGGGGCCGGAGGGACTTACGACGCCGCGATTCCCCATGTCGAGCAACTCGCCGTCGGCTATCCGGCCTGCGAGGACGAGCCCGCTTTCTCGACCGTCGGGCGGATGCATGAGCCCGGCGCTGAAGGGGCCGGAGCGATGGGCATGGGCATGGGGATGGGGATGGGAGGGAGTCGGGGCATGATGATGCCCTCCTCGGGGGGCGATGGCGACGCCGGTGCAGCTGGCGCCGGCGGCCAGGTCAAGCCGCAGCATCCCCGTTTCATGCCGAAGGAAGGGCAGCAGGGGATGACGCGGGGGATGTCGATGATGCCGCCGACGGGAGGGGGAGACTCCGAAGGGGGAGCCCCCGCCGCGGCACAGGGCCCCGGCACCACCGACGAGGCCTTCCTCACCTGGATCTATGTCGACGCCGACGGAAAGCCGCTCAAGGGGGAAGAGGTGGCGACGTCGCCGTCGGCCCTCATGAGCCACCTCATGCCGTTCACGATCCGGGTCACGATCGATCAGCGCAAACTCGATGGCTTCCTCATTCGGCTGGCCACCTCGGCTGTCCCGATCGACATCCGCCAGGTGCGTCTCAATCCCCCTGCGGCCGCTGCCGGCATGCCCGGGATGGGCGGTGGGCCACCGGGGGGAATGATGGGGCCACCGGGCGGGGGCGGCGGTCGTCCGCCGGCCGGTGGACCGCCGGGGGGGGGCATGGGTGGCCCTTCCAATCGGGGCATGATGTCGCGGCCTCCGATGGGGGGCGGTGGTGAGGATGGCCCGATGGCGGGGATGGCTGGGGCGGGATCGATGGTCCGCCCGCATGACATCGTCCTCGAGATCCGCGGAACGATCGCGTTGGCAACGCCTCCCAATCCCGAGGCCTTGGGGTTGGCAGCGGAAGGTGCTGCGGATGCCGGGGCTGCCGCCGATGCGGCCGAACCGGCGCCCGCCGCCGTCGACGAGCCTGCCGTGCCCGAAGCCGAGCCTGCGGCCGCCGATCCTGCCGGCGTCGAGCCTGCGGCCGCGGCCGATGGGGCCGTCGATCCCGCCGCTCCGGAGGCCGATGGCGCGGCCGTGCCACCAGCCGACGCGGCCGCACCCGGCGGCGGTCCGCAGGCGCCCGTGGAGGGAGCGGCGCCGGAAGGTGAAACGCCTCCTCCGGCCGATCAGCCCCCGCCAGCCGAGCCAGCCGTTTGATCCAGTTCCACGTTTGATCCCGAGTCCGGCGCCGAAACCAGAACGAAAACCAGAACCAAGCCCACGTCCAGTCCGCCCCCAGGAGGGTGATGCCATGAAAAAGCCGAGCATCAACTTGAGCAAGGAATCGATTGTCGACTTCTTCCTCAATCACGGTGAGAAACTCGTGGTGGGGCTGTTCGGCGCGTTGGCCTGCACCCTCGTGTGGGGTGGGATCGACGCGGTGCGGACGAAGCCGGCCAAGCGCGAGCAACTCCCGACGGTGATCGTCGAGCATGCCGGGCGGACGATGAAGCACATCGCCGATTCCAAGGGCCCGCCCGCCGAGACGACCAAGCGGCCGAGCTTGGCCAAGCTGGTCGAGCCGTGGCGTGAGAACGTCGTCGCCGCGCCGGCAGTGCCGAGAATCTTCAACACCCCGCTCTCCGACGAGAAGGCAAAGCGGAGTGCTCCGGAGGTGCTGCCGCTGGTCGATCTCCGTGTCCGTCCGGGCTGGGCGGTGATCGCCGTCGCCCAGGATCCCAATCAGGGAATGATGATGGGGATGCCGGATACGAAAGAGAACGACGACGGCAAGGAGAAGGACAAAAACAAGAAGAAGCAGAAGAAGGGGGCTGACCCTGGTGACGCGGCTGGCGGGACTCCCCCGGGCTCGCAGAGGACGGGGAGGAGCAAGTTCCAAATGGGCGGGCCGATGGGGCCGATGGGGCCGGGCGGGCCGATGATGGGTGGCGAGGGCAGCTCGATGCTGCCGTTCGCTCAGCAGGTGATGCCGGGGAAGATCATCCCCTACTGTCTCGTCACGGCGCTCGTGCCGGCCAACGCCCAGCAGGAGGCCTTCATGCGGGCCTTCGCCTCCAGTGGCCTCCAGACCCAGGCCGACATCCCGCTGTGGAGCGACTACCGCATCGAACGGGCCGAGGTGCCCGCGGGCACGCCGGCCGATGCCGAGTTGACCTGGACCCGTCTCGATCTCAACAAGGTGGCAAAGGCGGCCGAGGACTGGAACGGGATCCAGCCGGAGATCGCTCCCCCCGACCTCCAACTCGATCCCTCCCAGATCGTGCCGATGGACGAAAATGCCGTCCAAGTTGTGCCGTATGTCTTCCCGCTTCCGCGTTTGGCGGGGGATCCGTGGGGGACCGAGTCGCTCCATCCGTGGGTGGTCGAGCAGCTGCGGAAGCGGCAGATCGAGCAGGAGAAGTGGGAGGCTCTCGCCCTTGAAGAAGCGGAGCAGGCTTCGAAGACGAACATTCTCGGTGGCCCGGGCGCCGGCTCTGGAGCGCCGATGGGCCCGGGGGCCGGGATGGGCTCGGGAATGGGCCGGGGCATGATGCCGCCGGGGGGAAGCCGGGGGATGATGCCGCCGGGGATGATGCCGGGCGGGCCGATGGGACGCGGGGCTGGCGGCGGCGACTCCGATGGTCAGCCAACCGGCGGCACCGGGTCGCGCGGGATGCGCATGCCTCCGTCGGGCATGTCGTCGAGGATGGGCGGCCCCGGTGGGATGATGCCGCCAGGCATGGGGCCGGGTGGGATGATGGGGGGCGGAATGGGGGGGATGACGGGCGGCGGTGAAGGTGGCGTGGGAATGGGAATGGGCATGGGGATGGAGATGAAGCTCCCCGAATACCGGATGTTCCGCTTCGTCGACACGACCGTGGAGCCGGGAAAGACCTACCGCTATCGGGTGCAGATCTCGGTGCGGAATCCCAATTACGGGTTGCCGGCGCAGTACCTCTCCCAGGCCGATCTCGCCGACAAGCCGATCCTCGCCGCGAAGAAGTCCGAGGCGAGTCCGCTTGCTCATGTGCCCGACAAGACGGGGCTCCTCGTCCGCGCGCTCCGCAAGGGGGAGGCGAGGAAGTCGAAGACCGGCTACGAGGTTCTCGTCCTCGCGGAGAACCCAGAGACGGGGAATTACGCCCTCAAGAGCCTGACGACGGAACTGGGTGCGTTTGCCAACTTCGACAAGAAGCAGGCCAAGGGACCCGACGCGAAGAACGCCGAGAGCGTGACGACCAACAGCCTCCTCGTCGATGCCCGCGGTCGGATGGAGGATGGCGATACGAAGAAGGGGGGAGCGGTTGGCCCTTCGGAGCCGCTCGAACTCCTCTTCCTCCGTGAGGACGGGACATTCTCCGTCGCCTCCGCCGTCGATTCGCAGCGCGACTACGAGCGGTATGCCCAGACGCTGCCGACGGCCGACGATGGCAAGAAAAAGGACAAGGATGGTGAAGCGGGCGGTTCGTCGCTGTTCCCCGGTGGTGGCGCCCTGTTCGGCCCTCCGGGGGGCGGTGCCGGGACTCCGCCGGGCGGACCTCCAGGGGGCTCGCGGGGATCGATGCCTCCGGGGGGTGGAGTCCGTGGAAGCACGCCTCCGAGTGGGCGGCCTGGCGGGGTGCAGACGCCGGGCGGTTGATCGCCGCTGGGTGGTGTGATTGGTCGGGATCCAGAGTCTGTCCGTGAGATGAGCCTTCGGAGGAGAGTTGCCATGTTCCGCCCCTCGAGCTTGTTTGCCCCTGCCGGTGCCGCGCCGCGTCCTGGGAGCCGCCGGCGATCGGCCGCCGGGCGAAGCCCGCGATGGGCCGCAGTGCTGTTCGCGACCGGGCTGATCGTCGCGACGGGGAGCCTCGTCCCGGCGCAGGAGGAAGGGGAGGGGACAGCTCAGGAAGGAGCCGACGAAGAAGCCAAGCCAGCCGGTGATGCGACCCGGAATGCCGCCTGGACGAAGATCGAGCAGGATGCGGAAAAGAGCTACCGGGAGCCCCTCAAGACGGGAGGCGGTTTCAGTCCGGCCGCCCAGGATTTCGTCGTCAAGAAGGCGATGCCGCAGCTGGCCAACGACGCCAATCGCCCGATCCTCGACCGGGTGCGGAAGAAGATGCGCGACATCCTCGTCGTCGGCATCACCGACGACCGGGCCTTCGATGAAGCCTCCAAGGCGGTTGCCGACGCAGCGGTGACGATCGCCAAAAACCCGGAGGCTTCCCTGGCGGCCCGGGTCAACGCGATGCTCCTCGTCGGTGAACTGCGGGCCAAGGACAACAAGGATGGCACCGTGTGGCCGGCCGCAGTCAGCCAGCTCGCGGCTGTCGCCGGCGACGCCACGCTCGACCCGAGCGTGCGGGTGGCCGCGATGGCGGGGCTCGTCCGCCATGCCGATGTCGCCAAACGCACCGGCGGCGACCGGCAGACCGAGTTCGCGAAGGGGGCCAGGCCGGCGATCCTCGCGATCGTCGCCGAGAAGCCCTCCGTCGAGCAGCCGGTCGTTTCCGACTGGCTTGCCTCCCGGGCGCTGTCGATCCTCACGACCGTCTTGAAGTCGTCGCCGAAGGAGTTGGCTGCGACCCTCGTCGGCGTCATGAACGACAAGGATCGCTCGCTGGATGTGCGCGTCCGGGCCGCCGCGGCGCTCGGCGCCACGGCGACGCCGAAGTCGGAGATCCAGGCAGTCGAGGCGACCAACGGCGTGACGGAACTGGCCGTGGCCGTTCTCGAAGTCGACGAGGGGATCCTCCGCGACCGCCGCTACGAGCAACAGATTACGGGCGGTGGCGGCGGCACCGGCGGCGGGGGCATGATGCCGATGCGGCCGGGGATGCCGCCTGGCATGTCGATGCCCGGCATGGGAGGTGGCGGCGTGGCCGTGCCGCAACTCGTACCCGATCAGTCGCTTCGCCGTACGGCGTGGCGGCTGGTGACCCTCGCCGACGCGCTCCTCACCGAGGATGGCAAGGCCGGGGTGGCCGCCCTGCTCTCCGGGGATGACAAGGCAGCCAGTCAGTCCTACGCCGAACTCTTCCGCAAATACGGCCTCGAGCTCGATGAGAAGCGGACCGACGACGTGATCCTCGAGGCCCTGGCCTTTATCCGCCCAGGGGACGACGAAGAGGCCGCGACGCCGGACGGGGATGCCGAAGGCACGCCGGCAAAGCCCGCCGACGACAACGATCCCTTCGGCGGCAAGTGATCGCTCGTCGGCGTGACGAGCGCGGCCGCGGCGAACGCTCGTCGCTGGACCTCGGCCGTCACGCCACCTCGAACGTCATTTGACCTCGAAATTGAACGTGTTGGCCCCGCGCTTCACCTCGGCGGTCAGCGGCGTGGAGGCGGCTGACGAGTAGGTGGGCTCGATCGGGATCGGCTTGGTGCCGCTGGCAAAGCCGGTGCCGTTGCCTCCGCCCATCGCCGGCATGCCGGCCGGTGGGCCCTGCATCTTTTTCATCACCTCGGCGCCCGGCCCCTTCGGCTCGTTCTTCGCGGCGGCCCCCTTGGCGACGCCGGTATCGACGGTCACCTTGCAGGCGCCGACGGGGGCGTCGGGAACGCTGTAGCTGCCATCGGCCCCGATTACCCCGCCGGAGGGCTTCGACTTCGAGTCGGCCGCGGTCGGGTGGAAGCGGATCGAACCACCGGTCACCGGCTGGCCGTCGATCGTCACCTTGCCGGTCACGGTCCCCGAAGGGGGGGCGCCTCCTCCGGAGCATCCCGCGAGACAGGTCAGGAGGGCAGTGGCGACGATCGTGCGACGGGGAAAGAGCGCCAGGGACAAGGGAATGTTCTCCGGGATGCAGGGGATGGAGAGGGCTGGGACGCGGGATTCGAAACGGACATGGGGCCTTCGCCCAGGGCCCGTCCGGCCCGCCATGGCTGGCGGGCCGGACGGAAACCGAGGCTGGTCGAGCTCACCACTCGCCGGCGCTGGCCTGACCGTCGTCCTTCTGGAGGAGGTACATCCAGGCGGTCTGATCGATGTTGGCATCGATCGATCGCGTGCTGGCATCGGCCATCGTCACCTGGCAGGTCGTGCCGAAGGCGGTGGCCCGGTAGGGGACGCAGGTCTGGTCGGTCGGATTCATCTGCGGCGGCAGCCAGGCGTTGCTCGACGCGTTGAACGGGCCGTAGTTGGTGAAGTTCTGGCCGGTGGCGCCGATGAGCGGCATCCAGTCGGGGTTCCACTGGCCGTGGCCCCAGAGCTTGCCATTGGCCCCGTTGTTACCCCCTTGGCATCCGGCCCGCGCCTCGGCGAGGAGGATCGTCTTCGTCGTGCCGTCGGGGATCTGGGAGAGTTGCGTGGCGCCCATCAAGGGCCACCAGTAGCCCCAGGGGTGCTTGGGGTTTCCGAAGACCTGGAAG
This sequence comes from Planctomycetaceae bacterium, assembly GCA_947453375.1. Classification (GTDB taxonomy): domain Bacteria; phylum Planctomycetota; class Planctomycetia; order Pirellulales; family UBA1268; genus QWOP01. The sequence goes on from CANGGT010000014.1 coordinate 14,141, forward strand.
TTCATCGCGTAGCCGGTCGATCCCCAGCCATGGGTCGTCTCGGCAGAGGTGGCATCGAGCGGATTGACGAACGACGGCACCTTCTGCTGGAAGGGGCTGTTGTTCCAGTTGCGGGCCTTGCCGTCGCCGCCATAGACGTCGTACGAGTGGTACTGGGCTGATTCGCCGTTGGCGTCGTAGTTCACTTTCCCCTTCGTGTAGATCCCCTGCTGTTCGATGAACGGCAGGACGAAGTAGAGGCCAGTGCCGGTCATCTTCGGGGCGTAGGGGCCCTTGTACATGTGGCCTGGATCGGCCGGGTTGAGCCAGTGCTCGATGTAGGCCGGAGGGAGATAGTCTTTGTTGGCGTCGGAGAGGTTGTGCATCCCCAAGCCGAGCTGCTTGAGGTTGTTGAGACTCTGGCTCCGCCGGGCTGCCTGACGGGCCGACTGAACGGCGGGGAGGAGGAGGCCGACGAGGGTGCCGATGATGGCGATGACGACGAGCAATTCAACGAGCGTGAACGCCCGTCGGCCGCCGTTGGGCATGGCGTGCATGGTTTGACTCCTGGAAACGAATGGATGAACAGACGAATGAAAACAACCGACCAACCGGGCTTTTGGGAGTGAATCGATGTAGGAGCATACCTCCTCCCCCCGGACGCTCGCCCCATTTTCGACACCGGGCTGTGCCTGTGCCCCGATCGGCATCATTGGGGATCGGGCGTGGCATTTCCTCGAGCGAGCCGCGGCTCGTGGCCGCTCTCGAAAGGACGCCGTCGAGATCACCCGCATCGGTGTCGATGAGAAGGCTTTCCGCAATGGCCGCCGAACCACGAAGACCGTCAGCGATATCGATCGCGGTCCGGTCGACCTCGTCACGGCAGGATCGGGAAAAGCCGATCTTTCTGCGTTTTCTTTCTCCCCCGGCGAACCGGTTGGTTGCCGCCGGGAGTGCCGGGTGGAATCAGCGCTTCGCGCCGCCCGGCATGCCCTTCATCCCCTTCATCGCGTCCATCCCCTTCTTCATCGACTCTTCCGAGTCCTGGAGCCGCTTCTGCTGCGTCTCGGCCGACTGGGGCTTCTCACCACCGCACCCTGTCAGAGTGAGCACGGCGAACGTCATCAGCGCGAATTGCAGGACCGCTCGACCCATGATTTGTTCCTCCCGTTGAAATCTTGTCCAAAAAACGAAAAAGCTTGACCTCGAGTCGGCGGTGGGCCGTTGCCCCGGTAACCGCGTGCGTGTCGCGACCCGACGCCGTTTCCATCGAAGCAACCGACACCGACCACTCCCCATTACGGAGGCCGCCCTCCCGATCACGTGAGCGGGAGGGCGGCCGTGCCGCAATCATGTTGATTCAATCTGAAGCGAACAACCGGCAGGCGGTCAGTCGTCGGAGACCGGCTGGCCATCGTCACGCACCGCAAGCAGGGTCATCGTCTGCAGATCGATGCCGTCGTTCATGAACTGAACAGACCCGTCGACTCGCAACGTCATGACACCACCGGGATGGGACGACGTGAGCGGCGGATTGGCCGGAGACGCATCGGCCCAAGCGCCCCAATCCTTCACCCCGGGCTGACCCAGAACCTTCGCGTTGGGAGCATAGCGCAGGGTGACATTGTTGGTGTGCGGCCCCCAGTCACGCCAGCCGGAGAGGCCGCCCATGTGCCATCCCCAGTTGCGGGACGGCCTGCGATCTTGGCCTTCGGTCCCCGGCGCGCCGAACACGAGCCCGCTCATTTCACCAACCATCAGGGTCTTCGACGTCCCGTCGCTGCACGCAGACATTTTCAACCCAAGAATCTGCGGCCCAACGGCGTCACCTGAGACGTTCGACGTGCCGTTCCCGTAATTCGGGATCATGCCTCGACCGGAGGTGATCCCCCAAGCGCCGTCGTCGTTGAACGCCATGCCTGCCGTGGATTGGAACGACCCGGACGGCATGGGCCCGAACTGCATCGGAACAGCGCCAGCGATGCCGTAGTAACTGCTGGTGAAGTTGTTCCACGGACCGTTGTTCTTGAGCGACGACGACGGGCAGATCAGCGCCTTGACCCGCATGTTCTGCCACACGGCGGCGTTGCCATCCCAGCCGGAGCTGAGCACCGCCCCGCCTTTCGAGCACCACTTGAGCTGCGAGTAGGGGCCGTTTTCTTCCATGTACGGGAGGAGTCGCACCCACTGCGAGTGTCCCCACGTCTCCGCCGAGTAGGGCGTGGCCCACCAAGAGGTGCCAGCACCGCCGTTGGGAAAGGCCTGCATGGCGTCATGGCAGTTTTGGAACGCGAGTCCCTGCTGCTTCAAGCTGTTCGAGCACTGCGACCGCCTGGCCGCTTCACGTGCTGCCTGAACCGCCGGCAGCAAGAGGCCGACGAGAGTACCGATGATCGCAATGACCACCAGAAGTTCGACCAGGGTAAAACCGGATCGTTTCGTTGTGCGCATAGTAGACACCTTCGAGGCACGAGATGAAAAAATGAAGAAAATCATCGGGGAGAAGGCGTCGTTCGCCATCGACGTGCAGCGCCATGCCACGACTTCTCACGGCATGCCTCACCAACCCCCTCCCCCCGCTTTCTATCGTAGGACGCTGGGGGACGTTGATCAAGCTTATTGCCACCGCCGCGCAGAGAATCCCCTGGCATGTTCGACCGTCGCGGGGAGGGCGATTGAGGCAGGAGGTCGCCTCACGGAGCTTCGCGATCCCGATCCGCCGCGGCGACCCGCTCGCCCGGTCAACGCTTGATGAGGTCGCGAACGGTCATCCCCGACGGAATCATCGGCAGGACGTGTTCCTGGTAGGGAACCTGCACGTCGAGGATGGCCGGGCCGGGGGCGTCGATGAGCCGCAGGAGGGCGCCTTCGAGGTCGCGCTTCTCCGACACCGTCTCGGCCTGCCAGCCGAAGCCACGGGCAACCGCCACGAAATCGGGATAGCGATTCTGTGGCGAGATGCCGTCTCCCTTCCCGGCCGCCTCGGGGTTGTTGATCGGCCCGAGGTACGTATGAGCCCGGTTCCCCTTGAAGAACCGATCCTCCCACTGGACGACCATGCCGAGGTGCTGATTGTTGAGGAGGAGCACCTTGACTGGGATGTTCTCGCAGGTGCAGGTGGCCAGTTCCTGGATGTTCATGAGGATGCTGCCGTCGCCGTCGATGTCGACGACAAGCGCATCCGGGTGGGCCACCTTGGCCCCCATGGCCGCCGGGAGGCCGAAGCCCATCGTGCCGAGGCCGCTCGACGAGACCCACGTCCGCGGCCGGCGGAATTGGTAGAACTGCGCGGCCCACATCTGGTGCTGGCCCACACCGACGGTGATGATCGTGTCGCGCTTGGCCGTCAGTCGCGACAACTCCGCGATCGCCTCCTGGGCGAGGATGCCGGGGTAGGTGGTGTCGTAGGAGAACGGATCCTCCTGCTTCCACTCGGCAATCCGGTCGTGCCAGGGGCCGAGGTCGGCGGTCGGTGCCTCGACGATCTTGTTGAGCTGCCCGAGGGCCTCCTTGACGTCGGCCACGATCGGGATGTGGACGACCTTGTTCTTGTTGAGCTCGGACGGGTCGATGTCGATGTGGACGATGAAGCCGTGCTCGGCGAAGGCCGACACCTTCCCGGTGACCCGATCGTCGAATCGAACGCCGAGGGCGAGGAGGAGATCGGCCTCGTCGACGGCGTAATTGGCGTAGACGCTGCCGTGCATGCCGAGCATGTCGAGCGAGAGTTTGTCGTCGGCCGGGTAGGCCCCCAGCCCCATGAGCGTCATCGTCACCGGGATCCCGGTGCGACGAGCGAGTTCGCGGAGCTCCTCGGAGGCACCGGCGGAGATCACGCCGCCACCGGCGTAGATCACGGGGCGCTTGGCACGCTTGATCGCCGCGGCCACCTGGGCGATCTGCTCCGGGTGGGCCCGACGAACCTCCGGCCGATAGCCGGGCAGGTTCATCGCTTCGGCGTAATCCGGGACGAGTTGGGCGACCTGGATGTTCTTGGGGAGATCGACGAGCACCGGGCCGGGGCGACCGGTGGTGGCGATATGGAACGCCTCGCGCATCACGCGGGCGATGTCGGCTGGATCGGTGACGAGGTAGTGGTGCTTCGTGATCCCACGGCAGACCTCCACCATCGGCGTTTCCTGGAAGGCGTCAGTGCCGATGACGCTCGTGCCGACCTGCCCCGTGAGGACGAGCATCGGAATGCTGTCGAGCTTCGCGTCGGCGATCGCCGTGACGAGGTTGAGGGCTCCGGGGCCGCTGGTGCCCATGCAGACGCCGATCCGCCCGGTCGTGCGGGCGTAGCCCTGAGCCGCGAACGCCCCCCCCTGCTCGTGACGGGGGAGGATCGTCCGGATCCGATCGGAGTAGCGGGTGAGCGACTGATGGAGGGGCATGCTCGCCCCGCCCGGATAGGCGAAGATCACGTCGACACCGTGGGCGATGAGCGACTCGACCACCACGTCGGCACCGGAGATCACGGTGTCGGTCGTGCGGGGGCGTGAAGCTGTGGCCATGGCGGAGGTCCTTCGGTGGTGCGGTCGATCGGTGGGGAGCGGACGACGGAAAACAACTCCCTCAAAAATACACGAAAAGTGCCCCGGGGCGTGAGGGGCCGTCCCGGTTTTTCGCCCCGGTCGGGCCGGGCGGAATCCGGGCCCCGCCGGCAGCCCGTCGCTGGGCGGCCAACCGGGGAAAACGCCGGTTTTTTCTCGGCAACCGCCGGCGCCGGGGGATCGGTCCGCAGGCATGGTGTAGAGTGAGAGGATGAATCCAGCCGACACCACCTCCCGCCCCTCCACCCTCTCCGCCCCCCCTGCAGGCGCGGCCGGCCCGCCGACGTCCAACCTGCGGATCCGCAGTCTGGATGCGCTGGTGCCCCCCGCTCGCCTGATGGCCCTGCTCCCTCTCGACACTGCCGCCACCTCCACGATCCTCGACGGTCGCCTCGCGGTGGAGCGGGTGTTGTCGGGGGAGGATCCCCGGCTCCTCGCGGTCGTCGGCCCCTGTTCGATCCACGACCTCGACGCCGCCCGCGAGTACGCAGGCCGGTTGCGGACCCTCGCCGAGCGGGTCTCCGAGCGGGTCCTCGTCGTGATGCGCGTCTATTTCGAGAAGCCCCGGACGACCGTCGGCTGGAAGGGGCTGATCAACGACCCCCACATCGACGACAGCTTCGACGTCGGCACCGGCCTGCGGATCGCCCGGGGGCTCCTCATCGAGATTGCCAGGATGGGGCTGCCGACGGCGACGGAATTCCTCGAGCCGATCACGCCTCAGTACATCGCCGACACGATCGTCCTCGGGGCTATCGGTGCCCGGACGACCGAGTCTCCCACCCACCGTCAGATGGCCAGCGGCCTGTCGATGCCGGTCGGTTTCAAGAACTCCACCGACGGCTCGCTCCAAGCGGCCGTCGATGCCATGCAGTCGGCTCGGGCCCCGCACAGCTTCCTCGGCATCGACAACGACGGCGGCACCTGCGTCGTCTCGACCACCGGCAATCCCTGGGGGGTGCTCATGCTCCGCGGCGGCCGGAGCGGCTCGAACTACGCCCCCGAAGTCCTTCACGAGGCCCGCACGCGCCTCGAGGCGGCCGGCCTTCCGCCCAGGGTGATCGTCGATTGCAGCCACGCCAATTCGGGCAAGGACCATCGCCGCCAGTCGATCGTGTGGCGCGACGTCCTCGCCCAACGCGTCGCCGGCGACCGCTCGATCGTCGGCATGATGCTCGAAAGTAACCTCCAGCCCGGCAGCCAGCCCGCCCAGGCCGACCGCTCGAAGCTCACCTACGGCGTCTCGATCACCGACGGCTGCATCGGCTGGGACGAGACCGAAGCACTCGTCCAAGAAGCCCACGACCAATTGGCCTGCGAGTCCCACGTTCATCCGGCCTGACGGACCCCCCGATCCGTTTGGCCGGAACGGACGGCCGCTGCGACCTGTTGCCGGAGACGACGCGGTGACCGACGACCTCCCCACCGACGCAGCCGAGCCCGCGCTGGCTGACAACTGGCTCTCCAAGGCTCAGGTCCTCCTCGTCGACGATAGCCGGATGATGCGCGCCGTCCTCAAGAAGGCGCTGGTGGAACTCGGCTTCCGGAACGTCGTCGAGGCGGTCGATGGTGGCGATGCCGTCGCGAAGATGCAGGCCGCCCCCTTCGATCTGGTGCTCCTCGACATGGAGATGCCGGTGATGACGGGGCTCGAGGTTCTGGCGACGATGAACGTCACGCCGACCCTCAAGGGGCTGCCGGTGATCGTCATTTCCGGCGCCGACCAGATCGACATGGCGGTGCAGTGCATCGAGGCCGGGGCCGAGGACTACCTCACCAAGCCGCCGAATCTCACGCTCCTCCGCGCCAGGGTGACGACGTCGCTGGAGAAGAAGCGGCTCCGCGATCTGGAGCAGCTGCGGCTCCTTCAACTCCAGGCCGAGAAAGAGCTCGTGGAGCGGGAACGGGAGAAGTCGGAGCGGCTCCTCCTCAACATCCTCCCGTCGGCGATCGCTGGCCGCCTCAAGGGGGGGGAGAAGTCGATCGCCAACGGTCACGAGATCGTCTCGGTGATGTTCGCCGATCTGTGTGGCTTCACGGCGCTGTCGCGGAAGACGACCCCGGCCGATCTCGTTTCGATGCTGAACGGGATCTTCACCGCCTTCGACCACATCGTCGAGGAGCATGGCGTCGAGAAGATCAAGACGATCGGCGACTGCTACATGCTCGTCGGCGGGCTGCCGCTCCACCGCGATGACCACGCCACCGTGGTGGCCGACTGCGCCCTCGCCATGATCGATGCCCTCGCTGCCCTCAATCGCGAAAGCGGCACCGAACTCCAGATGCGGGTCGGCATCCACACCGGGCCGGTCGTGGCGGGCGTCATCGGCAAGATCAAGTTCACCTACGACCTGTGGGGCGACACCGTCAACGTCGCCAGCCGGATGGAATCGTCGGGGCAGCCCGGCCGGATCCACCTCTCCGAGCAGACGGCGGAGCAGCTCCGGGGGCGATTCGTCCTCGAAGATCGCGGGTTCGTCGAGTGCAAGGGACTCGGCGCCGTGAAGACGTTTTTCCTCAACGGTCGAGTCTCCGGGGCCTGACCCCGCGGCTCCCAATCGCACGCCCGGGATTCTGCCTTCGCCTCAGGCCGGCGGCAGCGGCTTGCGGCCCACCGCGTCGACGATCGCGCCTGCGATCTGTGGGAGCGGGAGAACGAGATCGACGACGCCGAGCTCGATCGCCGCCCGCGGCATGCCGTAGACGACGCAGGTCTTCTCGTGCTCGGCGATCGTCCGTCCCCCCGCCTTGCGGATCGCTTCCATCCCCATCGCGCCGTCGCTCCCCATCCCCGTCAGGAGCGCCGCGACGACATGCTGTCCCCCCGACTCGGCCACGGAGCGGAAGAGGACATCCACGCTCGGCCGGCAGTGGTGCACCGGGGGCGTCTGCATGAGCCGTGTCCGGTAGCCCTCCCCCTGCCAGGTGAGGGCGAGGTGGAAGTCGCCCGGCGCTACGACGCAGGTGCCGCGCTCGAGGATCATGCCGTCCTCGGCCTCCAAGACCGGGATCGGGCAGAGGGTGTCGAGTCGATCGGCGACCGCCTTGGAGAAGTAGGGGGAGATGTGTTGGACGACCGCGATCGGCGGCAGGCCCGCCGGGAGATTGGGGAGCACGTTCCGCAACGCCTCAACGCCCCCGGTCGAGGCCCCGATGACGATCAACTGGCGGCTGTCGACGCGTCCGGTGTAAGGCCCCGGCTTGGCTCCCGAGACCGGGGCCTCCGCCGCCGGCGATGGCCGGACGGAGGCCGGAGGGGAAGTGGAAGCTGCCGGTGCCGGCCGTTCGTTCCGGCCGATCTGGCGACGGAAGCGCACGGAGGCCGCGGCCGCCTTGACGTGGTGGGCGAGTTGGCCGGCGAGCGCCCCGACCGACATCGTGCCGTTGGGCTTGGCGAGGACGTCGACGGCGCCCGCCTCGAGGGCATCAAGCGCTACCTGCGATCCGGCCTGCGCCAGCGAGCTGACCACCACCACCGGCATCGGGTGATGCTGCATGAGGATGCGGAGGAACGTCAGCCCGTCCATCCGCGGCATCTCGAGATCGAGCGTGAGCACGTCGGGGTCGAGCCGCATGATCTTTTCGCGGGCCACATACGGATCGCAGGCCGATCCCACGACCTCGATCCCCGGGTCGAGATTGAGGCAATCGGTGATCGTCTTCCGCACGAGCGCCGAATCATCGACGACGAGCACGCGGAGTTTTCGCTGGGGTGACGGGACGCTCATGGGAGACCTGGCTGGAATCGGGGCCCTCGAGCGGCCCGGTGACATGTCACTCGGGACGCATGTAGACACTCGGGGCGATCGTGCGGAGGCCATGGCGGAGTCCGATGAGGCTCTCCGAGTGGCCGACGAAGAGGATGCCCCCGGGGGCGAGTTGATCGGTCAATCGCTCGATGAGCGTGTTCCGCGAGGGGACATCGAAGTAGATCATGACATTGCGGCAGAAGATGACGTCGAGCCCGCGCGGGACGGGATAAACGTCCTGGAAGAGATTGACGTACCGCACGGTCACCTGGCGGCGAAGCTCGTTCTTGACCCGGTAATAGCCCTCGCGCTCACCGATGCCGCGGAGGAAATAGCGCTCGAGCCATTCGGGCTGAGGCACGCTCACCTTGTCGGCGTCGTAGATCCCCTGCTGGCAGCGCTCGAGCATCCGCTGGGAGATGTCGGAAGCCTCGATCTGCCAGTGCACAGCCGGCCGGAGCCGGCAGAATTCCGCCAGCACGATCGCCAGCGAATAGACCTCCTCCCCCGACGAGCAAGCCGCGCACCAGAAGCGGAGCGGCCGCATCTCGGCGATCGACGTTTCCGCAAGCCTGGGAAGGATCTGCCGGGAGAGCAGATCGAAATGCGATGGCTCGCGGAAGAAGTGGGTGTGGTTGGTGGAGATGAGGTCGATGAGAGCATCGACCTCGTCGGCGCCCTGCGGGCTCTTGAGGAGGAGGCAGTAGTCGTCGTAGGTCTCCAGCCCGAGGGCGACGAGTCGCTGTCGCAGCCGGCCGGCCACGAGAGACTGCCGGTCGGGCCCGAGGCGGATCCGGCTGTGCTCGTAGACGAGGTTGGCCAGGAAGTCGTAGGCCTGAGCCGTGAGGATGGCTTCGGAGGGGAGAACCATGGCGGCAGGGGGCGGATCTCCGGGGGATCCGCCGAGCGGGTGACTCCATTCGCGGCCCCCGCCGTGCGGGAGAACCCAGACCGTTCCCGGTCCGACCGGGAGGCGTTTGTTCATCATAGACCCCCCGGTCGATCAACGGGGCGTTTCGTCGCTCAGAACCTCGTTCAAAGCCGGGCTCAGAACTTGGTGAAGTTGCGGTCCTCCTGATCGCCCGACGCACCCGCGTCACCCGGCATCGGGATCTGCATTCTTCCCCCCCTCGTCCCCTCGGTGAGGCCGCGGAGCGGGGCACCGGAGCGGATCACCTGCCTGGCAACCTTCGTCGGGATCGCGTCGACTCGCCGTGCGGCGGTGCGCGATTGTGGCGCGATGCCGGTGCCCTCGGAGCCGGTAACGAGCGAGCGGAGGTAGCCGACCATCTCTTGGAGGGTGCGGGCCTGGCTATTGAGCTCTTCCGCGGCGGAGGCGCTCTGCTGGGCGTTGATGGCATTGCCCTGCGTCACCTTGTCGAGCTGTGCCATCGCCGTGCCGACCTGCTGGATCCCCTGCGACTGCTCCCGGGCGGCCGTCGAGATCTCCGCCACGAGAGCGTCGGCCGCGGCCACCTTCTCCACGATCTCGTGGAGCGACTCCCCCACCTTGCCGCAGCTGAGCGACCCGCGCTGGCTGTTGGCGATCGCCGCGTCGATCTTCTCGGCGGTCTCCTTGGCGGCCGCGGCGGAACGCTGCGCGAGGGAGCGGACCTCGTCGGCGACGACCGCGAACCCGGCCCCGGCCTCGCCGGCCCGAGCCGCCTCGACCGCCGCGTTGAGCGCGAGGATGTTCGTCTGGAAGGCGATCTCGTCGATGTTTTTCACGATCTTCGCCACCTCGGCGCTCGAGGCCTCGATGGCATGCATGGCGGTGTTCATCTCCACCATCGTCTCCGCCCCCGACTGGGCCGCGACCCGGGCCTGGTTGGCGAAGGCCTTTGCCTTGACGGCGTTGTCGGCGGTGCTGCGGATCATCACCGACATCTCCTCGAGGGCGGCGCTCGTCTCGGCGACGCTCGAGCCCTGCTCGTTGCAGCCTTCGGCGAGGAGGTGGCTGGCGGCCGACACTTGACCAGAGGCCGAGGCGGTCTGCGTGGCGCCATCCTCGAGGGCATCCGAGATCATGCCGAGCGACCGGCTCACCGCCCGGATGATGCTCCAGCCGACGGCGAGGCCGGCGAGCGCCGCAAGCGCCAGGGCCGTGCCGATCACCCAATAGCTCGAGGTGACGATCGCGTCGGCTGCCTTGGATGCCTTGGTCGCCAGCTCGGCGTTGTAGTCGATCGAGTCCCTGAACCTGTCGACGCAGGCCTCGAGGGATGGATCGACCACCTTGAGGAGCAAGTCCTCGGCCTCTTCGAGCTTCTTCCCCTTCACCATCTCGAGGAGCGCCTCGGCATTCTTGTAGAAGAGCGTCCGGGCCTCGAGCGCCTGGTCGAACATCTTCACGTCCTTGTCATCGCTCGCCAGGCTCTTCTCATAGAGGGCGCACGACGCGTCGCCAACCTTCTTCGCCTCACGGAAGGCCGCTTCGGCGTTGGCCTGGAGCTGCGGCTCGTCGACGAGTTGGAGGACGCGACGGGCAGCCCGCCCCGAGCGGGCGTTGGCTTGCGTGATCTTGCCGAGCTCGACGACCGACGGCACGGTGTTCGTCGCCAAGAGGGTGACTTGCCCGTTCACGCCGACGATCCGCCAGAAGGCGATCGCACCGATGAGGAGCGAGAGGATCACCAGCAGGAGGAAGCCGAGCAGGATGCGGCGCGGGATGGTCCAGTTGTTCATGGCGAGTCCGGGGATCAGGAGGCTTGGGAGGAGGGGAGTCCGAGGGCCTGGATGGCGATCGTGCCATCCACGGCGGAGATTTTGTCGAGGTCGATGAGCGTCTTGACGCCGGTGCCCGATTTGGCCATCCCGGTGATGAACATCGAGTCGACGGCGCCGCCGAAATCGGGCGTCGGCTCGATGTCGGCGGCGGTGAAGTTGGCGACCTCCTCGACCCCGTCGACGATCACCCCGTAGAGCCGCGTGCCGCCGCCGGCTGCGGCGATCTGGGTGACGACGATGCAGTTGCGCTCGGTGTCCGCGGAGATCGGCAGGCAGAACTTGGCGCGGAGATCGACCAGCGGGATGACCTTCCCGCGGAGGTTGATCACTCCTTTGACATGCTCAGGCATGTTGGCGACGGGAGTGATCGGGCAGAGCCTGATGATCTCGCGGACCTTGAGAACCGGGATGCCGTACGACTCCCCGCTGAGGGTGAACGTGAGGTATTTTCCCGGCGTGGCGCCCGGGTGGCTGTGGTGCTGGGGGGGCGTAGGGGGCATCGGTCGATTCCGGCAGGTGGAAAGAGGGGCGGGAAGAGGCTGTGGCGGAGTCGCGCTCACGCCGCCTCACCGTTGTTGCGGGCTTTGAGTTTCACGAGGGCGTTGACGTCGAGGATCAGGCCGACGCGGCCGTCGCCGAGGATGGCGGCGCCGGCGAACTCCGTCTGGTGGCGGAACATGTCGCCGAGGTTCTTGATCACCACCTCCTGCTTGCCGATGAGTTGGTCGACGAGGAGGCAGCGGGAATCCTGCCCCGCCTCGACGACGACGATGATCCCCTCGGTGGGATCGGTCGCGGTGTGGGGAGTGTTGAGGTGGCGACCGAGACGGAGGATCGGCGTCAGCCGGCCGCGGACGCTGACTACCTCTCCCCGCCCTTGGACCTGCGTCACCATCCCGGGGAGCGGACGGAACGACTCACGCACCGAGAGGGTCGGGATCACGTAGCGCTGGTCGCCGATGCCGACGAGGAGCCCCTCGATGATCGCCAGGGTCAGCGGCACGTAGAGCGTGAACGTCGTCCCGCGCCCCTCGATCGAGTCGATCTCGATCTTGCCCCGCATCTTCTCGATGTTGCGGCGGACGACATCCATGCCGACTCCCCGCCCGGAGAGATCGGTGACCTTCTCGGCGGTGGAGAAGCCGGCGGCGAAGATGAGGTCGAACGTTTCCCGGTCGTCGAGGATCTCGTCGGCCCTGATGATGCCGCGTTCGATCGCCTTGGCACGGATCTTCGCCGGGCTCAGGCCGCGGCCGTCGTCCTCGATCTGGATGACGATGAAGCCCCCCTGATGGAAGGCACGGAGCGTGATCGTGCCGGCCGAGGGCTTCCCCGCGGCACTTCGCGCCGCGGGCATCTCGATCCCGTGGTCGGCCGAGTTGCGGATCATGTGCACGAGGGGATCGCTGAGCTCCTCGACGATGTTGCGGTCGAGCTCGGTCTCCTCCCCCTCGAGCTCGAGGGCGATCTCCTTCCCCTGTTGGAGGGCGAGGTCGCGGACGAGCCGGGACATCTTCTGGAAGGTGCTGCGGATCGGCACCATCCGCAGCGACATCGCCGTCCGCTGGAGATCGGAGGTGATGCCGCGGAGCTGGCCGAGGCAACGGGAGAGATGGGCGCTGGTGATCGCCTTGAGCTCGGGATTCTGCACGACCATCGACTGGGCGATGACGAGCTCACCGACGAGGTCGATGAGGCTGTCGAGCTTGAGCGTGTCGACGCGGACAATCCCTGAACCGATGACGGGGACCGCGGCCTGGTTGGCAGCTGGGGCCTTGGCCACCGGCGGCGCCGTGGGGGCAACCGGTGACATTGGAGCAGCGGGCGCCTGGGGGGGCGGAGGCGGCTCGTCCGGCAGCGGCGTTGTGGACCGGGGCGACTCAGCGCCGCTTCCGGCGACGGTGGTGCTGGTGAGGGAGAGCGCAGGGGCCGGGGGCGGACTCGGTGAGAGCGGGGACGGCGCGGGGACGGCGTCGGCTTGGGGAGCGCCGCCTGCAGCCTTGGCCGCGGCCGGCGACTCCCCGGCAAGAAGCGAGTGGACATCATGGATCAGCTGCGGGATCGGGAGGTCGATCGTCCGCCCGGTGTTGACGCCGACGATCTGATTGGAGAGCTCGGCGACGAATCGCTTGAGGATGTCGGCGCCGGAGAGGATCGCCGTGATCGATTCGCTCACGAGCCGGTACTTCCCGCGCCGGGCGGCGTCGAGCATCGACTCCAGCTCATGGGCGAGCTGCTGGAGCACCATGAGCTTCATCACCCCGACGTTCCCCTTGAACGTGTGAAACGCCCGGAAGAGCGAGTCAAGGGAGGAGGAATCGGTGGGATTGACCTCGAGAACGAGCACCCCCTGCTCGATGTCCTGGAGGAGATCCTGCGCCTCGGCACAGAACAGCTGGAGCATTTCGGCATCGGCGTCGGCGGGCATCACCTCCACCGTCTGCTCGGGGAGGAGCGTGGCTGGCGCGGGCGACGGCTGCGCTCGGCCGGCGGGGGCCGACGTCGGCTGGGCCGGGACGAGAGACGGGGCGGGGGCTGCCTGGAAGGGGGGCGCGGCCTGGGGGACGGTGGCTTCCTCCGAAGTTCTCCAGCCCTCCGGAAACGCGGGATACGGGAGCTCGTATTCCCACGACATCAGGGCCGCATCGATCCACGGCTGCCAGTCACCGAGACGGGCGATCGTCACCGAGGAGAGCTTGTTGTCGGCGGCGACACGCTCGTCGATCCACTGCCGGACGGCGGTCATCGCCTCGACGATCGGCTCCGGCGTCTCCTGATCGAGGGCCGATTCCAAGTGGCGGACAAGTTCGTTGATTCCATCAACGCCGTTCTCCTTCACGGCGTCGACGAAGGCCAGTTCCAGACCGATCTGCTGGACGACCTTCTTGGCCCTAGCGATGGTCTCGAACCGGTCGTTGGACATGCGCCTTTGAATCTCGGAGCGGGCCGGGAGCGTCGAGGACCGGGTTGCACGGACGTGGAACAGCAGACGGGATTGCGGCTCGATCGGGGCGATATGCGACCCCGAAGACGGCAAATGGACGGCCGCGATGGGACACGCATCGATCGCCCCGCCGCAGAAACTCCCGCTCCGGCATCTTGACCCTACCCCTGGTTTCCAGGGGGTGCAAATCCTGCCCGATCGGAAAACTCGCCGGGAACGGCCCATCCGAGGTTTGCGTGGCCCCGGAAACGGTTGTAGCGTTCGATCGTGCGGGAGACGGGTGACCCTCTGCTGTGGCCGATCCTGCCTCCGATCCCCGGAAACGCCATGAATCCCCGGACCATCCCCAGCCGCATCGCGATTGGGTTTTTGTTGGTCGTGCTGCTGTTGCTCATGGTCGGGGGGATCGCCTTTTGGCGGATCTCCGGCGTGAACAGCCAGGTCGCTTCCCTGGCTACCAACACCGTGCCGTCGGTCGTCCTCCTCGGCAAGATCAGCCAGAGCAACGCCGCCGCGTCGCGGGCCTCCCGCCGTGTGCTTCTCTCCGATGGCAATGCCTTGATGCGGGCCTCGGCCGAAGCCGCCTACAGCGAGGCGAAGCGAGCCGGCGACGAGGCGTGCGCCCGCTATGAGGACACGCTTCGCAGCGACGAAGAGGACACCCGCCGCATCAAGGCCGCGATCGACGCCCGGTCGGACTTCTCCAAGAAGGCCGACACGCTCGTCGAACTCGTGAAGGCGGGGAAGACCGAGGACGCCGCGAAGTGGCTCATCGACGAGGTCGATCCGGCCCTCGAAGCCTGCGTCGCGAAGTTCAACCACTCGATCGACTACAACGTCACGCTGTCGGAGAAGGCGTCGCGGGGCGCCGAGCGGATTGCCCTGTCGGGCTACTGGGTGATCGGCACGGCCCTGGCGCTTGCCAGCCTGGCGGGGCTCGCCCTCGGATGGAGCACCGTCCGCTCGACCCGGGCCGCGCTCGATTCCATTGATGCCGCCATCCAGGCCGGCATCGACAAGACGAACCGGGCCCTTTCGGGAATCTCCGATTCGATCCAGGAGGGGGCAGACCTGACCGCCTCGAGCGCCGGGCAACTCTCGAGCGCCAGCCGCTCGCTCGCCACGAGCACGAGCGAGCAGAGCGCCTCGGTGACGGAGGCCAGCGCCTCGCTCGAACAGATCTCGGCGATGATCCGCAGTACCGCCGAGAACGCCGCCAAAGCGAAGGAGTTTGCCGGTCAGGCCCGCGGCGCCGCGGAGCTGGGCCAGCAGACGATGGAGGAGATGGAGCGGGCGATGAAGTCGATCGAGGTCTCGAGCCTCGACGTCGCGAAGATCGTGAAGAACATCGACGAGATCGCCTTCCAGACGAACATCCTCGCGCTCAACGCGGCGGTCGAGGCGGCTCGGGCCGGCGAGGCCGGGGCCGGGTTTGCGGTCGTCGCCGACGAGGTCCGCTCCCTCGCGCAGCGTTCCGCCGCGGCTGCCAAGGAGACCGCCGAGAAGATCGACGCGGCGATCGCCAACAGCCAGCATGGGTCGCGCAGTTGCACCAACGTCGGGGAATCGCTCGAGCAGATCGTCGACAAGGTCGCCGCCGCCGATGTCCTCGTCGCCGAGATCGCCTCCGCCGCCCGGGAACAAGCGCAGGGGATCAGGCAGGTGGGGGTGGCGATGACCCAGATGGACAAAGTGACTCAAGGGAACGCCGCCAGTGCCGAAGAGAGTTCGAGTGCCGCCGAGGAACTCGCCAACCAGGCCGAATCGCTCCAGGACAACGTCGAGCAATTGCGGATACTGATCGCGAGCACGGCGCGATCGGAGGACGACGCCGAGGCCCCACGTCCGACGCGGCCGTCGCGTTCCTCGGTCATGCGCGGCGGACAGCGGGCGATGTCCCGCTCGGGATCATCCCTCCGTCCCCAGGCCGAACCCCGTCGCCCGGCCCCCCGGATTGTCATGCCCGACGACGATCCCGACGCCACGAACTTCCGCAGCTTTTGAGCGGCTGAACGTGAACCGCCATGCCCACGGTCAGGCCGGGGCCCGCTCGGATTGCCGCGAGAAGAATTGCCGCATCATCCGCGACAGCTGCCCGGTGAGCCCGGCGACCGCTTCCTCCTTGGCGGGGATCGAAACCTGGCTGTGGATCGATTCGAGAGCGATCTTCCGCTCCGAGACGGCTCGGGCGAGACGGTCGGCGATCACGGGGCGCCGATCGATGAGCTGGGCGACCGTTTCCCGGGCGAGCTCGTAGATCAGCACCGGCGTGGCCGTGCGGACGTCGGCCCGGCGGGGCTCGCCGGTGAGGAGCGACATTTCCCCGAAGAAATCCCCGGGGCCGAGGGAAGCGACACGCATCGGATCGTCGGACGGCTTCGGTCGGACAAGCACGTCGAGCGTCCCTTCTGCGATCACGTAGAGGGTGTCCCCTTCGTCCCCCTGGGCGATGACGAGGGTGTTGGCGGGAAGCATGAGCCGGCGGAGGTCTCCGGCAAGCGCGAGACGGTCGGAAGCTTCGAGCGAGGCAAACAGGGCCGTGCGGGAAAGCAGGGCAGCCCTCGTCTCAGCGCTCGCATCGACGTCTTCCCGCTCGGGGAGCCGTTCGTAAAACACCTCGGTCTTCTCGATCGCAGGGGCCAGTCCGGCCACGGCCATGTGCTGGAGCACCCGGGTCATCACGGCATCGCGGGCCGAGGCGGGAGAGAGAGGATTCCACGGCTCGATCCAGTAGCGGATCAGATACTCGATGCCCCGCTCGGTGGTTGTGTTGACGAGAACGACCGGCGAACGGTCGGTGAATCCAGCCGTGCCCGCCAGCGACCGGACTCCGCCGAGGAGAATGCGTTTGGCCCGGTCGCAGGGGATCCGCGGGTCGAGTTCGATCGTGCACTGAAACCGGGTGGCCAGGCTGGGACGGGAATAGTTTGTCACGATCCGTTCCGCCAGCATGGTGTTGGGGACGATGACAAGCGTGCCGTCTTCCGTTTCGAGCGTCGAAGATCGCCAGCCGATCTCGCGGATCTTGCCGGTTATGGGGGGGGGCGTGGCGGGCACCTGAACCCAATCGCCGAGGACGACGTTGCGGTCGCAATTGATCGCCAACCCGGAAAACAGATCGGAGAAAATCCCCCGCACGGCAAGGCCGAGAACCACGCCGCCGGCGCCGAGCGCGGCGAGGAATCCGGCCACGCTCTCATCAAACACCACCCCGACGATGATCGAGATGCCGGTCAGGAAGACGACCACCGACACCATCGTCTTGAGGATCGCCGGCACCTTGCCGCCGAGGGCTCGCGAGACGAGACGGTCCCAGATGACAGCGTCGATCAGCCGATTGACGAGTTGGGCGCCAGCGAGCACGGCCAGCGACGAAAAGAGTTGACGCAGCCAAGTTGTCCCCGCCTGCGTCTCGGCGATCTCGAGGAGCGCTTCGAGCGGACGGGCGAGCCAGATGCCGAGCAGGGAGACGCCAACAACAGCCAGGGCGGCAATTGTTGCGGCGCTGAGCTTGCGTTGGGATGTCATGGGAGATCCGCGGAAGAAACAAGCAGCCGACCCATGTCGCACCCAGAGGTGCTTTCAATCCAGCACAAGTACGAACAGGCCAATGCGCCCACCTTCCGCGTGGCCTTTAGGGTAAAGATACAGGGCAGCAAAAAAGCAGCGCGCAGAACCGAGACGCAGTCTGTGCTTTGTCTGTGAGCGGCGTGTGAGGCAGCCAGTTTTGCTCGGTTTTTAAGCCCGTTCGCTGCGGTGGCACCGGCCGATGGAGGGGCTTCGGGCATGGCCCCGCCGCGCCAACAGGACCGCCCAGTCGGCGGTCGGCCATTGGGGGCTCGCGGCAGTCCGGAGGAGCGAAACTGGCGTCGACCGGGAGGGGGGGGCGGGGTAGGATCCCCCACCTTCGAGAAAGCTCCCGCGCGAAAGGATTCGCCATGGTTTCCCTTGTGTGCCACCGTCGTGCCTCCCGATCCGGTTTGGGCGCATCCCTCGGCCTGGGCTCGATCGCAGCGATCCTCCTTCTCGCCCAGCCGGCTGCCGCCCAACTGCCCCCCTTTGGCCAGCCAGCCCAGCCGGTGCAACTCCAGCAGGCACCCTTCCAGACGATCCCCGCCGCGCCCGCTCCCGGCACCTATCAGCCGACGCCGAGCAACTACGCCGCCGCTCCCGGGGCGGGGCCGTCGACCTTCTCCTTCGCCGCGCCGCCGCCGCAGATCGGTTCGGGCGATCAGGAGGCGCAGACGGTCATCTCGGCCAAGCAGGCGCTCGACCAATTCTTCGCCCTCCAGATGGAGTCGGTGCCGCCGGCGATGCTCCAGGCGGCCGAGGGGATCGCGATCTTCCCGAACATGATCAAGGGCGGCTTCATCTTCGGCGTCAATTACGGCAAGGGGGTTCTTTGTGTGCGCAATCCCGACCGCAGTTGGAGCCCGCCGGTGATGGTGACGATGGGGGGAGGGAGCGTCGGCTTCCAGGCCGGCGTCCAGGCGGCTGACATCGTGCTCGTGTTCGCCACGCCGCGCAGCCTCCAGGGGATCCTCAACGGTCAGAAGGTGACCCTCGGCGCCGATGCGTCGATCGCTGCCGGGCCGGTCGGCCGGAGCGCCAACGCCGGCACCGATGCCCGTCTCGGCGCCGAGATCTATTCGTATGCCCGTAGCCGCGGGCTGTTTGCCGGCGTCTCCCTCGGCGGCAGCGATCTTTCCGTCGATCACAACGCCGACTCGCTCCTCTACGGTCGCTTCAATGTCACCCCCAGCGACGTGTTCTCCCTGCGCGGCTTGGCGATCCGCCCCGAGGTCCAGCAACTCGTCGAGGATCTCAACGCCCGCTCGCGGCCGCAGCCGGTGGCCGTGACGACCGGCGCCGCCCTTCCCCAGCAGGCCGTGACGCCGTTCGGAGCCCAGCCGCAAGCCGTCAACCAGGTGCCGGTGGCCGTCCAGGCTGCCCCATACCAGGCCGCCCCCTATCAGCCGGCCACGGCTCAGCCCGTCCCATTTGAACCGACCTCGCTCCAACCCGCCTCCCAGCAACCGGCGATCGTTCCCATCCAGGCTCCCCCGCTGGTGCCGATCACGCCCCGGTGACGGTCTCGCGCAGGCTCACGTCCCGCGGGTCGTCCACTTCCTGATCCGCCGCCGAAGGCGGTGGCCGACGCTCGCCATGGCCGCCGGCACACGGTGGAGCCGCAGGCTCCGCCCGATGCCCCGTCGTCTGGCGACGGGGGCGATCGGCGTCGTGAAGATCGTCTGGAAGCGATCGAGGATCCGCGTCGCGTCGGCGCAGGGGGGCACGGTATTGCCCCGGAACCAGGGGCGGGCCAGGAGCGCCGCCATGAGTGACGGATCGCGATCGACCGCGACGACCCGTTCGACGAGGTCATCGAGCGACGGCGAGTCGTGGGCGGAGAGAAAACTCGTGGTGTCGAAGTCGCGTCCCACGAGTGGATCGCCCCAATAGATCGGGATCGAGTCGACGAGCATCGGCTCGAGCACCTTCTCGGTGGTGTAACCAGGGAAGGATTCGTTCTCGAAGGCGATCGTGAACCGGCAGTCGGCGAGGAAGGCCCGCTTGTCGGCGACGCGGCCGCCGACGTTGTTGAACAGCTTTCCGCCGGAGTCGACGGGGCGGTAGCGCGACAGCTTGTGGAAGAACTCGTTGCGGGTGCGGCAGAGGGGATTGGAGACGACGAACGCACAAAATCTCGACTTCGCCGCCATGATTCCCTCGACGTCGACCAGCGGCGGCTTCACGAGCGCTCTGGCGTCGGCGTAGAGCACCCACAGTGGCAAACGGAGATGCCGCGGATGGGAGTCATGGCGGAACGTGAACGCCCAGTCGCAATTGAGCCAGTCGGGGCCGACGTTCTCGCCGGTGAAGAAGATCCGCGTGCAGTCGTAGGCGAGGAAGTCTTTCCGGCGGCTGCCGACGGTGGTGTAGACGACGTAGTCGGGGGGACTGTCGAAATCGAGACGCCACCAGGGCGCGAGGAGCCGGGTGAAGAAGTTGTCGCGCGGATCGAAGCCGTCCCAGAATCCGATGAACCGGATCCGGACGGTGGGACGATCAGCGGCGCCCGCGGTGGGCGGGAGTTCGACGGACGGGGACGGTGGCAGGTCGGTCGTCATCGGGCGGTTTTCCCCGCGGCATGGGCGGAGGGCCGTCCAAGCCTGGAAGCGTCTGGCCAGTGCAGGCTCATCCGGTGAGCCGACGCTTCCATCGACTTCCAGCCTGCCACGCCAGGCTGCCGGCGTCTTGGAGTGAGTCCTGCAAGTATCCCGACCAATCACCGTGGCGCCGACAGTAGCGACGGTGATCCCGCCGCCACTGGGCCGCGCACACCGCGCGGCCCGGGAGGGGAATCGGCCCAGGACGCGGGCACCCGGCCCAGTGGATCGCGACCCACTTGAGGGGATCGGTGGAATCGTCGTCCCGGTACTGGGTCAGTTCCTCGCGGCCTCCCCACGCATAAAGATCGTCGAGCCATTCGACCCTCGTGCCCGGAGCGTGGGCGGCGAGGAAGTAGGAGAGGAAGCCTTGGTCTCCCATGAAGGGCCCGATCCTCGCGCCGGTCATGTTTCCCAGTCCCCGCTCGGCATAGAACTGCTTTGCCTTTGCGAACACGGCGAGGAACGTGTCGCGGTCGATGGCGTCCCTGGATGCCGAAAACTCACCGCTGTTGAGGAGGTGGGCATCGCGCCAGTCGAACGACGGATCGAAGGCCACGAGCGCCGCGGGGTCGCCCGTCATGGTCGCGATCGCCTGCCGCCTGGCCGACTCGTCGGCGGCCTGAAGCTTCTGCCAGGTGCTCGATCGCCGGTTCGCCATCACGAACGGCCCGGCAGCTGCGGCCACGGCGTCGAGATACGGCTGAAGATTGCGGAGGACGAGTTGGTCGGCATCCATGTGCACGAACCGCTCCGCCGGCCCCCAGAACACCCGGAGCTTCTTGTAGTAGCGATCGAGCTCGAGGATCCGCGGATCGGTGGGGCGCCATACGGGATGGCCGAACATTTCGTCGCCGGTGTGGTCGTCGTCTGGGATCACGTAGATCCGCGGCGACTGCAGGTGCGCCTCGATGCTCGCGACGAGCGCCTTGGCGAGGCGGTAGTCGGCCCGCATCGTGCTGACGTAGATGGCAACGGTCATGACGTTTCGTCGCTGGTGGTCAAGCCGACGTGGCGAGGAGCGTCGCGATCCGCTGCCAGAGGGTCCACAGGCCGATGATGATGAAGCCGGCCGAAGACGTGACCAGGAGAATGTCCCAGGCGCGTCCCGGCCGCAGCCGGGGATCGAGCGCCCGCCAGCGGAACCAGAGCACGGCCACGCCGAGGGCAGCAAGCATCATCGCCTGGGCGGCGCCGCTGGCGAGCACCATCGCCACTGGCTCGCGGATCAACAGCGCGAGCACCATCGCCACGAGCGGCCATGCCGTGGAAAGCCGGCGGTTCCATGTGGTTCGCGAGGCATCGTCGCCCGGCAACCGGCCGGCGAGGATCAGGCCGTCGACGACCATCCGCGCGTTCCCCGCCGCGGCGACGAAGAGCGTGGAGTAGAGCACGGCGAAAGCGCCGATGAGGAAGGCGCCGTTGGCCCAGGGGCCGATCGCGGGGCCGAAAACGGGGGCGTACATCGCCCCGAGCGTCCGCACCATCTCGCCCCCCTCCGGTTTCAGGCCGAGTCGGCCGAGGGTGGCTGCGCCGAGGAGGTAGAAGGCGACGGTGACGGTGGTGTAGACGACCATCGACGCCCAGGCATCGAGTTGCATCACCTTGAGCCAACCGCGGGCCCGCTTTGCCCAGGCCTCGGAATCGTCGCGAGGACCGACGGCGACGCCGTAGCCCTTCTCGAGGCACCAGTAGGGATAGACCATGAGTTCGCTCGCCCCCACGCCGATGATCCCGAAGGTGGCCAGGGCCGTCATCAGGGGAGAGTTTTTGCCGACCGCTGGGGGGATCGACGGAATCAAGCCGCTGGTCAGCTCCCGCGCTGAGATCGCCCACGCCGGATCAAACTGGAGGAGCAACAGGGCCAGGAGCGTCACGAGCGTGAAGGTGCCGACGAGGAGGATCGAGACGACCTCGATGAGCTTGTAGCGGCCGATCGCCAGAAGGACGGCCGTGACCAGACCGGTGACGACCGCCCAGATTTTTTCGTCGGAAGGGGGCGTGAGCCCCTTCTTCGCCTCATCGAGCTCGGCCATCCGGGCGACGAGGGTCGCGGCCTTCTCCGCATCCCCGCGGCTCTGCGCCGTGGCGGCGAGGATCCGGGTGGCGGCGGCCTCGTCGTGGACGCGGTTCCATTCCCGGCCGGCAGACGTGACGGGAAGCCCGGCGGCGAGGGTCTGGGCGACGCCAGAGAGAATCCCTCCCTGCTGGACGAGGACGAGGAGCGTCATCACGACCCACCCCCAGTAGATCCAGCCCCGGCCGGCCAGCCGCGGACCGGGCACCCGGTCGAACGCGTCGAGCGGCGTCCGTCCCCAGGCGAGCGTGGCACGGCCAATCTCCACCTGGGCCGCCACCTTGATGACGCAGCCGATGATGATCAGCCAGAGGAGGAGGAAACCGGCCTGGGCGCCGGTACTCGTCGTGGCGATGAGTTCGCCGCTGCCGACGATCGAACTGGCGAGGACGATCCCAGGGCCGAGGTGACGAAGCGCTCCCAAGAGCGTCTGCGGTGGATCGGCGGTGGTGCGTGGCGGTTCCCCCATGGCGAGAAGCAGTGTTGCGGATCGCGGGCCGAAAGGGAATCCGCGGGCGAAAAAAGGCCACCGGGGCCCTGCTCGGGGGCCCCGGTGGCAAGAGTCCGTCGTGGGTTCAAGTCACTTCGTGATGTCGGTGGTCGGCGCGGCACCGACCACCGAATTGGCCGAGGCCGGGGCCGATACCGGGGTCATCGCGTCGCTCGTCGGCTGCGACGCGGGGGCCATCGACTCTCCATGGCGGGCCGGCTCGACGGAGGCCCGGGGGGCCATCGCGGCCGGATCGGCCTGACGGGCGGTCCGGGTCAGTTCGATGACCGGCTTGAGGGCGGCGACGGCCCGGTCGACCGCCGGTTGGAGAAGCATCACGTCGACGATCATGTGCTGCACGTCACTGACGGTCGTGGTGGCGTTCCGCAGGCCATCGCGGAGGTCCTGGAGCCGGACGAGCGCCGCATCGGCGTCGTCGAGTTGGTCGCCACCCGACACGACCGCACTCTTCAGGGCCACGAGGCGACGGAGGCGTTCCTCGGCGGGGCCGGTGACCGTCTCCTGCCCGACGATCGAGGATGTCAGGCCTGAGAGCCGATCGATCGTCCGTTCCGCGTCGACGATTCGCTGTTCCGTCTCGATGACGGAGCGGCCGAGTTGGGCTGCACGATCCTGCACCGTGGTGGCGTGGTCGACGTCGGCGGCTGATCCGGCAATCCGGCTGACGAGCGTCTGCACATCGTCGAGGACCGGCGTCGCGGCGTCGATCTTCGTCATCCCCACGGTGAGGTCCTGGTGGAGCGCATCGAGGACTGCCAGCGACGAGCGGGCTTCGCGGGCCGAGTCCCGGGACGCCTCGATCTTCGACGACAGATCCGCCATCTCGTCGAGGACGGTCGACGCTTCGCCGACGGCCGGGGCCCTGGCGGCAATCCCCGCGTGGAGGGCATCGACGCGCTCGAGGGTCGTCGTTGCCTGCTCGATCGCGGTGGTCTGCGCCGAGATCCGTCCGGCGAGTTTCTCGAAGCGGGCAAAGGCCTCTTCGGCATCGCCGAGCTGTCGGGCTTGGATCTGGAGTTGGGCGAGGAGGGCGTTGGTGCCCTTGGCGCCGTTGCCGGTGGCGTTGAGATCGGCCACCGTCCTCGTCAGTTGGCTCACCTGACGCTCGAGCCCGGTGAGGTGCTGCTGCGAGGGACGGAGGAGTCCGAACCAGGAGACGAGGAGCATGGCTCCACCCCCGAGGAGGAACGACCACGTGTCGATCCTGGGGAGCGTGGAGGCCGCAGGAGCGGTGCCATGGGGATTGACGACGGGCATGGTGGTTCTCCGGGAAACTGGGGCGGTGATGGGGATCGTTTCGGGCCGGTTGTTGCCGAGAAGCTGCGATAGAACCGACCAGACGTCGGTGGCCGTCGGGGGACGGCCCTGACATCCCCGGTTCCGGGAACGGCGTCCGCTCCGCCGTCAAAAAAAGAATCGGCAGATTTGCCCGACCGGCAGAGTCGGTGGCAAGAAAAACCGGCTGCGATGGCGATGCCGATTGAAGAGGGGCGGCGGGCGAGCCCTTCACCGCGTATACTCGAAATCGAGTCACGCGTCCGTAGCTCAATGGATAGAGCATCGGTCTTCGGAACCGAGGGTTGCAGGTTCGAGTCCTGCCGGGCGTATTCGATATTCCGCGGGCAGGAGCCCGCTTAGGTTCCTGCGTCTGCGGGAGACGTCGATTCGTCGGCCGGCGAGGCTTCCGGTGCTGGATGGTCCGGGGGCGGTTCGTCGAGGCCGGCGGCTGTCAGTCGGGCCGATTCGGCGCCGTCGAAATCGAAGAACTCCACGCCCCCTTCGCTGCGCCCGGGGCGCG
>CANGGT010000015.1 GCA_947453375.1 Planctomycetaceae bacterium
ATCGCTCCGCGCTATCCACCTGCCGAACTGGATGAAACTCTTCGCGATCGCTGTCCTGGCCTGCACCTGGAAGATCGTCTACTACGCCCCCAACTCGCTGTGCGTGCTCGACCCCGACAGCAAGAAGCGGTTGCAGCACGACAACATCACCTATCTGACGGTCTGGAATCTCGTCGACTTCCGCCGTCGGTCGGTGCGGCGGTTGTGGCTGAGTTGTTATCTGCCGTACGGAATCGTCCACTTCGGACTGGTGCCGTTGGTCTTCCTTCCCCTGGGAACGACCGCCGTCTGGTACGTGCTTTTCAACAAGCTCCTCGCCGAGGCGATCACCAACATCCACTCATTCCTCGTGATCGCTCCCAATCACACCGCCGACGACCTCTACCGCTTCTCCTTCCACTACGACCGCAAGGAGGAGTTTTACGTGACCCAGGTGATGGGCTCGGCCAACTACCACTGTGGCGGGGAATTCACCGACTACATGAGCTGTTGGCTCAACTACCAGATCGAGCACCACCTCTTCCCCGATCTGCCGATGCGGCAATACTCCCGCATCCAGCCGGAGGTGAAGGCGCTGTGCGAGAAGCATGGCATCCCCTACCGGCAGGAGAGCGTCTTCCGCCGCTTCGGGCGGCTCCTCGACGTGGCCGTCGGCAAGACCAGTATGCGGCAACTCGAGGCCTTCCCTCGGCCGGCGATGGCCGGCCCCGGAGACTGACGCTCACCGCCCCGCGGCCTCGACCTCATCCGCTGCGGCGGCGATCCCGTCGGCGCCGGCAAACCGGTCGGCCACGGCACGGCAGCGGTTGGCCACGTTCTGATCCGCGATGAGCTTCCCGAGGAGGCCCGCCAGCGCCGGGCCGCGGAAGGCTTTCCGGGCGAGCGCCGCGCCGACGCCGAGCCGCTCGATCCGCGCGGCGTTGTCGAATTGGTCGAATCCCATCGGCATCACGACTTGCGGCACGCCACCGACGAGCCCCTGCGAGAGGGTGCCGATGCCGCCGTGATGGACGAGCGCCGCCGAGCGGGGCACAAGCCAGCGGAACGGGACGAACGCGGCGTGACGCACGCCCGTGGGGAGCTCGGTCGGCACCTGATCGGGGAAGCGCGTGAGGAGGAGGCCGCGTTGCCCGAGCCTCTGGCAGGCATCGGCGGCAGCGGCGAAGAACTCGTGGCCATGGAGATGGGCGCTGCCGGGGGTGAAGAGGATCGGGGGCGATCCCTCCTCGAGCCACGCCCGCATGCCATCGTCGGCATCGCTCACCCCCTCCTCGCTGTAGAGGGGGAATCCGGTGAGCCGCACCTGTTGCGGCCACTCTGGCTTGGGCTCAGCGAACCATCCAGGAAAAAGACCGAGGGTCCGCAGGGGCGAATGGATCCAGTCGCGGAACAGCCCGCGGGCCGCTGGCAGGCCGAGGGAGGCGCGGAAGGGATTGAGCCAGCGGCCGATGAAGGGATCGATGAGGACACGGTCGGCGAGGCTCCACTGGAGCCTGCGGAACCAGTGCGGGCCGCGGTGAACCAGGAGCCCGGGCACGCGCGGAGGATCGTCGAGGCTGCGGAACAGGACCGGCGAGAGGTGGGCCGTGACGAGCGTGACGCCGAGGCGTTCCTGGGCGACGCGGGCGCCGAGCGCGAGGCTCGAGGCGACGACGACCGTCGCCTCGCCGGCGGCGGCATCGGCGGCAACGGCCCGCTCGATCACGCGGTAGACCGGTTCGAGGAGGGGACGAACGAAGAGATCGAGGATCACAGGAGTGCCGCGAAGCGGGTCCCAGATCCGTTCGTCCTCGATCGAGGTCACGAAGTCGAGTTCGGGGAGCGGGTCGACAAACTCGAGGCCGGCCTTCTCGGCCACCTCGCGAAACCAACCGGCAGCGACGAGCGTGACGCGCATCCCGCGACGGCGCAGCTCCCGGCCGATCCCGATGAAGGGGTGGACATCGCCCGAACTTCCCAGGGCAACGAGGATCGCGTGCGTTTTTTCGCGTGGAAGCGTCACGGGCGGCGCCTGGAGGGAGCGGGCAAGAGCTCTCATCATGCCCGGTCTCTGGGAATCCGTCGCCCGGAGAACTGGCCAAGGCGGTTTGCTGGCACCATCGCGCGTGAAACTGGTCGAGCGACGCGGGTTCTTCAAGGGTGCGAAGCGGGGGGAAACGGGCAACGAGGTTCCGGCGGCCAATTGTCCGCCACAAATGCGATCCAGCTCCGCGGGCGGCTTGGCAGTGGCCAGCGGTGGGGGCTTGCCCGCCGCGCCTAGAATCGTGGCAGGAAAAATCGCCGGATGGGCCTGCTCGAGCGAGCGGCTTCCGGCGGCCGCTTCCGCCACGGAGGGCCTGTCATGAAAACCGTTCCCTGGAACACCGCCATCCAGGCGCTCGTCCTGATCCGCCTCGGCCAGGAACTCGGCACGCAGAGTCAGTTTGCCCGGGCCGTTCACGATCTCGTCAGCGCCGTCCTCGCTTTCGGGACGTGACGGCGGGCCGGGGCGAAAAACGTTTCCCGAGTCCCCCGGTGGGCCCGAGAGAATGAAAGGGGAGCAGGGTCATCGCCCGTTCCCGCCGCCCCGATTTCCCTTGCAAATTCGGAGCGACGCTCCGAACTTGCAAGGATGATCTCCCCCGCGGGAGGAGGGCCTGTGGCCCCTCACCCCACCGTGCCGCGGTCGAGGAGGCTCGCGATCAGGGCCGAGCGGGTGTCGATCGGGACGAGCGTGCGCTTCGCCTGCGGGGTCTCGAGGAGCGCCTGGAGCTTCGGCAACCGGCGGCCGCCCGACTGGGCGTCGTAGCTGTTGAAGGCGATCCGGAAGCGGCGACTGGGATCGACCCGCTCCCCATCGCGCTCGAGACCTCCCGGCCGACCGGCCGAGTCCTTCACCACCGCAAACGGCCAGAGCGTCCGGTCACTCCGCGGATCGCCGGCATCCTCTGCCACCACCTCGACAAGCTCCGCCCCGGACAGCTCCGCGACGACGAGGAGATTTTCGTACGGGATCAGCTTCCAGCAATCGGCCACCGTCAGCGGCCCGGCTGCCAGATCGCCACTCAGGAACGTCCCGTGGAAGACACCGTCGACAGGCTTCCCATGCTTGGCAAGCGCCGCGGCGAACGACTCGCAGAAGATCGCCCCGAGCCGGCTCCCCCGTCCCTTCCCCTTGATCGGCGCCGTCACCGTCGCCACCGGGCGGGCGAGTTGCTCGTCGGCTGCGGCGAGATCGGGGCGGGCCAGCTCCATCACCTGCGGATCGAGCTCGTAACGATCGTCCATGAGGAGCGTGAACACGCGCCGGTCGACGAGCTTGCGGGCGTCGAGATCAAACGTCAGATCGACGCGGCCACAATGGACGCCGTAATAGCTCGCCTGGGTGCAGAGGACGTCGTCGACGAACCAGGCCGGCCTGTTCTGATGGGAATGCCCGGCAAGGTAGACGTCGACCCCCTTCATTCCGGTGAGTATGCCCCGAACCGGATTGGCGTAGTCGTCCTCGAAGCGCCAGCCCATGTGGCCGAGGACGACGACCGCCTCGGCCCCGGCATCGCGACACTCGGCCACCGCTCGCGTGAGCGCCGGGCCAGGATCGGTGGCGGCGATGCCGCCGAGCGTTTCGGAATCGAGCCACGAGGCGAGGCCCGGCGTGATCAGGCCGACGAGGCCGATCTTGAAGCCGCCGACTTCCCGGATCGTCCACGGCACGACTTTCTCCCACGCCCCGTCGAACGCCCCGGCGGCCTTCCCGCCCCGTTCGAGATTCGCCGTGAGGACGGCGGCCTTCGTGAGGGCGAGATTCGCCTCGAGCTTCTCCGGTCCCCAGTCGAAATCGTGGTTGCCGAGCGTCCAGGCGTCGTACTGAAGCGCGTTGAACAGTTCGAACATCAACTGCCCACCGCGGGCCATGCTCGCCTGAGTTCCCTGGACGACGTCGCCGACATCGACGGTGAGCGAATGGGGGGATTCACGGCGCCACTGGCGGATGCAGGTGGCCGCGCGGGCAAAGCCGCCGACGTCGTCGAGCCCTTCGTAGCTACTCGTCGGGAGGATCCGGCCATGGAGATCGGTGGTGTGGAAGATCGACACCGTTCGCGCCCGGCCCAGATCGGCGGCGCCCGCCACGCTCCCCACCGCTCCGGCGACGACGACGGCGCTGTCGGCGAGAAAACCCCGCCTGGGGATCCGCTGTCGGGTGAGGCGCGTGCGGGGATGGAACGAGTGCATCGGGAAACTTCTCCGGGGATCGACCGGCACGGACGGAACGCCCAGGAAAAGTCTACGAGAGACGACGCCCCGCTCACCAAAAACTCACAGCCCGTTCTCACGGAGGTGATCGCCGAGGATCCGCTCCATCTCGAGGACCGTGATCGGGTGGTGATGGATCTCGGTGTGAACCGTCGGCACGTAGACCTCGCTGACCACCCCCGGTAGGCGGGCGCTCGAAACCGGGACGACGTTGTCGCCGGGGCCGCTCAGCGGCCAGACGACGCCATTGCCGATGATCGAGTGCATCGTCACCCGGCACGATGGCCGCAGGCCGTGGAGCGCCTGGAGGATCGAGGACTTCGGCTCGAGGATGTCGATCGTCGTCGGCGGTGCACGCAGGTAGTCGTTGCGGAAGGCTCCCGGGTTGGCGGCGAGGACCTCGCGGTGGATGGAGAGTGACTCCTCCGGTTGCTGGACGGTCGCCGAGGCGACCCGCCCCACGGCGAGCGACGCCAGCGAGCTGCCGGCATGCGGCGTGGCGATGCAGACGACCCGGTTCACGAACGGGAGCGGCTTGAAGAAATACCCCGGTGCCACCTGGCGGCGGAGATTCGGCCGCATCCGCACCTCGTTGAAGGGGACGCAGGCGATCGAATCCCACAGCGCCGTCCCCGGCTCGACGACCTGGAGCTTGGCGTGGAGCCCCCCCATGCTGTGGCCGACGAGGATGAGGTGCTGCATCGCCGGATCCTTCCCCTCCGGATCGAAGCGGCGGACCGTCGCCGTCAGCTGGCGGCGGAGTTCGGCGGAGGTCTGGAGGAACGAGGCCCCGGTCGGGTAGTGGAAGAGCCAGGGCTCGAAACGCTTGAGAAACCAGGGGCGGACGCGGAGCTCATTGAGGAGATCGAACCAGGTCCCCTCGTCGCTGCCCAGGCCGTGGATGAAGACCACCGGGACGCGGCCGGGGCGATGGGGCTCGACGAGCTCGAGCCGCGGTCGCGTGTCGGCGCTGCCGTACGGCTGCAGGAAGTTCATCACGTTGTCGTTGGCCGGCATCCCGCCGAGCATGTCGAGGAGCGGCGCCGTCAGATCGGCGGCGAGGAGCGGGCGGGCGGGCCCGATGTCGACGGCGGCGATCTCCATCGGATTGACGAGGTCGAGGATCGCGGGGGCGTGATCGCGTGCGAGCGGGCCCGAGAAGGCCTCGAGGACGTTCTCGTCGGCAGGCTTCATGAAGCGGAGAA
Source organism: Planctomycetaceae bacterium (assembly GCA_947453375.1). Lineage (GTDB taxonomy): Bacteria > Planctomycetota > Planctomycetia > Pirellulales > UBA1268 > QWOP01. Next base: position 5,439 of record CANGGT010000015.1, read on the forward strand.
CGGCCGTCGCCGCGAGGCTCTGACGCTTCGGCGCGAGGATCCGGTTTCCCTCCCGGTCGGCCGGTGTCGCCACGCGGACACTCACCGGAAGGCCGAAGCCCCCACGCTCATGGCGGCGCTTGATCCGTTTGTCGCCGGGGGGAGGCGTCGCCTCGACATGCTCGATCGCCGAAGCCGGAATCTGCATCCCCCGCATCTCGATCGGGACGACGATCGGCCCCCACTCCGGCCCGACAAGCAGCCCACGGCAGTCGAGCCGCCCGTGGGCCGTCGCCGACTCGAGCAGCCCCTGGAGCGAGCAGGCGTAGAGTTCGGCCGCCTCGCGGACGAGGTCGGGGTCGTTCGGACAGAGCCACATGGCGTTCCAGGCGGCTTCGGTGGCGGCGAAGTAGCCGTCGATCGCCCGGCAGTTTCCCTTCGAGGCCAGTTCCGCCGACTGCTTGGCGTAGTCCTGGGCCCGGGCCAAATGGCGGCAAGCCTTCTCGTGCGCCGGCACCTCGGCATCGGCTACCGGCAGCGAGAGCGACTTCGGCAGGCCGTCTGTCTTGAGAAGCCCCTGCGCCGCGGCATCACCGCAGGCACACGCCACGGCCATGGCCACGACCAGCACAAAGACTTGCTGCAGCCAGCCGCGCAACGTCGCGTCCTCCGACACCTGAAGCGGCCGCACCCTCTTCCAAGCGGCTCGCACTCCTGGTATCGGCCCCCGCAGGGTCTGCCCAACAGGAAGAGTGGATCAGGGCACCGCAGCCCCCGCCGCCTCCGCGAACCCCGCAAGCTGCGCACCCAGGCCGGCCTTTGCGAACTGCCTGCCACCAGGCCCCCGCTCGAATGGCGACACTCGCGTTGCGGCCTCACGGCATAGCGCGAAAGCAGCCCGCGTCAGCCGCGCGAGCCGCCATGCTCCTCGGCGACCAGTTCGAGGTCGGAGCCGAGATACTTCACCGTCGCGGTGGGGAGGAGATTGAAATAGACACGCCCTTCGGTGACCCACCGGTTGGTGTCGTAGAGAAACTCGGCGGTGGCGGCGCGGATCGTCGAGACCGCCTCCACCTCCTCCATCCCTCCCCCTTCGATCGCCTCGAACGACACCTCGATCGCCACCAGGGCCTTGAGGCAACCGGTGCGCCGCTCGCGAACATAGAGGACGTCGTCGTCGAAGTTGACGTCGCTCCAGCGGAGCCCGCGGGGCTTCCCCGTGCCGGCGGCACGGTCGATGAACTTGGCCTCGAGTTGCTCGCGCTGGCGATGGAAGTCGCGCTGGGCGCGGGCGAGTTTTTCGGCCAGACGGGCCAGACGGATGGGGCGCATGGCAAGGGACGTGGCGACCCCTGCCAGGGCAGCCACCCCCACGGTGACGACGAACCAGACCGCGTTCCCCACGTCGACGTCTCCAAGAGGTTCAAGCGGTCCAAGTGTACGACGGCGGGGAAATCCGTCAAAATCAATCGTTCGTCGGCAGCGCTTCTCCCGATCCAGGCGCCTTCGGGCGTCCACCGGACACCTCTTGATGTCCGTGGAAAAAGTCACCCTTGACCTTCATTCCACGCTGTCGACCACCGCCGCCTCCAGCGGCGGAAACCCTCTCCACAACCTGCTGGCCCCGGATCGAGTCCGGTCATTCATGCCCCGCAAGCCCACCACCGCCCCCGCTTCCCGATCGACTCTCGCCCCGCCGGCTTCGCTGCCCGCCGGCCTCCCGACGCGTCTCCTCGGCGCCCATCAGTCGGTCGCCGGCGGCCTCTCCAAAGCGGTCGAGCGGGCCGTCGAGACCGGCTGCCACTGCCTCCAGATCTTCACCCGCAACGTCAACCGCTGGGACGCGGCCCCGATCCCCCCCGCGGAAGCCGAAGCCTTCCGGGCCGCGGTGAGCGCGGCGGGGCTGGCCTGCGTCGTCGTCCACGATTCCTATCTCATCAATCCCGCTTCGGCCGATGACGCGCTCCGCGACAAGTCGATCGCCGGGCTTGTCCTCGAGCTCGAGCGCGCCGAGCAACTGGCGATCCCCTGGGTTGTGGCCCATCCGGGCGCGGCCGGCGCTCAAGCCCGGGACGTCGCCGTGGCCCGTGCGGCCGAGGGGATCGCCGCGGCCCTCGAAAAGACTCCGTCGCTCCGCGCCGGAATCCTCATCGAAACCACCGCCGGCCAGGGCTCCTGCCTCGGCGACACGTTCGAGGAGATCGCCGCGATGCTCGCCGTCATCGATGCCACCGGCTCGTGCGCTCGCCGCGTCGGCGTCTGCCTCGACACCTGCCACGTCTTCGCCGCCGGCTATCCCCTCGCCCCCGCCGCCGAGTTCGACACCACCCTCGTCACCTTCGACCGCCTCATCGGCCTTGCGCGTCTGAAGGTCATTCACGCGAATGATTCGAAGAAGCCGTTCGGTTCGCGGGTCGACCGGCACGAGGCGATCGGCGAAGGGGAGATCGGCCCGGAGGCCTTCAGGCTCCTCATGAACGACCCGCGCCTGGCCGCCGTCCCGGTGATCCTCGAGACGCCGAAGGAGGGGGCCGACGGAAAGGTCGATCCCGCCATCGACCGGAAAAACCTCGCGGTGCTCCGGGCGATGCTGCCGGTGGCATGACACCGCGCGGCGCCGTGTCACCGCGTCGGCTCGTCGGCCGCGCGCCGGGGAAACTCCTCGGGGGGAATGTCTCGACCGTGCGGGTCGCCTTCGTCCCCTTCGAGATCGGCGGCGATCCGCCCGCGAACCTCTGCCCCGAGATGGTGTTCGATCCATTCCGCCGGTGGGTGGAGGTGATCCAGCGGCAGGGCGACATGGCGCCCCAGCCACGCCTCCCAGAGGCGATGGGAGCGGACGATCACCCGCGCTTCCTCGCGACCGATGTCCGTGAGCCCCCCGGCACGGCCCGGGACGATCCTCCCCCCGAAGACAAGCCGGGCCTGCGCCAACCGATCGAGGAGCGTCCGGGGGGCGAGGGCCGCGGCGTCCCCCTCTTCCGCGCGCCACAAGCTCGCGAGCCGGTCTTCACAGGCCACGCGCCAGCGGAGTGACTCCCGGCTCACCACCCGCGCCACGACCCCGTCCCCCGGCGCCAACAGCGCTGCCAGGAGATACTCAATCCCGAGGACGACGGCGATCATCCCGGCGGCGTTGGTGTTGAAGTGCCAGGCGGCGAGATACCCGACGATGCTCCCGGCGATGCCGAGGGCCACCGCGACGACGAGCATGAGGTGGAAGCGGCGGACGAGCAGCTCGGCCGCGGCCGCTGGCACGGCGAGCATCGCCACGACGAGGATCGCGCCGACCGCCTCGAAGCTCGCCACCGTCGCCAGACTCGTGGCAACGAGGAGGCCGGCGGAGACGATCCCGACCGGGAGCCCCGCGGCGCGGGCCGCCGCCGGATCGAAGGCGGTGAAGACGAGTTCCTTCCAGCAGAGGGCCGCCGCGACGACGAGGACGGCTAGGACGGTCGCCGCCGCCAGGAGCGCCCGCGGCACCTCGAGCCCGAAGATCGGCACCGTGTCGAAGGGGACGAGCTCGAGGATCCCGTAGAGGACGCACCCCGGATCGATGTCGACCTGCGATGCCAGGGCCGAGACGAGCACCACGCCGATCGCGAACAGGGTCGTGAAGGCGACGCCTGCGCCGGCATCCTCGGCGAGCCCGGCATGGGTGCCGAGGAGGTTCGTGAGCCACACCGTGACCAGCGCCGCGACAACGGCCCCGAGAAACACTCCCGCCCCGCCCGGACGGCCTCCGGCGAGCACGGCCAGGACGATGCCGGGGAGCACCGCATGGCTGATCGCGTCGCCGAGCAGGCTCAACCGCCGGACGACGAGGAACGAACCGACCAGCGCGCAGGCCGCCGACACGGTGGCGGCCGTGGCGATCGCCCAGAAGTGCATCCAGACGTGGGTGGTGTCGATCTCGATCATCGGCCTGCCTCGTTCACGACATGCCCCCTGAGACCGGGCCTGAGGCGCTGCGGGCCGCCGCTGCCGATTCGCGGATCGCCTTCATCCGCGCCGCGCCCAGGATCGCCTCCGGCGAGGGGACATCGATCGTGAGATGCCCGCGGGCATCCTCCCGCGCGGCCTCGAGCACCTCCGTCCAGGCCGCCAGCCGCCGCGACCGCTCGGCTGCCAGTTCCCGCCCCCACACCGCAAGGCGCCAGGCATGGGTGCCGGCGCGCGTCACCACCGGCTCGATCGCCGCCGTGCGGGCGAGCCGCTTGAAAGCTCTCTCGGCCGCAACGCCCGGCGCCTTGGCGAGGAGCTGCTCCCGGGTGAAGGGCCCTTCCCCCTCGAGGCGGAGGGCCACCTCGAGGAGCCGTCCCTCGGCCCACGCTGCCACCGTTCGCCGGGACCGCAGCCAGCGGGCAAGCCCGCCGCGCCGCGGGGCGAGAAGGAGCGAGATCGCAAGCAGGAGGGAGGCGGCGATCACGACCAGCGGCCCGGTCGGCATCCGTGGCACGGCGCTGCTGACGGCCACGCCGGAGAGCGCCGCGACGAGGCCGAACAGGCCGGCCAGCGGGAGCATCACCCCGACGCGGTCGGTCCATTGCCGCGCCGTCACCGGTGGGATCACGACCAGCGCCGTGACGAGCACCGCCCCGGCCGCCGGCAAGCCGACGACGACCATCACCGCCACGAGAACCACCAGCGCGTAATCGATGAGCGTCACCGGCCAACCGCTGGCCGCGGCGAACAACGGATCGAAGGCCACGAGGGTCGATTCCTTGAGGAACAGCGTCACGAGGGCGACGGCGAGGAGCGACAGGGCACCGAGGATCATGGCGTCGGCGGCCGTCAGTCCGGCCGTGTGGCCGAGGAGGAATTGCTCGAGCCCGGCACTTCCGGGGATCCCGCGGGCGGAGATCCCCGAGAGGAGCGTGATTCCGGCGCCGAACGACACCCCGAGGACGATCGCCGTGGCGGCATCCTCGCGCGTCCGTGTCCAGCGGCCGATGAGCACCAGGCCCGCAAGCGCCGCGATCGCCGTCGACAGCGCCCCGCCGAGGAGGAGCGGCAAGTCGCGCCGCCCGCCGCCGAGGAGGAAGGCAAGACCGACTCCGAGAAGCGTCGCGTGGGCCGCCGCGTCGCCGGCCAGCGCGCGGCGTCGGAGGACGGCGAAACAACCGACCACGCCGGCGGCGAATCCGACCGACGCCACCCCGGCGGCGACGACGAGGGTGTTGTAGGGGGGGATCCAGCCGGTGGGGAACGGGAGATCGGCAGCGGCGAGGATCACGACGTCCGCCCCCCTTCGGCGACGGCCCGCCCGATCTCGTCGAGGACATCGAGCCGGCCGGCGTACGTCCTCCGGAGATTCTCCGGCGTCAGCACCTCGGCCACCGGCCCGGTGGCGACGAGGCGCATGTCGATGAGGGCAACCGCGTCGAACCACTCGGCGACGCTGCGGAGATCGTGGTGGACGATGACGACCAGCCGCCCCTCGGCGCGGAGGTCGGAGAGGACCCGGAAGATCCGCTCCTGTGACCGGGCATCGACCCCCGCCATCGGTTCGTCGAGAAAATAGACATCGGCCTGTTGGGCGAGCGCTCTGGCCAGGAAGACGCGCTGCTGCTGCCCCCCCGACAGCCGGCCGATCTGCCGCTCGGCCACGTCGGCGAGGCCGACGCGATCGAGGCATTCAGCCGCCAGTGCCCGCTCGCGCGGGCCGGGCCGCCGCAGCCAACCGAGCCGGGCGTAGGTCCCCATGAGGACGACGTCGGTGACACTCACCGGGAAGTCCCAGTCGACCGATTCCCGCTGAGGCACGTAGCCGACCCGGGCTCGCACCTGTTCGAGCGGGGCGCCGAGGATCCGCACTTCGCCGCCAGCCAGGGGCACAAGTCCCAGCGCCGCTTTGAGGAGCGTGCTCTTCCCGGCGCCGTTGGGGCCGACGATCCCGAACAGGCAAGCCCCAGGCACAGTGAGGTCGACATTCCAAAGCACGGGCCTGCGGCCATAGGCCACCGTGACGTCATGGAACTCGAGGCCGGCGGAGGTGGTCGACATCGTCATTCCGATCGCACGCTCATTTCGATCCCGACGGGGCAGGCTGAGGCTTGGCGAGAGCTGCCACCATGGTCGCCACATTCGCCCGCAGGGCTTCTTCGAGTGTCCCCGCCCCGCTCCCTGGCTTGTCGAGAGAGTCGGAATAGAGGCGCCCGCCGAGCCCGACGGTGTGCCCCCGGGCCCGGGCCCCCTCGCGAAGGGCCGTGACGTTGCGATCGGAGACGCTCGTCTCCACGAACACTGCCGGAAGCCGCCGCGTGACGACGAGCTCGACGAGCCGATTGATGTCGCCGAGGCCGGCCTCCGCCTCGGTACTCGTCCCCTGGATGCCGACGACTTCGATCCCGTAGGCCCGACCGAAATAGCGGAAGGCGTCGTGGGCCGTCACCATCACCCGACGCTCCAACGGGATTTCGGCAAGCGTCTCACGGATCTCATCGTCGAGGGCGAGGAGTTTCTCGGCGTAAACCCGCCCCGACTCGCGGTAGGCCTCGGCGTGGGGTGGATCGAGCTTCGCCAATCGCTCCGCGACGGCCGGCACCCCACGGCTCCAAAGCGCCGCATCGAACCAAACGTGCGGATCGTGCATCCCGGCTCCCGCATCGAGGAGGCGGTCGGCGGGAAGCGAGTCCCCCACGGCGATCACCGGCACGCGGCGCGAGAGGCGTTCGAGGAGATCGGCGAGTTTCCCCTCGAGATGGAGACCCGAGGCGACGACGAGATCGGCTCGGGCGAGCCGGTCGGCATCGCGCGGGGTGGCCTTGTAGCTGTGCGGATCGATCCCCGGAGCCATCAGGCAGTCGAGACCGACCCGATCGCCGGCGATCTGCCGGACGAGATCAGCCACCACCGTCGTTGTTGCCACGACTTGGAGGCGACGATCGGCGGCGTTGCAGCGGCCGTCCCCCAGCGGGAGAACGAGCGTGAGGAGCCCGAACACGAGCGTCACGACGTTCGAGAACCGCGACGGAATGCTCATTTTTGATCTCTCAAAAAACAATCTTTGAGAACCCAAAATCTCTTTCAGCAGTCTACCGTCCCTCGGGGCGCCCGACCAAACCATCGAGCCATCACGGCCGATTTTGCCCCTCTCCCCGCTCCTCTCGGCCCTCGGCGGCATCGCCGGAACGACGATGCTTGCGACCGGCGCGTTGACCACCCTCGCGGAGCGACCTATCGTCTGGGAAGGACGGGGAGAAAAGCGGATGGACTCGGCTTACTTCAAACGATTCCGGATGGATCTGGCCCTCGAGGTCGGAGGTTCCCATACCGCGCGGCCGCCAGCCCCCGATGTTTCGGCCGCAGCGGCCGACCGCCTCCCGCCCGGCTACCGACTCGTTCCCTGGCACGAAGGGCTCATCGACGCCCACGCCCGGACGAAGTTCCGCTCGTTTCGCAGCGAGATCGACGCCGTTGTTTTCCCCTGCCTGGGCGACCTCGAAGGCTGCCGACGGCTGATGCGGGAGATCCGCGGCAAAGGGGGGTTTCTTCCCGGCGCGACCTGGCTGATTGCCCGCTCTCGTCCCACGGCCCCCGGGCTCGGGCCCGATGCTCAAGGCTCGCGGCCGGCCGAAGTGGACTGGTGTGGGACGATTCAAGGGGTGATTGACGCAACCGGCGCCGGGTCGATCCAAAATATCGGCGTCGTCCCCGGCCACCGTGGCCTCGGCCTGGGATCGGTCCTGATCGCGGCGGCGCTCCGCGGATTTACCGAGCAGAACCTTCCCCGGGCGACCCTCGAAGTCACGGCCGACAACGTCCGGGCCGTCAGCCTCTACCAGCGTCTCGGCTTCCGCCGTGCCAAAACAATCTACAAGGTCGTCGACGGCACCTCCTGGCAATTCCGGGAGCGGGAACCGGCCCTCCTTTGACGTTGCCGGAGCGGATGCCGGCCGCTCCAGCCGCCCTGGCCGCCTCGTTTGCGGCACATTTTTCGCATGCTGCTATTCTTGGGGTGCGATCGGTCGGCCTGGCATCGCGCCGGGCTGCTGGTGGGGAAATGGCCAGGGGGCGGATTGGCCGGGACGGTTGGCCCCCCCGACATGTCCCTTCCCGTCCACTTCCCCCCGTGTCGCTTCTGCTCCCCATCGCCGCCAACCTGCCCGAGCCTGTGAAACAAACCCTCCATTCGACCACGCTCGACAACGGCATCGTTCTCCTGGGAGAAGACCTCCCCGGCCTCGAGTCGGTGGCCGTGGCCTTCCACACCCCCGCCGGCGCTGTTCATGACGGCCCCGGCCGCTGCGGACTGGCGACGCTTTCCGGGGAGATGATGCTCCGCGGAGCCGGCGACCGCACGAGCCGCGACATCGTCGAGGTTCTCGAAGGCTCGGGCATCCAGTGGGCGCAGTCGGTGTCGACGAGCCACGCGAGCTTCGCCGGGGCGATGGTCGCCCGGCAACTCCCCACCGCCCTGCCGATCTACGCCGACATCCTCCGCCGTCCCCGCCTCCCCGACGACGAACTCGAAAACGCGCGGCAGATGGTGCTCCAGAACCTCGCCGGCACCGAGGACGATCCAGCCCACCGGGCCATGTCGGCGCTCCGCCAACTCCACTATCCGCACCCCCTCGGCATGCCTTCCGAGGGGATCAGCGCCGATGTGGAGGCGATCGGGATCGACGACGTGCGGTCGTTCGTCCGGGGCCATGTCGTGCCGAGCGGGATGATCATCGCCATCGCCGGACGGATCGACTGGGACGACTTCGTCACCCGCGTCGAGCGGCTGTTCGGCGACTGGAGCACCGACGACACCTCGGCAGTGGCGATCGGGAATCGTGGCGAACGGATCCGCCATGTGCCTCACGATTCCCAGCAGACGCACATTGCCCTTGCCTGGTCGGTGCCCCCCTACCGGCACGACGAATCCTACGAGGCCTCGGCGGCGCTGTCGGTGCTCGGCGGGGGGTCGAGCTCGCGGCTGTTCTCGGAGGTCCGCGAGCGGCGCGGCCTGTGCTACAGCGTGTCGGCCGGCTATCACACGCTCCGCGACTACGCCTCCGCCATCTGCTACTCAGGCACCTCGGCGGCGCGGGCCCAGGAAACCCTCGACGTCATGCTCGCCGAGATCGACCGGCTCCCCGGCACCATCGAGGAGGCGGAACTCGACCGGGTGAAGTCGCGGGCAAAGAGCGCGCTGGTCATGCAGCAGGAGTCGAGCGCGGCGCGGGCGGCCTGGATCGCCCGGCAGTGGTACCACCTCGGGACGGTGCGGAGCCTGGCCGAGGAGCTCGCCCGCTACGACCGGCTCAACGTGGCGTCGGTGGAGGGCTGGCTGGCGGCGAACCGTCCCGCCGGACTGACGGTCGTATCGCTGGGCAAGGAACCGCTGGAGGTGCCACGTGAAGTTTCTCCATGAACGACTTCCCAACGGGCTCGACGTGATCGCGGAAGTGACCGACACGGCCCTCTCCACGAGCATCGGCTTCTTCGTGAAGACCGGCGCCCGCGACGAGACCGACGCCGAGTGGGGGGTGAGCCACTTCCTCGAGCACATGGTGTTCAAGGGGACGAGCGACCTCTCCGCCGACGAGATCAACCGGCGCTTCGATTGGATGGGCGCCAGCGCCAACGCGTTCACCAGCGAAGAAGACACCGCCTACCACGCCGCCGTCCTCCCCGAGCAACAGATCGAGGCGACGGCACTGCTGGCGCGGATGATGCGCCCCGCGCTCCGTGAGGAAGACTTCGACACCGAGAAGCTCGTCATCCTGGAAGAGATCCGGATGTACGACGATCAACCTCCGTTCGGCGCCGACGACCGCTGCCGTGCAACCTTCTTCGGACATCATCCGCTGGCGCGGAGTGTGCTCGGGACCGTCGAATCGATCGAGCGGATGCCGGTCGAGACGATGCGCGACTACCACCGCCGCCGCTACTCGCCGGGCAACATCGTGCTCTGTGCCACCGGCGCCGTCGACTTCGAGGCGCTCGTCGAATCGGCCCGACAGTGGTGTGGCGACTGGGAGCCGCTGGCGATCCCCCCCCGTCGCGCCCCGCTCGACCTCCGCGCTTCGCGCGGGCCGACGCTCGAGCTCCTCACCCGTCCCACCTCGACGCTCGAGTATGCCGTGCGGATGTCCCCCGGCCCGGCCGGCAACGACGACGACCGCTTCGCCGCCAAGCTCCTCGCGGCGATTCTCGGCGACACTTCCGGCAGCCGGCTCTACTGGGCGATGGTCGATACCGGCCGGGCCGAGCAGGCCTCCTGCCACCATCAGGATTTCCTCGACGCCGGGATGTTCGCCACCCAGCTCTCCTGCGATCCGGAAGACGCCGAGGAGCTCCTCGGGATGATCGACGAGGTCTATCGGGGGGCGGCCGAGAAGGGGCTCGACCGGCGGGAGTTCGAGCAAAACCGCAACAAGCTTGCCGGCCGGTGGGTGCTCCTCGGCGAACGCCCGCGCCGCCGCCTCTTCGACGTGGGACCGGAGTGGGCCCACTCCGGCGACTACCGCTCCGTGGCCGATGATCTGCGAACCATCGAGAATCTCAGCCTCGAGGACGTCCACCGGGTGCTGGCCCGCTGGCCCCTCCACGGGACCGGCTCGACGGTGCTTGCCGGCCCGTTGCCGCTCGATCCTTCACTGGAGACCGCTTCCGAGGCACAATAGTCGCCGCCGGAAAAGCCCCGGATCGGCGCCCCGAGGCGCTGGCCGTGGAACCGACCGGACCCGGCGTCCGTACAACCTCCGCCCGAGGCCTCCCGGGCCGTCCACCCCTCATCGCTTCTCATTCCTTCTCGTCCCCGTCCCCTCTTCTGCTGCCACCTCCCATGACGCCACTGTTCGCCAACCGCTGGTCGATCGCCCTCCCCCCGATCTGGTTGTTGGGCACGGGAGCGCTGATCGCTCTGGCCGTGATCCTCCTCGTCTGGGCGGTGCTGCGGGTCGTTCAGCCCCGGGCTGCGGCCGAGGCGCGCTCGAGCCTCGGCGACGGCTTCGCCGGGCCGTTCGCCTGGCTGCTGTTGACGCTGTCGGCAGTGGCGATCGCCTTCACGCCGCTGGTGCCTCTCAATCAGATCGGCCGGTCGCTGGCGCGGATGTCGTCGGCCGACCGTTTCGAACAGCGTCTCTCGATTCCCGCCGGCGTCACGCTCGAGGAGTTCGAACTCAACCTCCGGCCGCAGGAGATCGAATCGCTCGACCTCGACACCGCGCAGCCGCTCGTCGTCCGCACGCAGCAGCCGATCGAGGGCTTCGCTTTGGCCAAGCAGGCTGATATCGAACTCCTCCCCGGCGCCACCTGGACCTGGAAGCGAGGTGACGAGACCAACAAGCCGAATCCGTTCATCGGCCAGAAGGCCCGTATCGAGGTCAGCAATGCCGGCACGGCGCCGGTCGACCTCACCGTCCGCGCTCGGCTCGTTCCGGAATACCCCCAGTCGGCGATCCTCCCCTGGACGGTGATCACGGTCCTCTCAATCAGTCTGGCCTACGCCCTCTTCCGGCTCATTCCCCGGCGGATGGCGGCCGTCGCCTCGGCGACGACGAAGGAGGCGATCGGCCAGCCGGTGTTCGCGGTGGCGCTGATCCTCGGCGCCGTCCTCCTCCTGGCCTTCATCGTCATCCCTTACAACACGTTCGGCGAAGACGTGAAGATGCTCAAGGACAGCGGCCTGACCCTCATCAAGGTGTTGGCGCTGCTGGTCGTCGTCTGGACGGCGAGCGTCGCGGTGGCCGACGAGATCGAGGGGCGGACGGCCCTCACCGTCCTCTCCAAGCCGCTCACCCGCTGGCAGTTCGTCCTCGGGAAGTTCGTCGGCCTCGTCCTCGTCGCTCTGTTGGTGTTTCTCGTCCTCGGAACGATCCTCATGGCGACGACGAGCCTCAAGGTCGTCTACGACGCCCGCGAGGGGGGCAAGCTCGATCCGGTGTGGCGCGACTGCGCCGACGAGATGATCACCGTCGTTCCCGGGCTCGTCCTGTCGCTCCTCGAGACGATCCTCCTGGCGGCGGTGAGCCTGGCTGTCTCGACGCGGCTGGGCATGGTGCCCAATCTCATCATCTGCTTCACCGTCTACGCCCTCGGCCACCTCGTGCCGCTGATCGTCCAGTCGAGCGTGGGCAAGTTCGCGATCGTGAGATTCGTGGGGCAGTTGTTCGCGACGATCCTCCCGGTGCTCGAACACTTCACGATCGAGGCGGCGGTCGTCGGCGGCGTGCCGGTGCCGTGGAGCTATCTGGGGTGGGCAGCGCTCTATTCGGCCCTTTACTCGGCGGTGGCGCTGCTGGTGGCCCTCGTCCTCTTCCAAGACCGCGATCTCGCCTGATCGCCCCTGGGTGTGATGAAGCTGCCCCTATCGGGCGATTTTTCAGCGCGATACCGCGCCACGAAACTGCTTTTGATTGGCGAGGTCCGCCCTTACCGCATCAGGCCGGTGCGGCCCGTGACGCCGATCAGGCCGATGCCGTCGGACATCGGGCCAGCCAGCGGCTGCCGGGTCGAGCCCTGCGGGGCTGACTGCGCCTCCGCCTTGCCGTCGAAAAACAGCGTCATCCCGCCGGGGAGGCGGCGCTCGATCCGCGGCCCTAGCTCGAGCGCGATCTTCGCCGCCGTCGGAGCCTGAGCGATCGACGTGCGGAGCTCGAGCGATTCGCGCCCCTTCGTGTGATCATGGGCCATCGCCATCCCGCCGACAAACTTCTGCGGCCCCGCCTCGATCACCATCCGATCGGCAAGCAAGCCGGCGGAGAGATCGATCCCCTCGATCCGCCCCTTGAGCTCCGCCTGGAGCGGGTTGGCCGCCTGCTCCGCGCCCGACGGCCCCTTCACGAGCACCCGCAGCGGTGTCGGGGCCCCGGGGGCTGCCAGGTCGCTGGCCCTCAGGCCAGAGGCCATCGAACCTGCCCCCTGGAAATCCTCGAGCCCAAAGCCTTCGAACTCGACCGGCTCTTCGGTTGCGAAGAGCGTTAGCCGCTCATCCCACCCCTCGACCACCGAGGGGGGATAGGCTGCCCCCGCGGCCGGCCGGGCGAGGCAGGCCGGGAAGAGGAACAGCAAAGACGGCAGGAAGGCCGGCAGGAACCGGGAATGGGGCATGGTGGGCGTGCGGTCGGCGGGGCCCGGCACAAGCCTCCGGGTCACCGTCGTATCGGACGGCACCGCCCCTCCGCTCTGATCCGCCCCGTGGCGCCGTCAGAGCCGCGTCACACTGGGAAACGCAGAGAGCTTCCCGGCAACTGGGAAAGCCGTACCGATCAGCCCGTCCGGCGGAGCCGGGAAGGAAGTGGCACGGTCGCCGGGACATGACTCCTCCCCAGCGTCGTGGTGCGGAGACTGTCGACGACGCGATTGGCGATCTCGAGGGCCGCGGCCCCCGCCGTCGCCGGCACCAGCGGCTGCCGACCCTCGCGGAGGGCGCCGAGGAAGTCGTCGTGTTCGGAGGCGATCGCATTCGCCTCCGGAATCGCAAGCGTCTCACGCGGGAGAACGTCGGTGAAGAAGGCCTCCTTCATCGCCGCACGCTGCTCCACCGGGACATCGGTGGCCACGAACTCACCGCTCCGCACGGCGTCGGATGGCGACACGACCTCGACCGCCTTGGCGTGGAAGTCGACCGACACGACCCCTTCGCTCGACCAGAGCGTCAAGCCGCGGCGGAGCGTGGGATGGATCCGCGAGGCGGTGAGCGAGGCGACAAGGCCCGAGGAAAAGACGAGCTGCGCCCGCACGGCATCCTCGTGGCCACCGGTGGCGTGGAGCCCCTGCGCGTCGACGCGCTCGAGCCGGCCCGGCTCGAGGGAGAGAACCAGATCGATGTCGTGGATCATGAGATCGTGGATGACACCGACGTCCATCGAGCGGAACGTGAACGGGGCGAGCCGGAGCGATTCGATCGAGACGATCTTCCCCGCTCGCGACACGGCCATCTGCCAGGCCGGGTTGAAGCGCTCGACGTGCCCGACGGCGACCGTTCGGCCGCAGCGTCGGGCCGTGGTCACGATCCCGCGGGCCTCCTCGACGGTGGCCGCGATCGGCTTCTCGATGAGAAGGTCGATGCCCGCTTCGAGAAGCGGCAGCGAGACAGCCGAATGCCGACCGGTCGGCGCGGCGACGACGGCCGCCTCGACCAAGCCGATGAGCTCCTCAGGCTCCGCGAGCGCCCGGCAGCCATGGGCAGCGGCGACCTTGTCGCGCGACGCGGCGAACGGATCGACGACCGCCACGAGCTCGACGTCGGGCCTGCCGGCGAGGAGCCGGGCGTGGATCGATCCGAGATGTCCGCAACCGACGACCGCCACCTTCGTCCGCTTCATGCCGCTCTCCGTCGGGGAAGGGCGCGTCCGTGCCGCCCCTCCTGCTGGTTGGATAGAAACTGGAGCACCGCCTCGACCTCAGGGACGAGCATCGATTGCGAGCGGAGGATCTCCCGGGCCTGCTCCTGGCCGACGCGCGCCCGGTAGAGGAGCCGGTGCGCCTCGGTGACGGCCTCCACCGTGCCCGGAGCGAATCCGCCCCGGCGCAGGGCGACGACGTTCACGCAGCGCGGTCGCGCCGGCGCCCCCTCGCAGAGCATGTACGGGGGCACGTCATGGAGCACCCGCGACAGGCCGGCGACGAACGCGTAGCTGCCGATCGTCGCCCAGTGATGCACCGCCACGCCCCCGGAAAGCGAGGCATGGGAATCGATGCGGACATGCCCGCCGAGGAGCGTGCCGTTGGCGATGATCACGCCGTCGCCAATCCGGCAGTCGTGGGCAACGTGACAGCAGGCCATGAGGAAGTTTCGGCTCCCTACGATGGTCACACCCTCCTCCTTCTCGGAGGCCCGATTGATCGTCACTCCCTCGCGGATGACGTTGTCGTCGCCGATCTCCACGCGCGTGTCGCTGCCGCGGTAGCTGACGTCCTGCGGGTCGGCGCCGATGACGGCGTTGGGGAAAATCCGGTTGCGGGCCCCGATCCGCACGTTCCCCATCACGGTGACATGATTCTCGAGAATCGTGTCCGGGCCGATCGTCGCGTTCCCTGAGACGACGCAGTACGGCCCGATGACGACCCCCGGGCTGAGGCAAGCCCCGGCCGCCACGATCGCCGTGGGGTGGACCGCCGAAGACGCCAGTGGGGAGGGATCGGACATGAGCGGGAAGGATCCGAGGGGCGGCAGGATTCCACTTCTCAGGCCGTCCGCCCCAACCACCGGGTGGCATCGCGAGCGACGAGTTCGCGCACGAGGCCGGCGTTGAGGGCGTGGCCGCTGCGGAAGGCGCGGACGTGGGCGTGGAGCGGGCGACCGGCGAGGGCGAGATCACCGACGGCGTCGAGGACCTTGTGGCGGACGCACTCGTCGGCCCAGCGGAGCTCGGTCCCGACCGGCCCGTCGGCCGAGAAAACGACGAGATCGCCGGGGGAGACGGTGGCGCCGAGCCCGGCCGCCCGGAGCCGGGCCGCGTCGTCGGTCGAGATGAACGTCCGCGCCGACGAGAGTTCGCTGCGGTAGGCGGCGGGGGTGATGTCGATGTCGAGGCGTTGCCGGCCGATCGGCCCGGGCCCGTAATCGAGGATGTAGTCGATCGAGAGGCCCGGGAACCTCGCCGGGCCGGCCTCGATCCAGCAGGCCGCGTCGCCGACGCGAACCGTCTCGCTGACCGTGATCGGCTCTGCCGCGGCATCCTGCTCGACGATGCCGGCACGGTCGATCGCCGCGACGAAATCGCGCGACGAGCCATCCATGCCAGGCAACTCCTCGGCACTGACGACGACCGTGCAGTTGTCGACGCCCAGCCCAGCCAAGGCGCTCATGACATGCTCGATGAGATGGACGCTCGCCAGACCACGGACGATCTGAGTGCGGTTGCGGGCCTCGACCACCGCCCCGACGACCGCCGGCACCGAGGCGGGGGGAACGAGGTCGCCGCGGACGAACACGATCCCGCTGCCGACGGCCGCGGGCTGGAGCTCGACGCGGTTTTCGCGGCCGCTCCAGTAGCCCCGGCCGTGGACGATGGCCGCGGTGCGGAGCGTGCGTTGCGGCCGCGCGGGTGGGGTTCGGGGCATGGACGCTGCCGGGGAGTGGTTGGCGGAGGGACCAGGCCCCCGCGGCCGCCCCGAAGGCGGCCGCGGGGCGCCCGAATCAGCGGGTGCGGGGCTGCGCCGCGGCCGGCTGCGTCGCCACGGCCGGGGTGTTGAGCATCTTGAGGACATCCGGCGTGATGTCGATCCCGGGCTCGAGATAGACGATCGGCTTGGTGATCCCGCGGAGGATCTGGTTGCGGTCGCTGTTGTCGACCGGATCGCCGTCGAAGCGGTGGACGATGGCGATGCGGTGCTCGCGGGCGAACTGCTCGACGGCCTTCTCCACCTCGGTGTAGACGGTGAGGTAGACCTTCGCCTCGCGATCCATGAACTCCTTCTTCTGGAGCTGGGCATCGACGTTGAAGTCGCCCTGGGCCTTGGCGATCTCGGCCTCGAGCTTCTTGAACTCCGGGGTGCCCGGATTGAAGCCTTTGATCTGCTCCATCATGCCGTTGATCCGGTCACGGTCGGCCTTGAGGGTGTTCTCGGCGGCCATCACCTCTTCCTTCATCCGATCCATCGCCGCCTTGAAGCGGGCGTGGTTCTTGAAGATGTAGCCGACGTCGATCACCGCCACGTGCGTCGCCGGGCTGGCGGCGGTCGGGGCCACCGGAGCGGCGGCTGCGGGGGGCGCTGCCGGACGCTGCGGGGCTTGGGCGTGAGCTGCGGCGGGAACCGCGAGGATTGCACAGAGAATCGCTGCCAGTTGCCACTTCACGGATAGCACTCCTTGCTGGGTCGCACGCGCGGCCGCCGCGACCGCGGCGGGGTCGGTCCGGGGCCTCCGTCGCGACCATCCGTGGCCGCGGCGCAGGGGCCGGTCGGGGCGGGACTATGGCAGCGGAGTCGGCCCGGCTCAAGTCCAAAAACGCGGGCGTTTCGCCCGCAGAACGCGAATTCCCCGGGTCAGCGTGGCGCGCCGAGCGTGACCTCGAGGGTGACTTCCTGCTCGCCCCGTTTGACGACGACCGGCACCGTCTCCCCCCCCTTGTGCTTCCGCAGAGCGCTGTCGAAGTCGTCGAGGCCGGTGACGGCGCTCTCCCCGATGCGAATGATGAGGTCGCCCCCGAGGAGCCCCCCCTTGGCCGCCGGGGAATCCTTCGACACTCCGGAGATCGCATACCCCTTCCCCGGCTTGGCGAAGTCGGGAATGCTGCCGAAGTAGGGGCGATCGCCGTCGCGCCGGGCCATCGTCTGCCGCCCAGCCACTTCGATGTAGGCCGGGGCCTGCGGCGCCCGCGCCAGCTCCTTCACCCCCTCGGCCACCATCCGGGCGATCCGCGTCATCCCGTCGTAATTGATCTTTTCGGCGGTGTCGGTGGGGCGGTGGTAATCGGCGTGAGTGCCGGTGAAGACGTGGAGCACGGGGATCTTCTTGGCATAGAAGCTCGCGTGATCGCTGGGGCCGAACCCCCCCGGATCCTTCGTGACGTCGAAGCCGTGGGTGGCGACGAGCCGATCGACCATTCCATCGAGGCCGGTGCCGGTGCCGGTGCCATGGATGATCAGCTTTCCGCCGTCGAGCCGGCCGACCATGTCGAGATTCACCATCGCCACCGTGTCGGCCAGCGGCACCGCGGCATTGGCGGTGTAGTGGGCGCTGCCGAGGAGACCGCGTTCCTCACCGGAGAACGCCACGAAGAGAATGCTCCGCGGATATGGCCCCTCCTCGGCGAGGATTCGGGCCACCTCAACGAGCATCGCCGTTCCGCTGCCATTGTCGTCGGCGCCTGCGTGGATCGTCGTATCCCCCGGCGCGGCGGAGTTGCTCCCGCCGTAGCCGAGGTGGTCGTAATGGGCGCCGACGATCACCGTCTCGGTGGGGAGGATCGGCTTCGGTGCCGCCTCGCCATGGCCCTGCCCCGCCCCATGCGGTCCCGTGGCATGCGGGTCCACGGCGGCATGCGGGTCGGCAGGTGTCTCTTCGGTGCCGGCCGGAGCCGCAGCCTGCTTTTCGAGATCGCCGAGCGCCTTTGCCTCTGCCGGCGAGGCGGGGGGATCATCGTGCGGTCCGGCGGGAGCCGCGGGGCCATGGGCGGTGAGGAGGGCCGCGGCGTCGGCGGCGACGGAGGGGGGAACCACGGCCCCGATCCCCGGAAGGATCGCAAGGACGTTGCGGGCCTGGGTCTCGGAGCGGTCGATCGCCACGCGGCCGCGGATCCGCCAGCCTTCGAGGGGAGCCGAACGCGGGGTTGGCCCGTCATCGATTTGCTTCTCGAGGTCGACGAGCGTCGACCCGAGCACCTTTTCCACGATGGCCTCGACCACCGGTCGCTTCACCTGGAGGATCGGCAGCGTCCGCTTGTCGGAGCCGTCGCCGGCCCGGGTGAAGGCCATCAGGGCGTCGTCGGTGTTCGACACGTCGTTGCAAAACACCACCGCCCCGACCTCGTGCTCGGAGGCGTTGGCCACCTTCCGGCTGAGCGCGGCGTACTGCGAAGTCTGATTGCCGTCGAACTTGCTCTTGGGATCGTCTTTTTGAGGTTCCTGCCGGAGCACGATCACCGCGGCCCCCTTCGCCCCCGCGGGGCCGAGCGGAGCGTAGTCGTCATAATCCTCGGCCTTGGCCGTGATCCCATAGCCGGCGAAGGCGATCGGCAGATCGAACTCCCCTGCGCCCCCTGCCGCCAGCGGCGTCCAATCGGTGCCGAGGACGAGCTTGGTGACCGCCTGGCTCCCGTCAGCGGCAGGCGGCGCGATGATCTCCGCCACGTTCTCCTCCGCGGCCCCCAGCTTCGCATCGAGCGTGATCGGGAACGGCTGGAAGCTCGCTTCCCCGACAACCGACGTGTCGAGCCCGAGGGTGACAAACTGCCCGGCGACCCACTCGGCGGCCGCATCGATCCCTGCAGTTCCCGGGCCGCGCCCCTCGCGTTCCGGGGATGCGAGCCATTCGACACTCGTGCGGAGCCGGTCTCGTCTGGCGATCTCCGGAGGCGTGAGCGGCCGCGGTGCCGGCGCTGGCGGCGTAGCGGCGGGAGGCGCGGCGTCTTGAGCCAGAGCGATACGGTCGCCCGAGACTACCGCCGCCGCGACGACCAGCGTGATCACCATCGATCGCGGGAGCACGCCCCGCATTCCCCCGCCAAACAGACTCGCAAGCGACGGCACGGCACGGCCCTCCACGGTACGGACTCGACGGGTTTCGCGGACACTCGTCGGCAGTCCGCCGGGCGAGCGACAGCCCGGCATACCGCCGGAGATCACGGTGGAAATTGTAGCCGCATTTCCCGCCGTCGCTCGCCCCATCCCCGCAGTGGCACTGGCCGCTTCCCGCCTGAGTGGCCGTGTGCCAGAATCGGGGTGGTCCCTGCGGACGGCCGCATCCGACGGCCCCCCCTTCCAGAGCGCCTCCACCGTGCCCTCGTTGTTCGTCATTCAGGGCCGCAACCGCGGCACCCGTTTCGATCTGGCTGCCCGCGAGGGGGCCGTGAGCATCGGCCGCGAGTCAGGGAATGTCGTCCAGCTCGACGACAACGAGGTCTCGCGGCGGCACGCCGAGATCCGCCAGGTCGGCGACAGCCTCGTCATCGGTGATCTCAAGAGCTCCAACGGCACGTTCGTCAACAGCCGACGCGTGGAGCGAGCGGAGCTCCATCACGGCGACCAGATCCTCATCGGGAGAACGGTCCTCTCCTATTCCGGCGACTCCGCCACAGACGCCCCCGGCGATCAGGTCGAGATCGTCGCCCCCGTCTCCGAGGAGGGGTCGCGGATCGTCGCGGCGCTGAAGGACGACATCCTCGACGGCTCGTCCGGCGGCGCGCCCGGCGACACCGACGACCGCTGGCTCGCCCGGGCCCGCAGCAATCTCCAGGTGATGTACCGCACGGCGCTCGCCGTCAGCCACACGCTCGACATCGACGAGCTCCTCGGACGGATCCTCCAGCTCGTCTTCGAGTGGGTCGAGGCAGACCGCGGGTGTGTCATGCTCCTCGACCCCGACACCGGGCAGCTCAAGACGAAGGCCCGCCGCGACCGGCGCTCGGCCAACGTCACCTCGATGGCGATCAGCCGCACGATCCTCGACTACGTGCTCGATCGCGGCGAGGGGGTGCTGACGAGCGACGCCCAAGACGACGATCGCTTCAGCTCCGGCCACAGCGTCCTGCGGACCGGTGTCCGCGAGGCGATCTGCGTGCCGATGCAGGGGCGCTACGGCACGGTCGGCATCCTCTACGTCGACACCACGACGCCCCTGGCCGACGCGCTCGGCGCCGGCCAGCGCCGCTTCAGCGACGAGCACCTCAAGCTCATGGTCGCGATCGGGCATCAGGCCGCCCTCGCCGTCGAAGACACCACCTACTACTCCGCGATGGTCCAGTCGGAGCGACTCGCGGCGGTGGGACACACGATCGCCACCCTCTCCCACCACATCAAGAACATCCTCCAGGGGATCCGCGGCGGCAGCTATCTCGTGGAGATGGGGCTGGAGAACGAGGATCTCGGCGTCATCACGAAGGGCTGGGACATCGTCTCCCGCAACCAAAACAAGATCTCCTCGCTCGTCATGGACATGCTCTCCTTCAGCAAGGAGCGCGAGCCCGACCCGGTGCCGACCGACCTCGTGGCGCTCGTCACCGACATCGTCGAGACCGTCCACCACCGCGCCGCCGAGGGAGGAACGGCGATCCACTGGAGCGCCCCTGCCGATCTCCCCCGGATGCTCTTCGACCCGGAAGGGATCTCCCGGGCGGTCCTCAACGTCGTCACCAATGCCCTCGATGCCGTCGAGGGGCGTCCCGACGCCCGCGTGGAGATCCGCGTTACTGCCGATGCCCCGAGCCGCAAGACGCGGATCACGGTCACCGACAACGGCGAGGGAATGTCGCCGGAGACGCTGGCGCGGATCTTCAACCTCTTCGTGTCGACGAAGGGCTCGCGCGGCACCGGGCTCGGGCTGACGGTAAGCCGGAAGATCCTCAAGGAGCATCACGGCGACATCCGCGCCGAAAGCCGCCTCGGTGAGGGGAGCACGTTCACCCTCGAGTTTCCCCTCCTCCTCGCCAGCGACGCGCCGGCCGGCCCCGATGATCCAGGCGACGAAGACGAGGATGGCATCGGCCCGTCGACGATGCCCGGCGGCGCCGCAGGCACCTCGCAGCGGACGCTCCCCGGCGGGGATCGCGATCCCCGCCGCCCCCAGCCATGAGCCCGCCTCCGCCGGGCCGAGCGATCGGCAGCCTGCCGATCTCGTGCGTCGTCATCACCCGCAACGCCGGCGACCGGCTCGCCGCCACGCTCGAAAGCGTAAAAGCGTGCGCCGAGCGCCTCGTCCTCGACTCCGGCTCGACCGACGACACGGTGGCGATCGCGCGGGAGAGGGGCGCGCGGGTCGAGCACCAACCGTTCCTCGGCTTCGGGCTCCAGAAGCGGCGCGCCGTCGAACTGGCCGCCCACGACTGGATCCTCTCGCTCGACGCCGACGAGGCGCTCGACGACGAGGCGGCCCGAGGGCTCTCGGCCCTCAATCTCTCCGATCCTGCCCGCTGCTGGGCCTGGCGACGGCGAACCTTCATCGGCAGCCGGGAGATGCGGCACGGCCCCTGGGGACACGAGCGGGTGCTGCGCCTCTTCAACCGCACGGCTTCCGGATTCACCGATCACCGCGTCCACGAACGGGTCGACGGGGCGACGGCGCCAAGGCTCGCGCCGGGCTCGATCCTCCACCACAGCTTCGAGGCTTGTGCCGACGTCATCGTCCGCTCGGCACGGTACTCAGGCCCCAAGGCGGCGATCCTCCGCGACAAGGGGGAGACGTCGCCGGCCTGGATGCTCCCGATCCGCGGGCTCGCCGCCTTCACCAAGAGCTATTGCTTCCAGGGGGGATGGAGGGACGGCGCCGCGGGCTTCGTCGTGGCCCTGTCGAGGGTCGTCGATTCGACGCTTCCCCGCGCCATCGTCAGCGTCGATCCGCCTCCGCCGGCCGATCGAGCGGACGCCCCGCCCCCTCGATGAGGACGACGAGTCGGTCGATCCCGGCCACATCGAACGCCTCCCGACCGCCGCCGAGCCACCGGACCTCGACGCGTTCGACCGCCGTGCCGGCGCCGAGGCCGAAGTGGAGCCGGCTACCGAAGTGCCCCTGATAGCCGCGGCCCGAATGCACTTCATCGACGAGGACGCCCGCCGGGGTGACGACGCGGACATTCGCCCCGACGCCGTCCCGGTTCGATCCCCGGCCGACGAGCCGCACCTGGAGCCAGTGGTGCTCCCCACCCCGTTCGCGCTCGAGATTCCGCAGGAGCGTCGGCGCCTCGCGGGCGTTGAGGATCACGCCGTCGATGTCGCCGTCGTCATCGAGATCGTCGAAGGCGGCGCCGCGGGCGCTGTGGCGGGGCATGGCATGGAGCCCCGCCGCGGCCGACATCTCCACGAACCGCTCCCCGATGTTGCGGAGGAGAACGTTGTGGTTGCGGTAAGCAGTTGCATCGTCGAACTGCTCGACGAGATCGTTGATGTGGCCGCAGGCGACGAACAGATCGCGGCGACCGTCGTTGTCAAAGTCGACGATTCCACAGCCCCACTTCACCCACGGCACACTCCCGGCCCCGGCTCCGGTCCGCGCACTGACATCCTCGAAACCATGACCGGCGAGGTTGTGGTAGAGGACGGGCCGCTCCCCCTGGTAGGAAGTCATCCACAGGTCGAGCCAACCGTCGTTGTCGACATCCCCGCAATCGACCCCCATGCTGCCGTTGGGTTGCCCGATCATGTCGTAGGCCAGCCCCGTCTCCAGGCCGACTTCCTCGAACCGGCCGGTGCCGTCGTTGCGGAAGAGGAAGTTGGCGGCGACATCGTTGAGGACGAAGATGTCGGTGTCGCCGTCCCCGTCTTCGTCGAGGCACACCACCCCCATCCCCGGCCCTGCCCTCCCGGCGATCCCCGATGACTCGCTCTGATCGCTGAACCGGCCGTCCCCCTCGTTGCGGAAGAACGTATCGGGCCAGGCCTCGTAGTCGCGCGGCCCGTGGTAAAGCGGAACGCCGCGGATCCGCGGGGAGACATGCCCCTCGGGGGAGAAGCGAACGTAGTTGGCAGCGTAGAGATCGAGATCGCCATCCCCGTCGGCATCGAGGAGGGCCAGCCCCGCGCCGAGTTTGTCGCCGTCGGCCGTCCCGGCCGCGGCGGTGACATCGAGGAACGTGCCGTCCCCCATGTTTTGCCACATCCGCTTCGGCCCGTAGTTGCTCGTGCAGAGGTCGGGAAAGCCGTCGTTGTCGAGATCGCCGACGGTCACCCCGACTCCGTACGCCTCGTGATCGAGCCCGGCGGCGGCAGTGACATCTTCGAACCGCCATCCCCCCCGGTTCCGCACGAGCATCGCCCGCGGCCGGCGCCTCGGCTCGGTGCCGGGGAGATCGCTGCCATTGGGGAAGTAGAGGTCGATCCGGCCGTCGAGATCGTGGTCGAAGGTCGCCAGACCGGCGGTCACCGTCTCCGGGATGTAGCGGCGGCCGCTGGCGCCATCATCGTGAACAAACCCGATCCCGGCCGCGGCGCTTGCATCCTCGAAGAGAATCGGCGGCGGCTCGCCGTGGGCCGGCCGCGTGTCCAGGCTCGGCACCGCAGCGGCGACGAGAGGGAGCCAACAAGCCAGCCATCTCAGACAGCGCCGCGGCATCTCAATTCCTCCGTTCCGGTGCGGGGCGAGCGGCGCCGGAGCGTTCCACGAGCGCTCGGGCGTCCTCCTGCCGCCCCTGCCGGCGGTAGAGATCGGCAAGTCCGGAGAGACTCTCGCGCTGGGCCGGCGCGAAATCGAGCGCCCGCAGCCAGTCGCGCTCGGCCGCGGCCGCGTCGCCACCGGCTGCATCGATCCGCCCGGCGCTCGCGTACCATCCCCCCATCGCCTGGAGAAACGCCGGCATGTCGTCGAGCCGGGCCTTGGCATTGGCACGATCGCGCGCGAGGCTCTGCGCTTTGCGTTTGGCAAACTCGGCCTGATGCCGGGCCGCGGCCTCCGTCTCTCCGAGCCGGCTGCAGGCGGTGGAGAGCCCGTAGAGGGCGTGGGCCGATGCCGGATCGATCGCGAGGGCTCGCTCGAAATCCTCCTTCGCGCCGCCGTGGTCACCTCCCTGGAGGCGCGCGTGGCCAAGGAGCGTGAGCCGGTTGGGATTGCGGGCCGTGGCTGGGAACTCGCGGGCGAGCACTTCGACCGCTTCCCCGGCCCGACCGAGATTCGTGAGCGATTCCCCGAGGAGAACCTGAACGCCGGGGAGGTCGGGCCGGGCGGCAAACGCCTGCTCGAGATGCTCGACGGCGAGCGTCTCCTCTCCCTTCTCACGCGCATACTTCCCGAGGCGGAGGTGGGCCTCCGCCGAATCGGGATGCCCGTCGAGCCACTCCTCCCACAACCTCGTCGCCGCGGCGAGGTTGCCGAAACGATCGTGCATCGCCGCCTCGAGATCGATCGGCTCAGGGGCATCGGGATGACGTCCACGGAGCGCTGCGGCCAGCGTGAGCGCCTCCGCGCGGAGGCCATCAAACGATTCGGGAAGCGGTGGCCGCGCGGCGCTGGCAGGCGCCGGGCCACGCGGTGAATCGGGGGCGGCCGGAGAAACCCGTGCCTTCCCCCGCGTGCGCGGCTCGGCGCCAGGCGGGAACGGCCCCGGTGCCGACCGTGGCGCGTCGTTGCATCCCGACAGCGCGAGCGCCGCGATTCCCGCCGCCGTGATTCGGAGCCACATGTCGAGGCAACGTCTCGCTGTGATGCGAGCCTCCCGGGCAACGATCCCCACGCCGTCGTCTCCCCCTCGCTACGGGACGATCCTCTTGTCCGCCGCGGACTCTGAATCGTCGCGCCGTCGTTTCCGGTGAGGATACCAAGGGGGGGAAAGCGTCCGCCACGACCGTCCTGTCACCCGCCGCGGAGGACGGTGAGGAGGCGGAGGATGTCGGCCGGTAGCGGCGCCTCGAAGAGCATCCGCTGCCGGGTGCCAGGATGATCGATGGCGAGGCTCGACGCGTGGAGAGCCTGGCGGGTGAGGAGCGGCGCGGCGTCCCCCCGCAGACCGAGGAACGACCGCTCGACGACGCCGCGGCCGCTGTAGAGGATGTCGGCGAGGATCGGGCAGCCGATGGCAGCCAGGTGAACGCGGATCTGGTGGGTGCGCCCCGTCTTCGGGGTCACCTTCACGAGCGACGCCCTGCCGAAACGTTCGAGGACTTCATAGCGGGTGACGGCATCCCGGCTCGTGGAGTGGTCGCGGCGGACGGCCATCCGCTCGCGTTGGTAGGGATGGATGCCGATGGGGAGATTGATCTCGTCGCGGTCGAACCGCGGCTCCCCCTGCACGATCGCAAGGTAGGTCTTCTCGGTGGTGCGGCGCTCGAACTGCTTTGCGAGCGCGTGGTGGGACTCTTCATTGCGGGCGACGATGATCACGCCGCTGGTGTCGCGGTCGAGGCGATGGACGATCCCAGGGCGGGTCGGCCCGCCGACGGTGGAGAGGCCACCGGCCACCCGTTCGAGATGCCACTTGAGCGCCCCGGCGAGCGTCCCCTTCCAATTTCCCTTGGCGGGATGGACCACCATCCCGGCCGGCTTGTTGACCGCCCCCATGACGTCGTCGAGGTAGAGGAACTCGAGCGGGATCTCCTCGGCCTCCGGCCCCGCCCGCGCCGGCTCCGGCACGGTGTAGGCGACGACCATCCCCGCCTTGAGTTGGAGCGATGCCTTCGCGACGACACCATCGACCCTCACCGCCGCGGCATCGATCGCCCGGGCCACGGCCGAGCGGCTCAAGCCCCCGGCATGACGGACGACAAATTGATCGAGGCGCATCCCCACCACGTCGCCATCGACGGTGAGGAGCAGAACCGTCCCGGGAACGAGCGTTGGGCTCGCCTCCCCAGGTGTCACGGCCGCCGTGCCAACCGGTGCCGCACCGGGGTCGGCCGGCAACGCCCCCCCTGCCACCGGGCTCGGCTCGGCGCTGACGGGGATCACATCGTCATCCACGTCGTCGCTGCGAGCGTCGTCCGGGGCAGGTTTTGCGTTGCTCAGGCGATCACTCCTGCGTGGCGGGCGTGGTGGCGGGAGCAGCTTCGACGGCCGGTGTTTCGGTCGCTGAAGCCGGTGCCTCGGACTCTGGAGCAGGTGCCGCCGCAGCGGGCGCTGCGTCATCAGAGCCGCCTGCCGGGGCCCCGAGGATCGGGCTGTTGTCGATCGGCGTCGGGGGCGTCATCTTCTGCGCGGCAAACCAGGTGTACCATTCGCGGGCCCGCTCCCCTTCGAGCGACCGAGACCGCTGCCGGGCCATGCCGGCCAAGGCGCCGCCTGGATAATCGCTGGCGACGGCCTCGTAGCCCTGCCGGGCGTCGTCGATCTTTCCCAAGCTCTCGTTCGCCTTCGCGAGCCCGAACATCGCCCGTTCGGCGAGAAGCCCCTTCTGGCGGCCGACAAGGAGCGCCGCGTAGCCGTCGGCGGCAGCCTGAAGCTTGGGCATCGCCCGATCGCGATCGACAAACAGCAACTCCGCCCCCTCGTCGAGGGCCATCTCGGCCTGAATGAGATCGGCCCATTCGCCGGCCGGCGTGCCGGAATGCTGCGTGGACACATCGGCCAGCGCCGCCGGATCGACCGGCGAGATGGCAAACATGTAGTCGTCCCAGCTCTTGGCGACGAGCGACGCACGCTGCTGCTGGACCCACATCCAGCCGAGCGAGGCGAGGAACAGGCCGGCGATCCCCATGAGGATCGCCCGCAGGTGGGGGCGAATGGCATCGACCGCCGCGGCAATCCCGTCGGCCAGCGCATTCCCCTCGACCTCCTCGGCCACTTCCTCGGCAGAGTCGTTGGTGACGGGGAGACGGACCGGACGCCCCTCACGCGTGGCGAGATTGTCTTCGTCTTCGCTGCGCGAGGTCTGGCGCTCGCCGAAGCGGCGCTCGTGGTTGCGACTGTCGCCGGGCCTCGCCGAACGTTTCTTCATGACTCTTCCAGTTCTTCAAAGCTTAAAAAACCAAATAGAAACGGCCTCGTCCGGGGCGTCAAGCCGATCTCAGCCGATGGCCCGGCGGGCATGTGGTACGATCCTGCCCCCCAGACTGCCGGGCGATACCCGACCCCCCTCCGCACGGACGCTTTTCCACGTGAACGGACTCCCTCCGGACGTTCCCGACACCCCCTCCGCCGCCCCCGACGACGAGGCGCTCGCCCCCACCTCCGCCGAGGCGCTCTCGGCGCCGGAGGAGATCTCGGACCAGCTTCCCGCCGCTCCCGCGGACGAAGCCGCGGACGAAGCCGCGGACCAGGACAACGACGAGGCCCCGTTCGACGCCCCGGCAACGCTTGGCGCCTTCCCGGGGACCGCCGCCGTCCCCGGCCCCGCGGCCAGACCGACGCACGCGCCGTCGCGCACCGGCACCGGGCTCAATCCGGCGCAGACGCAGGCCGTGCAGGCGCCGATCGGGCCGCTTCTGGTGCTCGCCGGGGCCGGCACGGGGAAGACGCGCGTCGTCATCGCCCGGATGGCCCATCTCGTGTGGCGCGGATCGCGGCCGTCGCGGATCCTTGCGGTCACGTTCACGAACAAAGCCGCCCGCGAGATGATGGCCCGCGCCAAGGCTTATCTCAAGCCGAAGAAGGTGCCGCGCGGCCCTGGCGGGAAGCCCCAGGAGGATCTCCCCGAGATCTCCACGATCCACTCCCTCTGTGTCCGTATCCTCCGCCGTCATGCCACGCGCCTCGGCTACCCGGAGCGGTTTGCGATCATCGACCGCGGCGAGCAGGAGTCGACGGCCCGGAAGGTGCTCAAGGAGCTCAAGGTCCCCGACACGACGCTCTCCCCCGGCGATCTTGTCGATCGGGTGAGCCGCTGGAAGAGCGCCGCGGTCCGCCCCGACGGCGCCATCGAGACCCTCTCGGCCGACGCCCCGGAACATTGGACGCTCGCCGCCGCCGGCTACCGCCGCTACCAGCACGATCTCCGCGTCGCCGGGGCGGTCGACTTCGACGATCTTCTCATGCTCGTCGAGGAGCTCTTCGACAAGCACGAAGATGTCCGCCTCGCCGAGGCGGGGCGCTTCGACCACATCCTCGTCGACGAATACCAAGACACGAGCGGCATTCAGGAGCGGATCCTCTCGGCCCTCGCCCGCGATCACCGCAGCTTGTGTGTCGTGGGGGACGACGACCAATCGATCTATGCCTGGCGCGGCGCACAGATCTCACACATTCTCGAGTTCCCGGCGCGCTGGCCGAAGACGGTGACGGTGCGGCTGGAGGAGAATTACCGCTCGACGCCGGAGATCATCCACGCGGCCAACACGCTCATCGCCTGCAACACCCGTCGCCACGGCAAAACGCTCGTCTCGAAGGCCCCTTCCGGCCCGGCGCCCGCGATCGTCCAGGCGCAGGACGAGCTCGACGAGGCCCGGCGGATCGTCGGCGACGTCGAGGCCCGGTTCGCGGAGGGCTCGGTCGATCCGCCGGAGGCGGTGATCCTCCTCCGCACCGGCGAACAGACGCGCGTCTTCGAACAGGAACTGCGCCGCCGCAACATCCCCTACGAGCTCGTCGGCAGCCGATCGTTCTTCGATCGCCGCGAGGTCAAGGACGTGATGTCGTTCCTGCGGATGATGGTCGATCCCGACGACGACATGGCCCTGTCGCGGATCGCGAACGTCCCTCCGCGCGGCCTCTCCTCGTCGGCCGTCCTCCAGGCGCGGACGGCAGCCCAATCGGCGGGGCGGAGCCTGTGGCGGGAGTTGCTCGGGCGGCGCTCGGACGGGACCTTGAGCAACGCCGCGACCGGCGGGCTGACGGCCCTCGAGAAGCTGATCACGCTCGGCAGCGGCGAGGGCCGCCCGGACCCGGCCGTCGCGATCCGGGCCCTCCTCGATCAAGCGGGCTACCGGGCGTTTCTCGAACGCGAATACGAGGACGCAGAAGAGCTCGAGGCGCGTTGGCAGTGTGTCGAGCAGGTCGTCAACGGCTTGGCCGAGCACCAAGCTGAGCATCGTCAGGAGAAGGATGTCGGCCGGCTCGTCCGTGGTTATCTCGACGACCTCGTCCTCGACGTCAAGGAGGCGGAGCGTCCCAAGGACGACAAGCCGACGAAGCGTCTCCTCCGTCTCATGACGCTCCACGCCGCGAAGGGGCTCGAGTTCGACAACGTCTGGATGGTGGGGCTCGAGGAGGGAATACTCCCGCACCATCGGTCGCTGGCCGACGGCCTGAATGCGATCGCCGAGGAGCGACGGCTGGCCTACGTGGGGGTGACGCGGGCCCGCAAGCGGCTCGTGCTCTCGATGTGCCTGACGCGGATGAAGTGGGGGAAGAGCCGCCCCTGTCGCCCGAGCCGGTTCCTCTACGAGCTCACCGGCCAAGCCGACAAGTTCAGCGAAGAGCCACCGCAACCGAAGAACGCCCCGCCCCGCCCCGGCGCCAAGCGTTCCCAGCGCCGCGGCCGCCGTTGACCGCCGCCTCACCCGCGGAGGACCGACGGGAGCATCGCGAGCACCGTGCCCAGGCCGCTCTTTCCGGCCGCACACCGGCCGTAGAGATCGACGACGCCCCGCGCCAGCCGGGCGCCCGAGCGATGCCACGGGAACCACGGTGGCCGGATGGCCGTGGAGAGCGGCGCGCGGATCACCGAGTTGTGGACGAGCGGCAACAGGAGCGGGTCGTGGACGAATCCGATCCCGCTCTTCGGTGACGCGAGCGTTCCCCCGGGGAATCCCCCCCAGGGCACGTTGCCGAGGGCGTAAGCCATCGCCGACCACGTGTTCACCGCCACCACCCCGAAGGCGAGATGATCGACGAATTGCTCGGCGTGACGGAGATCGACCGGCGACAGCCCGTTGGGAATCGTCACGCTCGCGGCGAGCGACCCCGGCAGCCGATGCGAAAACGCCAGGGCCCGGCTGCAAAAACCCGCCAGATCGTCGGCGGCGAGCGGCACCTCGGCCACCACCGGCACGAACCACTCCCGGGCGAGGAGGCGATCGTCGGTCGCCGGGTCGACGCCGGTGAACAGGCTCGAGGGAATCGTGCCATCGGCGGGAGCGACGCGCCCAGTCGCCGCCTCCCAGTCGCGCAGGGCGCCGGGATACCAGCCCGGCCGCGCCGGCAGCGAGGCGAGCCGACGCTCCACCTGGGCGAGAAAGTCTTCCCGCTGCGGCCACGACCGGCAGGTGACGATCCCCTTCGTGGCGATGCAGTTGAAGGAGGTGTTATTGGCGATCGAGGCGGCGACGAGGTCAGCCTGACGGGCAAGCTCGGCCCGCGAATACCGCCCCGGGAGAATGAACCAGGGGGTGACGTTGCCGAGTTCACAGGTGATCGGCTTGGACAGGAGCGGTGCCGCGGAGCGATCGGGAGGGTCGGCAGATCCCCAGACGATCGCCCGGTAGGTCGCCTCGCCGCCGGTGACATGAACGTGGGTCGTCTCGGGGGCGGCGATCGCGGCCCGGGCCACGTCGGCGCCCCCTGCGGCAATGACGACGAGCCCCGCCTCGACCAGCGGTC
Organism: Planctomycetaceae bacterium; assembly: GCA_947453375.1. Classification (GTDB taxonomy): domain Bacteria; phylum Planctomycetota; class Planctomycetia; order Pirellulales; family UBA1268; genus QWOP01. The sequence goes on from CANGGT010000015.1 coordinate 35,914, forward strand.
CGAGGGCCGATTCCAGGAGCGGCCGGAGCGGGGCATGGAGCGGATGGGCCTTCAGAAACACCCCCCGGCCATGTTCGAAAATCTGCGCGAGGACGTCGGCGGCCGACAGGCCGGTGACATTCCCCGCCCCGAGAACCACGGCCACGCCGCCGGCCCGCGGACGCTCCTCCACCTCGCGCCGCCAGGCCTGTTCGAAGTTGGCCAGGCCGCCAGGATCGTGACAGCGGACGGTGGCGTGGAAGCCCTGGTGGATCATTCCGTCGTGGAGGGTGCCGAGCGGGCCACGGGCCGGAAGAAGGTCGAGGCCGACAAGCGCCGGAGGTGTCCCCCCCACCGAGCGCCGGCCGGCATGGAGGATTCGGGACGCCGAGGGGGCACGGGGGATCCCGCGGTCGGCGATGTCGAGCTGCGCCCTGGCCGTGAGGAGGCAGAGGCGCGCGGTCACCATCGGCCCCGTCGCCAGTTCCTCGGCGAGCGCCGGGCCTGCTCCCGGCGGGGCGCCCTTGATCGCCACGGCGGCCTCGGCCCACGGGCCCGCCAGAGCCACCGTCGAGAGCGCCGTGCGACGGGCGAGGTCGGCACGCTCGCGGGCGTCGGTGGCGGCGAAGCGGCGGGCGCCTGCCGCGAGCCGGCCGAGCACGGAAGACAACTCGGAGGTGTTCACGGGAGGCTCACTGGGGCTTGGAAGGGAATCGATGGGAAAAACGGCGGAGCGGACGGGGCGGGAAATCCTCCCGGGCCCACGAGCCACGTTACTTGCCGACGCAATGCCGCGAGAATATCCGGTCGAGGAGATCGGTGCCGATCGTGTGGCCGGTGACCATGCCGAGAGCATCGATCGCCGCCAAGAGCGACTCCGCGAGCAGCGGCTCCTCCGCCGGTCCTCCGGCAAGCCCCACCGCTGCGATCGCATCCGCTTCGCTCAAGGCTTGCCGCGCCGCCACGAGCCCGGCCCGGATCCGCTCCGCCGCGCCACCGAAGCGGGGCAAGCTCGCCACCGCCGTGGCGATGTCGCGACGGAGGCGATCGAGCCCCAGGCCGGTGGTGGCGCTCGTGGCGATCGCGGCGCCACCGTCACCACTCGGAAGCCCGCGATCGCAGCGGGTGAGGATGTCGATCACGACCGCCCCGCGAGGCACGGCGATCTCTTCGGGCTCACCGGGCCCCGCCCCCGGATCGCGACAGCGAAGGACGATTTCGGCCCGACCGACCTCCCCGATCCCGGCTTCCACCGCCGCGGCGGCGAGCCCGGCCTCGGGCTGAGCGGGGCCCTCTCCTCCCCGATGGCCCACGCCGGCAGTGTCGACGAGGAGCCATTCGACCGCGCCCGGCTGGCCTGGGAGCCCCGGCGCATCGCCCCGGACGACCGCCTCGAGCCAATCGCGCGTCGTCCCCTCCTCGTCGGCGACGAGCGCCGCCTCGCGGCCGATCAGGGCGTTGTAGAGGCTGCTCTTGCCGATGTTCGGCGGACCACAGATCACGACCCGCGGCAGCCGCCCTCGGGCGCCGGCGTCGCGCGACTCGACCTTCGCCGTCGCGGCCTCGACGGCGCGGCGGATCTCCCCGAGCGCGGCGATCACGCCCCCCCAGAAGCTCGCGCTGG
>CANGGT010000016.1 GCA_947453375.1 Planctomycetaceae bacterium
CGGCTCCTGCCCCGGTTTCCACTTGATATTGCAGCCGAGGCTCGGGCGCTGCATGTCGGCAGGCTTTCTTCCCGCCACGAGGGCGTCCAGCGCCGAACGGAGGTCGGCTCCGTCCACCGGCACACCGTTGCCTGGGCGGCTGCCGTCGAACTGCCCACGATAGGCCAGTTTGCGGCCGGCATCGAAGGCGAAGAAGTCGGGCGTGCACGCCGCCCGGTAGTCGCGGGCAACCTCCTGCGTCTCGTCGTAGAGATAGGGGAACGGATAGCCGCGTGACTCCGCCTCGTGAACCATCTGCTCCGGCGAATCGGCCGGATGACCGGAGACGTCGTTGGAACTGATGGCGACGAATCCGATGCCACGAGCAGCGTAATCCCGACCGATTTGGGCGAGCTGATCGGCCACATGCTTCACGAACGGGCAGTGGTTGCAGATGAACATCACGACGGTGCCGCGCTCCCCGACGACATCCTCGAGCGACAGCACCCTGCCATCGACATTGGGGAGGGAGAAGTCGGGCGCGGCGGTGCCCAGGGGGAGCATGGTGCTCGGCGTACGGACCATCGGATGGATCTCCGGGGCATCGGTGGGGAAAGGGATGGATTGTGGGGGGGCGACGCCGGGGACAAGCCTTGCCGCCTGAGTCTCAGCGGCAGCGAAACAGCTTGCGGGCATTTTCGGCCGTTGCCGCAGCGAGCGACTCGGGCGGACATCCCCGGGCCAGCGCGAGGCAACGGGCCGTATGGACAACATGTGCGGGCTCGTTCCGGCGTCCCCGCAGCGGCTCCGGAGAGAGGAAGGGGCTGTCGGTCTCGACGAGCAGTCGGTCGATCGGAACGGTGGCCGCAACCTCGCGGAGCTGGCCCGACGAACGGAAGGTCACCATTCCGGCAAACCCGAGGTGACAGCCGAGATCGATCGCCTCGGCGGCCTCCGCCGCCGTACCGGTGAAGGCGTGGAGAATCGCTGCAAGCGGCGCACGGGCCACCGCCTCGCGGAGGATCGCGAGGACGTCGGGGATGCTCTCGCGGGTGTGGATCACCAGCGGCAACGCGAGACGCTGAGCCAGGCGGATGTGCCGATCGAACCACTCCCGCTGCAAGTCTTGCGGTGCGTGATCGCGGTACCAGTCGAGCCCCGTCTCGCCGATGGCGGCCACCCGCCCCGACTCGGCCAGCGCCACGATCCGATCCCACTCGCCCGCGACGACTTCGCCGACGTCGTTGGGGTGAATCCCCGCCGCCGCCACGATCCCGGCCTCACGGGAAGCGAGATCGGCCGCAGCCTCGCTGTCCATCGCCCGGGTGCCGATCACCGCCATTCCTGAGACTCCCGCGGCACGGGCCCGCGCGACGACCGCGGGAAGCTCGTCGAGATAGCGCATCGGATCGAGATGGCAATGGCTGTCGAAGAGGTCCATGCCTTCCCTGTGCACTTTGAGTCGCCGCCTTGATCCTGACGACGTCCGAGAAACGGTGTCGATCAGGGAGCGGGGGCTGGGGCCTTCGCGCTGCTGCGGCGGGCGAGTTCCTCGAGCACGTCGGCGTGTTGGAGAGCCCCTTCCCGGGCTTCCAGTACGAGTTCGAGTTCCTCCGGAGCACCACCGGCATCGACGAGCCGCTGCAGATGGCCGATCTGACGCCGCAATCCGTCGAGGACGCGGGGGAGCATCGCCCCGAGATCGACGTCGTGCGTTGCCGTGTAGCGGATCGGGAACACCGGGCGTGGGGGCGTTTCCCCCCGCTCCTCGAGCATCCTGACGGCTCGGTCGGCGATGCTCCGCTGATCGTCGACGAGATCGACGAGCGCGAGTTTGATCGCCTCATCTCCTGGGAAACTCCACACCCCCGCCGCAGCGAGGTAAGTGTGGAGCGACGATCCGAGGGCATCGACGAGGTCGGCGAGTGTCGTCTTCATGGAGGGGATTGCCGTGGCGGGTGTTTCAGAGTCAGGACGCGAACGCGCCGGCGAATCGGGCGAAGGCGTACAGCCCCGACCAGAAGATGCCGAGCGAAACAACCGGGACGACGAGCGCCGTCACGAGTGCTCCGGGAATCGACACCAACGGGAACGCGTCGGCGGTACGATCGGCCGGCGGCGGATCGAATGTCATGACCTTCAGCACGCGGAGGTAGTAGAAGAGGCTGATCACGGTGTTGATGCCACCGACCACGAGGAGCACGAGCATCAACGGGCGTTCGGCATCGAGCGAGACCGACTCCATGACGGACGAGAACACGAGAAACTTCGAGATGAAGCCGGCCAGCGGCGGGAGCCCGATGAGGCTCACGAGAACAACACCGGTGGCGACGACGATCCCCGGATTTGTCCGGATCAAGCCGGCGTACGACGCGATCTCCTCGCTCCGCAGCGAGTTCCGCAACAGCGCCACGATGGCGAACGCGGCCAGATTCATGAAGACGTACGTGCCGAGGTAGAAGCAGACCGCAGCCACGGCCGACCTGCTCGCCCCGGCATCGCGCCCCGCCAGAGCCACCGCCGCCGCCACCCCCATCATCAGGTAACCGGCGTGGGCGATCGTGGAATAGGCGAGAAGTCGCTTCATGTTCGTCTGCCCGTACGCGGCGAGATTCCCCAACGTGCACGTCAGAGCCGCGAGGAGGGCGACGACGCCGACGATGAAATGCCTCGTCTCGCCAAGCGCCGCCATCTGCACCGCATGATCGGGCCCCGAGCCGGTGGTCCCCAGCCCGAACGCGACGCGGAGAAGAAGGGCGATGGCGGCGGCCTTGCTCGCCACGGACAAAAAGGCCCCGACCTCCGCCGCAGCTCCGGCGAAAACGTCGGGGCACCAGAAATGGAACGGCACGGCCGACAGCTTGAACGCAAGGCCCGCGGCAACCATGAGCCCGCCGATGGCCAGCGCCATTCCCGTGCCGCCGGGCATCCACATTGAATCGAGCGAGGCCAGCGCCCGGGCCATCGTCGGCATGTGGCAGGTGCCGAGCACGCCGGCCAGAAGGCTCAAGCCATAGAGCATCACCCCCGCCGCCCCGGCGCCGTAGACGGCATACTTGAGGGCCGCCTCGGAGCTCGCCTTGCGCCCCTTCAGGAGCCCGGCAAGGGCGTAGGAGGGAACGCTCGCCATTTCCACCGCCATGAACACCATCAAGAGATGGTTGGCGGAGGCCATCAAACACATGCCGAGCGTCGCCCCGAGGACGAGGGTGTAGAAGTCGGCACCGTCCTCCCGGTCCGGGATACCGGACACCTTTGTGAAGAGGATGAAGAGTACGAGGAAGCCGGCCAAGAGCAGACGGATGTAGGCGGTGAGCGAGTCGAACGCGAGCAAGCCACCGAACAGTTCCTGCCGCCCGGCGAGCAGATCGCCGAGCGACGACGCCCAAGCGCCGCCACCGAGGGTGAGGACGTCGTTCCAGGCGAAGAACAAGGAGAACAGGACGCCCCCGAGCGCCAGAAAACCCGAGTCGACAAGGCGGAGGACCGGGAGCATCCGGCAGAGCAACAGCAGGACGATCGTCGCCGCGAGGCAGAGCTCCGGACGAAAATGGGGCAGCGACACCGCGAGGGTGTCATGGAGCGTGCCGTCGAGGAGCGTGCCGAGATTGCGGTCGGGATTCACCGGCCACCCCCCACGGAGAAGGAATCGATCGCGGCCTGGAAGCCGACGGCGCCGTCGTCCGTCGCTGCGGCCGCAGCACCAGCCGCCGCCGGGTGGCCGTCATGGATCGAGCGGGTCCACTCGGCGAGCGTCTCCACCTGACGGTTCACCGTCGGCGTGATGTAGTTGAAGATCAACTGGGGCGCCACTCCGAACACGATGGCCAGAACGACCAGCGGCACGGCAATCGCGAGTTCGCGGCGAGTCATCGGCGTCAGATGATCGCCGTGCGGGCCCTTGTACTCGGCCCCGAGGTACACACGCTGGATCGCCCAAAGGATGTAGGCAGCCGTGAGGATCACCGTGAACGCCGAGCAGACGGCGAGCAGACGGCTGTAGTTCCAGCTCGAGAGCGTCACGAGCACCTCACCGATGAATCCACAGAGGCCAGGGAGCCCGAGCCCGGCGAAGAAGATCGCCACGGCCAGCGAGGCATAGAGTGGCATTCGATTGAAGATGCCGCCGAACTCCTCGAGGTTGCGATGGTGGACCCGGTCGTAGAGAACGCCCACCATGAAGAACATGCCGGCGGAACTGATGCCGTGGGCGAGCATCTGGAACATGGCGCCATTGACGCCCTGGGCCCAGGCATCCCATTGGTATTCGTGTCCGGCCACCGCGCTCCACACGCCGAGGCCGAGCATGACATAGCCCATGTGGCTCACCGAACTGTAAGCCACCATCCGCTTGAAGTCTTTTTGCGCGAGTGCCGCAAAGGCCCCGTAGACCATCGACACGACTCCGAGCCCGCACACCAACCAGGCGAACGACAATCCGGCCCCCGGGCAGATCGGATAGCAGATCCGGAGGATTCCGTAGCCGCCGAGCTTGAGGAGCACCCCTGCGAGGATCATCGAAATCGGCGTCGGCGCCTCGACGTGGGCATCGGGCAACCAGGTGTGCACCGGCACGACCGGAACCTTGATGATGAAGCCGATGAGGAGGAGGAGGAAGGCCCACGACTCGAGGGTCATGCCCCAGAACGAGGTGGCCGCGAAGGGAGAAGCAGGGGACTGGCCGATCGCCGCCAACGCGAGGAGGTTGAACGTGTGGACCGGCTTCGGATGGGAGTGGACGGCCGTCAATGCCGCCGCCCGATCGGCCCCCTCGAGGGCCGGACTGACGACGTGGGTGGCGAGCAATTGGTCGTCCGAGAGGGAGCGGATATCGCTGGCGAAGTACAGCATGAGGATCGCCAGGAGCATCAGCACGCTGCCGGCGAGCGTGTAGAGGAAGAACTTGATCGCGGCATACTCACGACGCGGTCCACCCCAGATCCCGATGAGGAAATACATCGGGAGGAGCATCACCTCCCAGAAAACGTAAAAAAGGAAGAAATCGAGGGAGACGAAAACCCCGATCATCCCGGTTTCCAGAAGCAGGAAAAGGATCCAGTAGGGACGGACGTGCTTCTCAATCGGCCAGCTCGCCGCCGCGGCGAGCACCGAGAGGAACGTCGTCAGAAGGACCAGCGGCATGCTGATTCCGTCCACGCCCAGCAGATACTCGATGTTGAACGCCGGAATCCAGGGTTGCTTTACGACTGCCTGCATCCCCGCATCACCGACGGTGAACTGCCCCGGGCTCCCCGCCCCGAAGATCGCGGGGACCGCCATCCAGAGCGAGAGAATGAAGACGGCGATCGTCGTCGCCAGGCCGACCCAGCGAACCGAGTCGTCCTTGCCACGCGGAATGATCGGCAGGGCGAGGATCCCGGCGACGATGGCGGGCAGGAAGAGAATGAGCGTGAGGGGCCAGAACGCAGGCTGCGTGACGGCCAGGGTCGGTGCGATTCCCATAGAGCGTTGATCCGGGGAGGAACTGTGTGCGGTGCTGAGAGGGATGGGAAGCCGGGCGGAGGGATCAGCCGGCAAACGACGAACGGAACAGCAATCCGGCGAGGACGAAGATCGCGACGGTGCCAAGGGCGATGAACATCACGTACTGACGGAGTTGACCGGTCTGGAGTTTCTTGAGTTCGAGTCCCGCGCTGTACGTCGCGCTCGCCGTCCCGTTGACGAGGCCATCGATGAGCGTCCGATCGATCCAGGCATCGAACCCGGCCACCTGCTTGGCTCCCCAGGCGAGCCCTTCGATCATCCGGTCGATGACCCCCTTGTCGGTGCCGCTCACGAGTTGGGAGAGGCCGAGCACCGGGAGGACGAAGAGGAAGCGGTAGATCTCGTCGAAGTACCAACGGTTGGCGAGGAACGTGTAAAGCGGCTTGACGGCGGATGCGACCATCGCCGGGGGAATGATGCCCCACACATACATGAGCGCTGCGAGAAGCACGCCTGTGGCAGCCGTGGCAAAAGCCGTCAGGGAGGCGGTCACGTGGATGTCGTGGGCATGGCTGGCGTGCTCCGCAGGAACGGTGAACGCCGAGAACAGCAGACCGCCGAGCTCGAGCCCGCCGGTGCCGGCGGGACGGGCCTGCTCGATCATGTTGGCGATGCCGAACCCCCCGGGCAGGGTCCAACCGGCAACGACCGCCAAGATCGACAGGGCCACGAGCGGATAGACCATCACCGGAGGTGATTCGTGGGCATGTTCATGAACGTGGTGGTCGCGGGGCTTGCCGGCAAATGTCATGAACCAGAGTCGGAACATGTAGAAAGCCGTCAGCATGGCACCGCCGGCGACGGCGTAGAACAGGATCGAGTGGGCCGGATTCTCGCGAGCGAAGAGGAGGGCCTGGGCGAGGATCGAGTCCTTCGAGTAATAGCCGCTCAAGCCGATGTCGAGGAACGGCACGCCGGCCCCGATGATCGCCAGACAGCCGACGAGCATGGTGCCGCTCGTCCAGGGCATCGCCTTGGCAAGCCCCCCCATCTTCCGCATGTCGTTGGTGTGACACGCGTGGATCACCGACCCGGAGCAGAGGAAGAGGAGGCTCTTGAAGAAGGCGTGGGTGACGAGATGGAACAAGCCCGCCAGCCATCCACCGACGCCGAGCGCCAGCATCATGTACCCGAGTTGACTGACGGTCGAGTAGGCGAGCACCCGCTTGATGTCATTGGCGACCAACGCGATCGTGGCGGCGATGAACAGCGTGATCGCTCCCACATACGCGATGACGAGTAGGGCATCGGGGGTGAGCACCGGATAGAACCGCCCCGTGAGGTAAACGCCGGCGGCCACCATCGTCGCCGAATGGACGAGCGCCGAGACAGGCGTAGGCCCTTCCATCGCGTCGGGGAGCCAGACGAACAGGGGGAACTGGGCGCTCTTTCCGATGCAGCCGCAGAAGATGCCGAGTCCGGCCACGAGCAGCAGCCAGCGACCATAGCCCTCATCGCGCCAGTCCTCGACCTTGGCCTCCACCTGCTCGACCCCGGCCCGGGGATCATCGGCGTGCGAAAGAAGCACGCGTTCGACCTTTTCCGCCGCAGCAAACTTCACCATCCCGTCGGGCACCCACTGGGCATGGCCTGCGACCGGGGGCCTCACGAGCGTGAACAACCCGGGCCGGACATGGCCGTCGGGGCCGGTTGCATCGGCGAAGTGCAACGTACCGAGGGCGCCCCACAGGGCCATCAGCCCGATGAGCATCCCGAAGTCACCGATGCGGTTGACGATGAACGCCTTGTTTGCGGCATTCGACGCGCTCTTCCGCTCGTAGTAGAAGCCGATCAGGAACCAGGAGCAGATACCGACCAATTCCCAGAAGATGAACACCATCGCCAGATTTCCGGCAATGACGATGCCGAGCATCGAGAAACAAAACAGGGAGAGGGCCTGAAAAAACCGGTGAAAACGGCCCGGGCGGTGGAGATGCCCGCCATCGGCGAGGTGAACCTCGTGGTCGGTGATGTCGTGCAACTCATCGTGCATGTAGCCCGACGCGTAGACGTGGATGCAGGTGGCGATGAACGTGATCATCACGAACATCAGCACCGTCAGCGCGTCGACATACCAGCCGATCGAGAGTTTGAGGCGCCCCCCCTCATAGAGCGTGTACCAATCGCCTGAGTAGTGCACCGGCGATCCGGCGTGGGCGGCGGATTCGCCATGTTGGCCACCGTGCTCGTCGTGCGCTGCGGCGGAGGCGTGGGATGCGTCGGCGTGGTCGGTCGCTCCGTGGGCCGGGTCCGCCGAGGCGTGGGCCGCACCATGATCCCCGTGCGCCACGGCTCGCACCGGATGCTGGGCGATCCAGGAGATGAACGCGAAGAGCGAAAGCACGAACGATCCGACGATCGCGGCTGTGGCGACACCTGCCGCCCCCTTGCCATGGCTCCCGAGCCGGGGGCCGGCAAAAAGGATTACGGCAAAGGACGCCAACGGCAGCAGCCAGGCGAGCCCGAGAAGCGTCGGCAGGAGGGATTCGAGGTCCATGGGAGTTCGGGAGCGGAGCTCACCCCTTCAGGTCGTCGGCCCGGTCGACATCGACGGTGGCGTGATTGTTGTAGAAATTGAGCGTGATCGCGAGCGCCACCGCGGCCTCTGCCGCAGCCAGCAGGATCACGAAGAGCGCGACCACTTGGCCGTCCAGGCCGAGCGTCGGTGCACCCTCGCCGCGGAGGTACGAGGACGAAAACGCGACGAAGTTGATGTTGGCACCGTTCAGAACCAACTCGATCCCCATGAGGATCCCGAGAGCGTTCCGCTTCAGGGTCATGCAAGCGATGCCGGCGGTGAACAGCACCGCTCCCACGACCAGGTAATGGATGACCCCGACCGGTTCGGTGAACGGATTCGCTGCAAAAAGCGGTACGGTCGCCAGACAACTGGGCATCGAGAGCCCAGGCAGAAGGATGGAAGGGGCCACGAAAAAGTCCATCATCGTCCTCCTCCCACGAGCGCCGACTTGGCCCCTCCGGCCGGCCGTCCCGATGCCACGCCGGATGCCGTCGACGCGACGACCGGTTCCACCGGCATTGCCGACGCCACGGCATCGATCGCCCGCGGGGTCTTGCGACGCTTGGCACGAGCGAGGTAGGCGGCGCCAACAAGGACAACCAGCAGGTGCACCGACACGATCTCGAAAGGCAGCATGTAGCCGGCGCGGCCTCCGGCCGGCGACCCAGGCGGGGGCGTATCGACGCGGACACCGATGAGCGCCATCCCCAGCGGCGTCGCCGACGGCGCTGGCACCACCTCGGATCCGGGCGCCATCCATGCATCGACCGAGAACGCCGCCGTCAGCAGAAGGGCCAAGAGCGAGGCACCGGCGACGGCAGCGAGCGTTCGGTCGGATGACGACGCCTTGATCGCAACCAGCGGCGCCTGGGCAGTGAGCATGACACCGAAGACGAGAAGAACGAGCGTTCCGCCAACGTAGATCATCAACTGCATCGCGCCGATGAACTCTGCTCCGGCAAGGAAGAACAAGCCTGCCGTAGCCCCCAACGAGAAGACCAGATAGAGGGCCATACGGACGACATTATCAGCCGCCACGACCGCGACGGCAAACCCACATGCCAACGCTGCAAAGAGGAGGAACAGCACCGAATGCCAATTGACACCGGCCACGGGCAGGGCAGCGAGTATCGGCGCGGGCCGGAACGTCGTTGCCAAGGTGGGAACGATCACGTCTGTCAGGGAGGAGATGTCCATAGCGAGCATTCCCGTCACCGAGGGCTCCGCGTTGCCAGACCGGACGAATCGGACGGATCGGTCGCCGCGACACCGACGTTGTGGCCGGACGTCGTCGGGTGGGCGGCAGGAAGCCCCCCCGGCCCTTCGAGCCATCCCTCACGGATTTCCCCGGCGGGCCGGCTCCACCCGGGCAGGAGCCCGCCGGGAAGGAACAGTTGCCAGAACATCGCTCCGGCGAACATCACCGCCGCGATCGGCGTGCAGTACTTGAGGCAGGTCGTCATCACCTGATCGATCCGCAATCGGGGAAGTGTCCACCGAATCCACATCATCAACAGGACGCCGAGCGTCGCCTTGGCAATGAGATTGCCAAGCCCCAAAAGCCGGACAAAGTAGGCAGCGCTATCCCCCGTGCCCTCACTGAGGCCGACGAGTTGTGCGACCGGCACGGGGCCATTCCATCCACCGAGGAACAACACCGCGGCCAAGGCGCTCACGAGGAACATCGAGCCGTACTCGGCCATGAAGAAGAAGCTCCAGCGGAGCCCCGAGTACTCCGTGTGGAAACCGGCCACCAATTCGCTCTCAGCCTCGGCCAAATCGAACGGCGCCCGATTCACGCTCGCCACGGCACAGGTCACGTAGACCCAAAAGATCACGAAGGTGAACGGGTCGTGGAACAGATACCAATTCGACATCCATCCGGCCTGTTTTTCACCGATCGTGACGAGGTCCATCGTGCCAGCGAGCATCACCGGCACGACGACGCACATCCCCAGCGGCACCTCGTAGCTCACCACCTGGGCCGCCTCACGCATCGCACCGAACAACGACCACTTCGAGGCAGAGGCGTAGCCGGCGAGAATGACCCCGAACACCTCCAGCCCGAGGACGGCGACGACGAAAAACACTGCGACATTGAGGCGCTGCCCGACGACGTCGAAGGCGAAGGGGAGAGCGATGAACGCGCAGAATGACGCACAAAAACTGACGTAGGGGGCGAGGCGGAAGAGGAGCCCATCGGCCCCCTCAGGCATCAGATCCTCCTTGGCGAGGAGTTTGATGCCGTCGGCAAGCGACTGGAGCCACCCGAAACGACCACCGGTACGCGTCGGGCCGAGTCGATCCTGGATGCGGGCGGCGATCTTCCGCTCCGCCCAGATGAACACCAGCGCACCGCCGGCGATGACGTTGAGGAGCAGAACGGCTGAGACAAGAGCGGCAATGCTCCACGCCAGCCATCCCGGCAGTCCCAGCCCGATGAGGAATTCAGCCATGCACCACCCACTTCAAGCCTCGGAGAAAACCCGGTCGAACCGGGTTTTTCCCGCCGGAAAGCCACATCGTGAAAATTCGCACGAAGTTTGACCTACACCGCCCTGAATCACAAGTGGCGACGGGGAAACTGCCGTGGAGCCGCTCCACCCGCAGCCCCCCACACCATCCACGCCGGACTCAGCGGTCGATCTCCCCCATCACAATGTCGAGACTGCCCACGATCGCCGGAACGTCGGCAATCAAGCAACCGCGACAGAGTTCGTGGGTCACCGAAAGATTCGAGAAGGAACTCGACCGCGCCCGGACCCGCCACGGAATCGACGTGCCGTTGCCGACCACGTAGAAGCCCATCTGCCCCTTGGGAGCCTCCGTCTCGAGGTACGCGTCCCCAACGGGGAGCTTTTCGGCGAGTTTCATCGGCTCGCCGAGCGGTTCCTTGCAGGCGGCGTAGCGGTCGATCGCCTGGCGGACGAGATCCATCGATTGGACCACCTCGAGCATCCGGACGAAGAACCGGTGCCAGCAGTCGCCGAGCACGGCCTCCTTCGGCACGGAGGGATAGCTGTGGTCACGGGGATACCGACCATCCTTCTGCACGGCCACCTCGAACGCATAGCCGTCGTACATGCCGGTGTAGATGCTCTCGCCGTCGCGGCGCATGTCCTGGTCGACGCCACTGCCCCGGAGCACGGGCCCGCTGCAGCCGTAGTCGATCGCCATCTCACGGGAAAGGACGCCGATCCCGGCCGTCCGCTTCACGAAAATCGCGTTGGTCGTCAGGAGGGCGTGATATTCCTTGATGATCGGCTCGAATTGATCGAGAAAGGCCTCGCACTTCTGCAACCACCCGGGCGGCAGATCGGCGGTGGCCCCACCGCACGTGATGTAGCTGTATGTCAGCCGGGCGCCACAGGCTTCCTCGAACAGATCGAGGATTTTCTCGCGCTCCCGAAATGCATAGAGAAACGGACTGAACGTCCCCAGATCGAGGCCATAGGCCCCCATCCCGACGAGGTGGCTGCCGATGCGATTGAGTTCGGCGATCAGGACTCGGAGGTGACGGGCCTTCTCCCCGACCTCGTGCCGCATCAACTTCTCGACGGTCAGCGCCCAGCCGAGGTTCATGTTCATTGCCGCCAGGTAGTCGAGCCTGTCGGTGTACGGAATCCATTGCCGTGGCGAGACGTTCTCGCCGATCTTCTCGGCACAGCGATGGAGGTAGCCGATGTGGGGCTCGGTCTCCGACACGATCTCGCCGTCAGTGCGCAGCACGAGCCTGAGCACTCCGTGGGTGCTCGGGTGCTGAGGCCCCATGTTGACGAGCATCTCGTCGGTGCGGACGTCGAACTCGATGATCCGCGGATCGTCGTCGATGAGGTTTGACATGGAGGTTTGCTGCGAAAGGGTCAGGGGAAGCGAAGGTTTTCGAACACGCCCCGCGGAGAGACGGGGAGGGAATCAGCGGCCACGGATGCCGTGGTAATCCAAGGGCATCTCGTAATCCTTGCGGAGCGGATACCCGACCCAATCCTCGGGGCAGAGGATTCGCCGCAGATCGGGATGACCAGTGAACAAAACGCCGGAAAGATCGTAGACCTCCCGCTCGTGCCAGTCGGCGGTGCGCCACACCCCTGTCACGCTCGGCAACTCCGGGAGATGGCCAGCCACATCGCCGCTCCAGCGGGGCAAGTTGACTTTGAGCACCAGGCTGGCCCGTGCCGTCGTGCTCCAAAGGTGGTAGACGATCTCGAGGTGGGGCTGCCACGACACCTTCGCGGCCTTCTTGGCGTCGGGCTCGAACCAATCGACGGCAGTGATGCACTCGAGCGCGTCAAAACGCGGCTCTCCGGCTGTCTTCAACCATCGACAGACGTCAGCGATTCTGGCCGGCGCGATCTCGACCCACGGGTCGAGCGCCTCGAGCTGGCTCCCGACCACGGCACCGGGAAAAGCAGCCTCGATCGATTCAAGAAAACCGGGTCCTCTCATCGACACAACTCCTGACGTTCAGTCCACGAGCCACCTGCGATGGGCCGATGCGTATCGGCCTCCAGCCAACCGTCACCGCCCGGCTGCGGCCCCGCGTTCGTTCGATGTCGCGCGCACCCAGTCGAGGTCGCCACGATTCCAGACATAGGCGAAGCCGACCAACAACACCGCGAAGAAAGTCACCATGTCGGCGACGGCCAATCGGGCAAGCAGGCCACCGGCCCGGGAGACATCCCGCTCGGCCGAAGCTTGTTCTTTCACAACCACCGCGGCGCCGGGTTCGGCCTGAACGCCACCTGCGGCGGGATCAACAGCCGCCGTCGTCGGGATGACAGCCGCCGAGAAATCGGGGACGGCAGGACGCTCGATCCCCAACTCCCGCAGCACACCGACTGCAGCGGGCGTCAGCGTCACGCCGTCAGCCTGCACCGTCTGCAAGGCCGGATCGGCCAACTGCGTGGCCTTGCCGAAGACGGTTGCCCACGGAAAGAACAGCGCCACCTCGACGTCGAAAATGATGAACAGCAGAGCAACGACATAGAAGCGGAGATCGAACTGGACAAAACTCGATCCGATCGCCGGCTCACCACACTCGTAGACCTCGAGTTTCTCGACATTCGGCATCCGCGGGCGGACGAGCCAACCGACGAGCAGATTGACCGCCAGAAAGGCCCCACCGATCGCCACGAAGAGCGCCACGAAGCCGGCCAGGATCGTTGGGTCAAGGAAGGATGGCATGGGTGTGACTCGCGACGAAGCTTTGGCTGGTGGCAATCCGGATGAAAACTGAAAACGAGAGCAAGACGGACAACGGAGCAGTGGGCTTCGAGCGACGCAGCTTCGACGCAGGACGGGCCACCTTCACCGGCGCCCACTCACGGCGACTCTGGTCCAACGATGGTCCAAGTCCTGGGCAAAAGCGGTGCGAACGGCCATTCTGGAAACTGCTCCCTCCCGACTCTGCGAGGCGACAGTGGCCTTTGCCCCGTCAGCGGCCCAAACGGGCCGTCCTACTGATTGGGCCCACCGTGGACGGGATCGACGATCACCTTCGAGGCCGCCACCGCCGTGGGATTGAGCGTCGACCGCCCCCACGCCACATCGACGGGCAGGCGGGCGAAGTCGACGATCGTTCCGTCCCGGCTGTAGCAACTCAGGTCGAGGGTCGACCCCATGAAGATGCAATCGACCGGGCATGGCTCGACACACAGCGCACAAAACATGCACTTCGAGTAGTCGATGGTGAATCCGCTGACCTGGAACCCCTTCCCCCCTGTGACTCGCTCCTTGCCGATGTAGATGCAATCGACGGGACACGCCTTCGAGCACTGGTCACACGCGATGCACGTCGTGAGATCGTAGCGGTGGAAGCCGCGGTAACGGGCCGCGACAGGCGCGGGGAGTTCCGGGTACTCAAAGTGCTCGGTGAAGGTGCGGCGTTTTTGGTCGTAGGTGCTTCCGAACACCCGGAGCGTGACGAGCATGCCTTGCACCACCGTGGCGACGGCCGTGTAGACGTTGCGGAACCACTCGGTCATGGGAGACCCATTCCTGGGGGGGCCGGCGGCAAGCCGCCGGAAAACTGGAATCTGGGAAGGAACCTGGAATCGAGAAAAGCCACTGCCTTACCGAATCCTTTTCGGCGCCGGAGACAGGCCCGAGGGCGACTTCCGATGCCGATGTTTTCTTCTCCGGACCGCCGGATGCGATGAGTATAGGAGGGCCAGTCATCCCCACAAGCCGCGACCACCGCGATCCCCGCTTCCCCCGCAAAAGCCGGCTCCAAGCTCCCCTCCAGCGGTGGCGCCGGTGGAAACACGGCTTTTCTGGGGAGTAACCGAAGCCTGCGGTCGGCCCCTGGAACCTCGGGCAGAGCCAGCAACTTCCCAACTGTCCAGCCCGTTTTACCGGCCGCTGATCGATCAGCTGAGGCGGAGGATTGGGCCGAAGAGGGGGGGAGAGGGCCTGAAAGCACATCGGGCAACTTGACGAATTGGCGGAAGCATTTACAAATACTTGGTTTGGATCGAGAGATTTCCCCCCCTCCCTGCTGGTCGAGCCAGCGGGATTGGCGGCCGTTCGCTGGGGCGTACCCCGAACGGCGTCTGCCACCACGGCAACGGCGTCTGCCACCACAGCGTTGAGGAAGAGCCATGCTTGTCCTGTCGCGGAAGAAGGACGAGAGCATCGTCATCAACAACGACATTACGATCGTGGTGGTGGAGATCCGTGGGGACAAGGTTCGTCTCGGGGTCGAGGCCCCTAAAGAAGTGCCTGTCCATCGCCAGGAAGTCTTCGAGGCGATCGCCCGGGGAGATGACGTTCTTCCCGAGACCGATTCGCCGCCAATCGGCCCCCCCGAGGTCGTCGAGCGGCTCTCGGAGCCACGCAGTGGCTCCGGCCCCTCTCCCGAAGACCATCGATCCGACCCGCTCCCCTGATCGCCCCCCCCTCAACGCGTCGTCGGCCTTGCGGAGCCTGGGGCGTCCGGAGTGTTGAGGCGGATTCAATCGCCGTTGTTATGCTCTTCAAGAACTGGTAAATCCGTCCGCGCCGCATTGCCCGGCCCCATCGTCTAGAGGCCTAGGACACGGGCCTTTCAAGCCTGCAACCGGGGTTCGAATCCCCGTGGGGTCATTTTTGTGCGGCGCGGGCGGGAACCAGGAGAATCGGCGTCGACTGCAGCCAAGCCGTCGATGCACCTGTTGACGCCCGCAGCGGGCTTCGACACAGCGCCGCCAAACGCGGGGCCGACCTCCCCAGCCCCACGGAACATCCGCTGCGGGCTTTGCTTCGTTACCCTCGCCCCTTTGGCACTCTGGAGACCATGGCCGCGACCAGCATCGTGAGCCACAACCATGGCAGGCATATACGACGCGGTTCTTCTTGTCTCGTTCGGTGGCCCCGATGGCCCCGATGACGTGATGCCGTTTCTGGAGAATGTCCTCCGCGGCCGGAACGTGCCCCGGGAGCGGATGCTGGAGGTGGCGGAACACTACCACCACTTCGGTGGACGCAGTCCGATCAACGAACAGAATCTCGCCCTGCTCGAGGCCCTTCGCAAGGAACTCGCCGACCGCGGCCCGGCTCTCCCCGTCTATTGGGGAAACCGGAACTGGCACCCGCTCCTCACCGACACGCTCCGCGAGATGGCCGACGCCGGCATCCGACGCGTGGCGGCCTTTGTCACCAGCGCCTACAGCAGCTACTCCGGCTGCCGCCAGTATCGCGAAAACATCGCCGCGGCCCTGGCCCCGCTGGGCGATCGAGCCCCACAGGTCGACAAACTCCGGGTGTTTTTCAATCACCCGGGATTCGTCGGTCCGATGGCGACCAACCTCGCCCAGAGCTTGTCGGCGTTTCCAGCCGACAAGCGTGCCACGACGCCGGTGCTGTTCACGGCCCACAGCATCCCCGTTTCGATGGCCGATTCCTGCCGTTATGTCCTCCAACTCCGCGAGGCGAGCCGACTCGTGGCGGCCGAGGCTGGCGTGCCGGACTGGGAACTCGTTTTCCAGAGCCGCAGCGGCCCCCCCACACAGCCGTGGCTCGAACCGGACGTCTGCGATCGGATCCGCGAACTCCATGCTGCGGGACATGACGGGGTGGTGGTGGTGCCGATCGGCTTCATCTCCGACCACATGGAAGTGCTCTACGACCTCGATACGGAAGCGGCCGACCTTTGCCGGAGTCTCGGCATGCAGTTCGCGAGGGTGGCGACGGTCGGCACCGCCCCCGCTTTCGTGGCGATGATCCGCGACCTCATCGCCGAACGGCACGAGGCCTCGCCCGAGCGACTGGCCGTGGGCATCATGCCGGCGAGCCATGACGTCTGCCCGCTCGACTGCTGCCCGGCTCCCCAGCGCCCCGCCTCCCCCGGCGGCACCAACGGGCGCCCTGGCCCGGCCCCTTCGGGGCAGCCACGATGACCCAGACCGGCAGTCGGACCGACTGCCAGCCCCGTGGCCGCGTTGAAGCCCCCAAGAGTGGCCGCCAGTGCGTGGCGCTCGTCCACGGATTCTTTGCCAACAGCATGATGCTGTCGGTGCTCTCCCAAAGGCTCCGTCGCCACGGCTACCGGACCGAGCCGTGGGGCTACCGGAACATGTGCTGTTCCCTACTCGTTCACGCCGACCGTTTTGCGGACATCCTTCGTGGGCTCGACGCTGCCCCGACGATCGACACGCTCCACCTCGTGACCCACAGCATGGGGTGCATCATCGCCCGGGCGGCCCTCGACCGCTTCCGCCCCAAGAAGCTAGGGCGATTCGTCATGCTCGCGCCCCCCAACCGAGGGTCCTTCGTAGCCACGGCGGCCGTCGGAACGTTCGGCAGGTTTTTTCGGCCGGTCGTGGAGCTCTCGACCGCCGAGGACAGCCTCGTGAACTCCCTCCCCATGCCACAGGGCGTGGATCTCGGGGTCATCACTGCAGGCCGCGACGCGATCATCGCCCCCGAGAGCACGCGTCCGGACGCCCCCCACGACCACGCCACGGTCCACTGTTTCCACTCGAGCCTGCTGTTCCGGCGGGATGCCGCTGAACTCGTGGCGGCATTCCTTCGCGATGGCCGATTCCCCGATACCCCGACGGCGCCAGGCACTGGCCACTGACAGGAACACTGAGACGATGGACACGAGCCTTCGCTCGCTCGGCCGCAGCGGCCTCCGGATCCCCCCATTCGGGCTCGGCTGCTGGCCAATCGCCGGCATGACGCGCGAGGGGATCACCCGCGAAACCGCCGTTGCCACCGTGGCAGCAGCTCTCGACGCCGGGATCGTCCACCTCGACACGGCGTACTGCTACGGGGCGGCAGGAGAGAGCGAAACAGCTATCGGTGAAGCCATTCGCGACCGGAGGCGTGCCGACCTCTTCCTCGCCGGCAAGTGCGGGATCCACTGGGAACCGGGACGCGTTCAACGCGTCGACGGACGTCCCGAAAAACTCCGGCAGGAAGTCGAGGAGAGCCTCAGAAGGCTCGACACCGATCATCTCGATCTCCTCTATCTGCACGCCCCGGATCCCCGAATCCGGCTCGAGGAGTCGATGGCCGAACTCGGACGCCTCCAGGAAGAGGGGCTGGCCCGGGCGATTGGCGTGTCGAATGTCTCCCTCGACCAACTCCGGATCGCGGCGCAGTCGTGCGATCTCTCCGCCTGTCAGCTCCCCTACAACATGCTTCAACGCGAGATCGAAACCGACATCGTGCCCTGGTGCCGCGACCAGAACGTGGCGATCGTGGCCTATTGGCCGCTCATGAAGGGCTTGCTCGCAGGTGAAATGCCCCGCGACCGCACCTTCCCCACGACGGACAGCCGGCACAAATACCCGATGTTCAACGGGACCGAGTTCCAGCGGAATCTCGACTTTGTCGAGGTCGTGCGCGGAGAGGCCCAGCGACTGAATCGGCCACTCCCTGACCTCGTGCTCGCCTGGACCGCCCAACAGCCGGGAATCACGAGCGTGCTGTTCGGGGCGACATCCCCCGAACAGGCCCGCCTCAACGCTGCGGCCCGTTCGTGTGAGATCGACGATCAAGCCCACCGGGCGATCGTCGCAGGAATTGCCACCCGCGGCACGGTGGCGGGCAGACGCCCCGTCTAAAGCCAACTCCCCGCGAGCTTTGACAGGGGGCAAGCGTCCGAGGGGCGTAACCCGGCCACGATTTCTCCCGGCCCCGCTCAGCCCGCCCCGACGGCCTCCGGCTGATACGCCGCGACGCTCCGATAGGACTGCTGCACCTTGAGGCAGGTCTGGCGGAAAGACTCCGGCCGGCTCACTCCGGGGAGTCGGAACGTTTCCACTGCCCCCTTGCGGAACACCAGGTCGCCTGCGGCGTACCACTCCTGGCCAGGCTCAACAACGAGCTCGATCGAATCGAACTTGTCGAAATCGACGAACTGCTGGATCCGAGCATTGACGCCGCGCTCCACGATCACGCGCCTGTTTGTGAGGCGGTACCGCTGAATGGCCCACGGGAGCCGAAGCGACAGATAAAGCATCAAGCCGATCGGCATGCACGCCAGCAGCGCCAACCGACCGAATGACACCGGCCCAAACCCGTCCTTGATGCGGAACAAACGCCCGAGCATTTTCCCCAACGATGTCGAGGCCACCGAGGGCCAAACCGTCATCACCGTCGTCTCCATGACGGACGGGGGCGAAACACCGGCGATAGACTGCATCGTCATGGAAGAAACCTGTCTGGAAGAGCCTGAAATGGCACCAACGATCTGCCTCCCCCGGAGCCAGGCCCCGGGCCTGCATCGTAACGATCCAGCGGACGGAGGGAAGAGCCTCCCCCTAAGGAACGGCCCCAACGAGACCTGAGCGCATAAAAAAACCCACCGGGGCTTCGGCAGCCCCGGTGGGTCTCGTTCATTGACTGCTCCCGAAGGAACAGCGGCAGTTTTGCGTTCGGTGAGTCTCCTCACCACGCAGATCTCTTTCTTCGGCATAACCCCGCAGAGCCTTAGCTCAACGAGTCACGATCGTCTCCACAATTCATTGGACCCAAAACATCCGAGAAACCCGTATCTTGCGAAACAGGCACTGTTCAGTGATGGGTTGCCCCACGTCTCCGAAGAGCCGTGGAAGCAGTATCCTTTAGAAAGGAGGTGATCCAGCCGCAGGTTCCCCTACGGCTACCTTGTTACGACTTAGTCCCAATTGCAGAGTTCATCTTAGGCGCCTGGCTCCTTGCGGTTACCTCAGCGACTTCGGATGCCCCCCACTTTCGTGGCTTGACGGGCGGTGTGTACAAGGCTCAGGAACACATTCACCGCGGTATGCTGACCCGCGATTACTAGCGATTCCAGCTTCATGCAGGCGAGTTGCAGCCTGCAATCCGAACTAGGGCACGTTTTTTGGGATTTGCTGGCTCTCACGAGTTTGCATCCCTTTGTGCGTGCCATTGTAGGACGTGTGCAGCCCTAGTCATAAGGGCCATGAGGACTTGACGTCATC
This sequence comes from Planctomycetaceae bacterium, assembly GCA_947453375.1. Lineage (GTDB taxonomy): Bacteria > Planctomycetota > Planctomycetia > Pirellulales > UBA1268 > QWOP01. Next base: position 19,417 of record CANGGT010000016.1, read on the forward strand.
CCCACCTTCCTCCGGTTTAACACCGGCGGTCTCACTAGAGTCCCCACCATTACGTGCTGGCAACTAGTGACAAGGGTTTCGCTCGTTAAGCGACTTAACGCGACATCTCACGACACGAGCTGACGACAGCCATGCAGCACCTGTGCTTGTTCCACCCGAAGGCGTGGCCCTGCTTTCACAGGGTTAATCCAAGCATGTCAAGACTAGGATAAGGTTCTTCGCGTAGCCTCGAATTAAGCCACATCCTCCACCGCTTGTGTGAGCCCCCGTCAATTTCTTTGAGTTTCAGCCTTGCGACCATACTCCCCAGGCGGAGCACTTAACACTTTCGCTACGACTGAAAGGCTATGGAGGACCCTTCAATCAAGTGCTCATCGTTTACAGCCAAGACTACCGGGGTATCTAATCCCGTTTGCTACCTTGGCTTTCGTGCCTCAGCGTCAGAAAAGACCCAGTAAGCCGCCTTCGCCACCGGTGTTCCTCAAGATATCAACGCATTTCACCGCTCCACCTTGAGTTCCGCTTACCTCTGTCTCCCTCGAGCACGGTAGTTTTGAGTGCAATTCCTCAGTTGAGCTGAGGGCTTTCACACCCAACTTTCCGCGCAGCCTACGCACCCTTTAAGCCCAGTAATTCCGAATAACGTTCGTACGGTTCGTCTTACCGCGGCTGCTGGCACGAACTTAGCCCGTACTTCCTCCACAGATAGGTCAAATAGAGGGGAGTACCCCCCTACATTTCCTCCCCGTTGACAGTGGTTTACAACCCGAAGGCCTTCATCCCACACGCGGCGTCGCTCGGTCAGGCTTTCGCCCATTGCCGAAGATCCTCGACTGCAGCCACCCGTAGGTGTCTGGGCAGTGTCTCAGTCCCAATGACGCGGGTCGTGCTCTCACACCCGCTACCCATCGTTGCCTTGGTGAGCCGTTACCTCACCAACTAGCTAATAGGATGCAGGCCCCTCCTAAGGTGGAATCACACCTTTGGTCCGGAGACATTATTCGGTATTACCTGCAGTTTCCCGCAGCTATCCCGAACCTCAGGGTAGGTACCTACACATTACTGTCCCTTTCGCCGCTGTCCCCGTATTGCTACGGTTCTCGCTCGACTTGCATGCCTAATCCACGCCGCCAACGTTCATTCTGAGCCAGAATCAAACCCTTCAATTTGTTGGTTCTTCATCCGTCCGAAATTGCTTCCGGACTTTTGTTTCGCCGAGACAAACCTCGAAGAGGCTCAATCTGTCTGTGTTCTCTACTTTGTTCCCGATCAACAAACCCCTGGAACGAAAAGACGAAGCCGAAGCTTCGCCGACGCTCCCGGGATCCCTTTTGATCGGTGCCGGTCACGATCGCGTGCCGGCCGAAACTGAAAGAGATCAACTGCCGAATTGTCAATGATCGACTCGCCCCGACGACTTGACAACCCGAAGGCGTCTGACGTGCTGGGCGAGAGAGCGAAATCTAACAAACCCTACGCTCTGGTCAACGGGTCTGTTCGGGAAAAATTATTTTCGGTCGTTTTCCGGGAAAAAATGAGTTTTTTCTTTTTCCGTTCCCCCTCGCCTCAGGGGAGGACTCAGCGCTCGGCGGCGAGGACCACGGGCAGATCGAGCCGATGCCCCTCTCTTTCGACCGTAATCAGCACCTGATCTCCCGGATTTCTGGCCTCAATCTGGGAGAGAAAGTCGTCGGCATTCTTCACAGCCACACCCCCGACGGCGACGATCAAATCAGCTCCGCTGCGATCGATTCGCTCGGTTTCGGCCATGAAAGGCCCCTGCCGCCGTCGTTCGCGGACGACCTTGAACCCCCTCATTCCGGCATGCTCGGCCGGCCCGTCCGGGACGAGCGAGGCCACCAGAAGACCATGATCGGTCTGGTACACCCTCGCCACGCCGGCATCTGGACGGATCACCTTCCCCCTCTCGATCAGCTGAGGGACGATCCGCGCGAGCGTTCCGACGGGAATGGCAAATCCGACCCCGGAACTCTGCCCGGTCCGGCTGGCAATCGCCGTGTTCATGCCGACCAGCCGGCTGGAGCTGTCGAGGAGCGGTCCTCCGGAGTTTCCGGGATTGATGGCGGCGTCTGTCTGGATGATCGACTTGATCGTCCGGCCGTTCCGAGCCGGAAGCGAGCGATTGAGGCTGGAGATGATGCCGGTGGTGAGCGTCCGCTCCAGGCCGAACGGATTGCCGATCGCGAAGACCCTCTGGCCAACCCTGAGGTCATTCGAAGTTCCGAACCGGACCGGCTCGAGGACCTCGGCCGGCGCGGCCACGCGAATGACGGCTACATCGGTGGCGGGATCGTGGCCGACGATCGTGGCGGCGTGCGAAGAGCCGTCGTAAAGCATCACCTGGATCTCCTTCGCCCCCTCGACGACGTGGTAGTTCGTGAGGACATGCCCCAACGTGTCGACGACGATGCCCGACCCCGCCCCCTCGGATGGCACCTCGACGAGAAACAGGCCTGCCGAGACCGTCGCCTTGGTGTTGATGTTCACGACGCTCCGGTTGACGGCGTCGTAAACGGCAATGTTGGTGAGCTCCTCCGGCGTGAACCCCCGTCCTCCGTCAGGGGCTGGGAGGGGCGCTCCCCCCCGGGGCACCTCCGGCAGGGTTGCCGGGCGGGCTTGCCCCCCGGGCGCCAGGCCCTGGGCAGAGGCCGTGACGGGGAGCGACGCCCCACCGAGCAGGATAAACAGCGGAAAAAAAAGCCCCGACGGCAGCAAGACAACGAGCCGAGTCGAAATCGAACCCGTGGAAAACCGCATGACAATCCTCTGGGCGAGCAGGTGGGCAAGCAGGCTGCGTACGGGGATCGGCCGGGGAACCGGTGGAGTATGGCGGCCAACCCCCGGCCAACCAACATCGCCTCGCCCGACGGATTCGAGTGCTGGCCCCCGGACACTTTCCTCGAGTGTCAGGGCCGACGGCCTCGACCGGCGGTTGGGCCGGCAGCCCCACGCCCGTGCCAGAGCCCCCCTCGCCGCGAACAATCTTCGAAATGTGGGCGAATCCCGTGGAGATCGGCGTTGGCGGTAACGGGGGGGAGTAAATATGCTTCCCACGAGGCCGAGGTTGCATGACGCATCCGGCCCTTCTGGAGGGACCATGTCGAAGCCCATTCTCCCGGCGACCGTCTCCCTTGTCATCGGCGCGTTGGCGCTGATGCCGTACGCCGCGGCGGCCGATGACGGCGTCGCGGTAACGTTCGTCGAGACCTTCCAACGCGACGAAGCATCGCTGCCCGTCTCGGCGGTTGGCCTGCGCCCCACGGCTGTCGCCGAAACGACCCCGCCGACCGACGTCGTGGTACTCGTCGACACCTCGGCGAACCAGTCGGGTGAGCACCGGGTCAACGCCACCCGGGCAGTCACCGCCCTTCTCGAGAAGGGACGCGACGACGACCGTTTCCTCCTCGCTGCTGCCGACATCTCCTGTGCGCCGTTTGCCCAGCAGTTCGCCGGCCCCCGTTCCCCGGGAAGCCGGGCAGCGCTGGCCTCACTCGAAGCACGCACGCCGCTCGGTTCGACCGACATGGTGGCGGTGCTGGAGGGGGCAGCCAACCTCTTCGAGGCGTCGCCGGCGCCACGGACGATCGTTTACATCGGCGACGGGCCCGGAATCGCGGGGGTCGACACTGCCGAGTTCCGCCACCTGCTCACCACGCTCAAGAACAAGCGGATCAGTGTCTCGTCGGTCGGTGTCGGGCCGGCGGTCAACTGGCCGAGTCTGGCTGCCATCGCCAACGCCACCGGGGGAATGCTCATCGTCCCCGACGCGACGATTTCGCCGTCGGACGCCGGCAGCCGGATGGCCAGCGCCGCCATCCAGCCGGTGGCCTGGCCTGAGGATGTCGTACTCTCGGCCGAAGCTCCCGACGCGCGGCTCCGAATGCTGCCCGGCCACCTTCCACCGCTCCGCACCGACCGCGACTCCGTGCTCCTCGTCGAAGGGGGCCTCGAAGGCGCCCGGCTCGACTTCGTCCTCGAGGCGCCGGCCGGCCGCGATGGTGCGATGCGGCAACGTCAAACCGAAGTCGCGATCCCGGCTGCGGCACCGATCCCTGAAAACGCGTACGTCGAGGAGCTCTACCGCAATGCCCGCGAGACAGACGGCGTCTACCTGCCGACGCTCGGCCGCGAAGGACTCGACGTCGCCCGGAACGTCATCCGCGGCGAGGCCACGGCCCTGGTGAAGATGGCCCGACAGGCCGAGGCGTCGGGAGCCCATGGCTCGGCGATGCGGCTGGCCTACGCCTCGCTTCGCAAAGATCCCGACAATGTCGACGCGTGGGTGATGTTCACCGCGGCCCAGAAGGGGCTGTTCGAAGAGGAGCAGGCCCAGCAGGCTGGCGGTGATCAAAACGATGCCACGGAAGGGGGCACGCTCCCGGCCCCCGATGAGAATGGGGCGATCGGGTTCGGAGGCGAGGGGCTGCCCCAGGTTGACGCTCAACTCCCGGACGGCGCACCGCCGACAGGGAACGACCTCGGCGCCGGTGAGCAGCAAAGCGAACTGGCCGACTTCGCCAGGATGCGGAAAGTCCGCGCTCAGCAGATCGAACAGGAAGTGGCAGTCCGGCTGCGGAACGCCCGTCAAACCTGCACCGTCGATCCCGACCGGACCCGCGTCGACCTCAAGGAACTCCAACGCCAGGTCCTGTCGTCGGAGGATCTCGACACGGCGACCCGTGACCGCCTCTGCCGGCAAATCGAAATCTCGATCCGTGATTCGATCATCCGCTCCCGCGAGCGCGCCGAGCGGGCGCTCGTGGCCGATCGCAACCATGCCATCGCCCAGGAGCGGTCCCGACTCGATGGCGAACTGCGGCGGCGCGAGGACCGCATCAAGCAACTCACGGAGCGCTACCACGCTCTCGTCGAGGAGGGGATCCGCGTCGGCTATCAGCAGCCGACCGACAAGTTCACCGAGGCGGAGCGGATCGTTGCCAAGGAGATCGCCGAACAGGCCCCGCCGCTGTACGCCAACCGTGGCGTGCCGATGACGGCCCGCGAGATCGGCGTCACCGCGCCGCTCGTCGCCCGCATCCTCGACTACGACACCGAGAACGTCCGCGTCCGCCGCGACACGCAGCGCGGCTTCATGGACGTGCTCCACCTCGCGGACATCGCCTCGATCCCGTTCCCGGACGAGCCGCCGATCATCTATCCCAGCGCCGCTCGGTGGCAGGAGATCACCCGGCTCCGCGAGAAGTACAAGTCGGTCGACCTCGGGAATCCCGGGAGCGCCGAGAAGCGGATCTACGAGGCGCTCGACAAGCCCGTCGAGAACTTCGAGTTCAACGAAACGTCGCTTCGGGACGTGATCGCCCAGATCAAGGATTCGCAGGGGATCCCGATCGAACTCGACCAGAAGGCTCTCGATGAAGCCGGGCTCGACCTCGACACCCCCGTCACCAAAAACATCTCGGGCGTGTCGCTCCGCTCCGCGCTGCGGCTCCTCCTCGGCGAGATCGACCTCACCTACCTCATCAAGGATGAGGTGATGCTGATCACCACGAAGGAGAAGGCCGCCGAGAACATGATCATCAAGGTCTATCCGGTTGCCGACCTCGTCATCCCGGTCGGGATGATGGGAGGCGGCGGCATGGGTGGCATGGGTGGTGGCATGGGCGGTGGCATGATGGGCGGCATGGGCGGTGGCATGGGCGGTGGCATGGGCGGCATGGGTGGTGGTGGCATGGGAGGCGGCATGTTCCAGGTCTCCGATCCGGGCACCGGCGCCGGCGAACGCGTCGGGCTCCGGGACAAGCCGGGGACGAAGGCCCAACTGCCGAAGAAGTCGACGACCGATCAGCCGACGCCGGCCGACGAGGCCGCCGTGCCCTCAGCCCGCATCGAGGCCGCCGCCGGGAATGACCTTGGTCTCCCGGAGGAGGTTCTCGCTGCCCGCGATCTCCGCGCTGCCGTCAAGGCCTTCCTTCTCCCCGGCAAGCCTGCGGTGGAGAAGGGCCAGACCGATGAAGACAGTGTCCCCTCCGGTGAGTCCGTCGCCGGTAGGGCCAGCGCCGGCAAGCTTGCCCGACTGCGGATCTCGGCCGTCGAGCTCGGCAATGCCGGGCGATTCGACAGGGCTGCCGAATTGATCTCCGCAGCCGTGAACTGCGGTCAGTCGGAGCCGTGGATGTATGAGGCACTCGCCGTCGCCATGGAAGCGGCGGGCAAGCCCAAGACGGAGGTCGAGCGAGCTCTCATGTCGAGTGCCGATTTCGCCACGTCGCCCACCGATCTCCTCTCCCTCGCGCAGTGTCTGGCCCGGTTCGGTGCCTCGCGGCAGGCGATCCGCCTCTGCCGTCAGGTGGCGACGATCGAGCCTTCCAACCGCGAGGCTTTTGCCTTGGCGATGACGATTGCCTCCAAGGACAACGATCTCCAAGCCCTCAAGTGGGCCTGTGCCGGCGTGCTTGCCAACGAATGGCCGGCAGGCCAGCAGGAGGTTGCGACCCGGGCCGCTCGTCTGGCGAAGGCCTCGATCGCCGGCCTCGAGAAGCAGGGAAAGATGGACGAAGCCGAGGCGTTCCGCAATGCGGTTGACGAAGCACTCGTCCGCGACGTCGAGATCGAGTTCTCTTGGAACGGCGATGCCGACATCGACATGGTCGTCGAAGAGCCGTCCGGAACCGTCTGCTCTGTGGCTTCCCCGCGGACCACGTCGGGAGGAACGCTCCTGGCCGACACCGACGTCCCGGCCGACCCGACGAACGCCACGCAGCGGGAACGCTACATCGCCAGCGAGGCCTTCCCCGGCACCTACCGCGTCCTCATCCACAAAGCGTACGGCAAGGTGACGGCCGACACGGTGACGGTGCAACTGACGCTCCATCGGGGCACCGATCGGGAACAGAAGATCCGGCGTCAGGTGCCGATCGGTGCCGAAGACACCATGTTTGCGATCGATCTCCCCGAGGGGCGTCGTCGCCAGCCGTTGTTCGAGGCACAGGTTTCCCAAGACGTCGTATTCCAGCAGACGGTCGGGAAGGCGATCCTCGCCCAGCAACTCAAGGGATTGAGCGATTCCTCCGCGGCCGACTCCCTGGCACAGAGCCGTGGTGCCACCGGCAATCCCACGACCGGCCTTCCGCAGTTTCCGTTCACCCGCGGGGGTGCCACCGGGTATCAGCCGGTGATCAGCAACCTCCAGGAAGGGACGAACATGAGCGCCACGGCGGTGGTGTCCGCTGACCGTCGCTATGTTCGCGTTCAGGCCCAGCCGTTCTTCAGCGGCATCGGTGCCGTCTACACCTTCAACTTCTCCGGCGGCGGTGCCCGTGGCACCGGCGGCGGCGGTGGCCTGGGTGGTGGCGGTGGTGGCGGCATGGGTGGTGGCGGCATGGGTGGCGGTGGCATGGGTGGCGGCGGTATGGGTGGCGGCGGTATGGGCGGCGGTGGCATGGGTGGCATGGGTGGTGGCGGCATGGGCGGCGGTGGCATGGGCATGGGCGGCGGCGGCATGGGTGGCGGTGGCTTCTGCTGGGTCGCCCGTGAGGTCTACGGCGACGACAACCCACGCTGGCTGCTGTTCCGCGCCTGGCTCAAGACCGAGGCCCCGACCTGGCTCCATGATCTCTATGCCAGCCGAGGCGAAGCGTTCGCAGCCTGGATCAAGGACAAGCCCGCGGCCAAGGCCGTGGTGCGTGCCCTGATGGACGGGGCGATTGCTGGCAGCGAGGAAAACTCGTCCCGCTGACGGTCGTCACCCCAATGCCCACCTACGGAGTGATCCTCGCCGCGGCCGGCCAGAGCAGCCGCTTCCAGGACGCACACTACAAAAAACCCTTCGCGCCGCTGGCGGGCCGGGCTGTTTGGCTCCACTCCGCCGAGAGGTTTCTCGAGCGGAGCGACGTCAAGCAGGTCGTGATCGTCGTCTCGCCGGAAGACCGCCAGGCGTTCCTCGAGAAGTTCGGCGCCAACCTCGCCTTCATGGGAATCACGCTCGCCGAAGGGGGCGCCCAGCGCGGCGAATCGGTGCGGAAGGGTCTCGAGAAGCTCGATCCTGCGATCGACACCGTGGCGATCCATGACGCGGCCAGGCCCTGCATCGCCACGCCTTGGATCGACGCCGTGTTCTCCGCCGGCGCCCGCACCGGGGCAGCGATCCTCGCGATCCCGGTCGTGGGAACGCTCAAGCGGGTGGGGCCGGATAACACGATCCTCGAGACGGTCGATCGCACCGGCCTCTGGGAGGCCCAAACTCCCCAGGTTTTCTCCCGACAGGTGCTCGAGAAGGCCTTTGCCTCGAACCCCGGCAATCAGTCGACCGACGAGGCGCAACTCGTCGAATCGGTCGGGCAGAAAGTGACCGTCGTCCGCGGGTCACCGATCAATCTCAAGATCACCTCGCGCGAGGATCTCCAACTCGCCGAGCAGGCCCTCAAGGCGATGCCAAAGCCGAAGCTCTCCGGGCCCAATCACCCCTTTGCCGATGACGGAATGTGGCGGTAGCCGTCCCCGAGGAGCCCACGATGGCGACCGATCTACTCTCCGATTTCGAGGCCCGCGGCCTCGTCCACCAATCGACCGATGCCGCTGCCCTGCGGGCCTGGCTCGCGTCCCCGGGCCGCCGCGTCTACGCCGGGTTCGACCCCACCGCCGACAGCCTCCACGTGGGGCATCTCGTGGCGCTCGTCCTCCTTCGCCGCGTGGCGGCGGCCGGGCACGAACCGGTGGCGCTCGTTGGTGGCGCGACCGGGATGATCGGCGACCCGAGCGGACGTAGCGAGGAGCGCAACCTCCTCTCCCCGACTGAACTGGCCGCCAACGTGGCCGCCGTGGAGCGGCAGATCCGCGGAATCCTCGAATCGGCCGGACAGCGGGTGCACGTCGTCAATAACGGCGATTGGATGCGCGGCGTCGGCTACCTCGAGTTCCTCCGTGACGTCGGCAAGCACGTGCCGTTGTCGCAGATGATCGCCAAGGATTCGGTGAAGAGCCGACTCGAACGCGATGGCGGGCTGTCGTACACCGAGTTCAGCTACATGCTCCTCCAGGCCTGGGACTTCGTTCACCTCTCCGACGCTCTCGACTGCCGGCTGCAGATCGGCGGCAGCGATCAGTGGGGGAACATCACCGCGGGCATCGACCTGGGGCGCCGGTTACGGTCGCGCGAACTCCATGGCATCACCTGCCCACTGCTGACGAAGTCGGACGGCACGAAGATGGGAAAGACCGCTTCCGGGGCGATCTGGCTCGATCCGAAGCGAACCAGCCCCTACCGCTTCTATCAATACTGGATCAATCTCGACGATGACGACGCTGGCCGTTGCCTGCGGCGCCTCACCGAGGCTTCCCCCCAGGAATGGATCGCTCTCGACGACGCCAGGACCACCAACCCGGCCGCCCGCGAGACCCAGAAACGGCTCGCCGAGGAACTCACGCGGCTGGTCCACGGCGAGAGCGGCCTGACGGCAGCGCAGGCTGCGACGGCGATATTTTTCGGCGCCGAGATCGCCGGCCTCGACGACGCCCAGCTCGCCGAAATCTTCGCCGATGTACCGAGTTGCGAGTTCCCCAGGTCTTCCCTCGATGGCGAGGGGCTGGCGCTGATCGACGCGCTGGTGCGGACGAATCTGGCAGCCACCAACTCGAAGGCCCGGCAGACGATCCAGCAGGGGGGGGCCTACGTCAACAATCGTCGGATGTCAGACGTCGGCCACCGCCTCACCCCCGCCGATCTCGCCGGCGGTAGCACCCTCGTGCTCCGCTCCGGAAAGAAATCGTACGCCGTCGTCCGCTTCACGCCGGGCGCTTGATCGACGGCAGGCCCCCAGCCTCCCTTGACGCGGTGCGGCCGGCCGGCTTACTCCCTCCATGGCCATTCCCGGCCGGAGGTAGTCCCCCCATGCGCCATCTGCTCCTCGCCGCCTCCGTGGCCGGCATGCTCTCGGTCCCGACGCTCGAGATCCACGCCCGGGCCGACGACGTCGCCCCCGCCACCGAAGATGGCAAGACCGCAGTCACGCTCGAAAGCCGGCTCACGACAGGCCTCAAAGCCCGGCGGCCGGAGGATGTCGAGTTCGTCGAGCGGGTCGCCGAGATGGTCCGAACGGGACAGCTTCCGGCAAAGGTGGTCGACTCGACCTTCCTGTGGGCGATCCGTCGCCGCCAGTCGTACCCCTTCCCGGCATTCCAGCGGGCGCTGAGAATCCAGGCCGACCACCTCGGGATTGCCATCGACTGAAGCCCTACTCAGGCCTCCGGCGGCGTCAGATCGAGCGCTGCGAAGATCCGTCGGTCTGCGAGCGACGTGGCGATGAACGCCGCCCCATCGAACTCATGACGGTGGCTATGCCCACCCGGCACGGCCACGGCGACCGCCCCAGCGGCCACGGCAGCTTTGCAGCCGTTGTGCGAGTCCTCGAGGACGAGCATCTGCTTCGGAACAACCCCGAGGCGTCCGGCCGCGGCGAGATAGATCTCCGGGTGCGGCTTCCCCTCGCGGACATCGTTGCAGGTGAGCACGAATCCCATCCGTTCGAGGAAACCGACGCGGCCGAGGACATCGTGCGCGAAGTCGGGGCCGCTGCTCGTGGCGACGCCGAAAGGAATGCGTGCCGCCGCCAGCCGGTCGAGAAGCGCCACCGCACCCGGCATCGGTGCCAAGCGTGCATCGAGATAGGAGGTGAAGATCTCCTTCGTCTCGGCGGCGAGCCCCTCGACGGTGTCATTGAGCCCGTGCCAGTCGATCATGATCCGCAGCGACACCTGCTGCGGCCGCCCCATCATCCGATCGAGAAGCTCGGGCTCGAACGGCTTTCCGCGGCGGCGGAGGAGTTCGGTACCGACGTCCTGGTAGAGCTCCTCGGTATTCACGAGAAGTCCATCGAGATCGAACGTCACGCCCCGGGGGGACGGGATCGGCATGACGAGGCCCGGGAGGGAACCGGAAGCGGAGGTGTGGCTCATGGTGGGGTGTCAGCGGGGGGATCGAGACGGTGGACAGCATAGCCGCCGGCGACGTGAAGTGGCTCGCCGGGCAGTGGGAAAGGTTCGAGGGCGTTCACCGGGACGATGATGTGATCGGCGCCGTATGCCCGGGCCGCGGCGATGAGCCGATCGGGCCCGAGCGCAGCAGTGCTCGTGACGAGCGACTTGAGCGAGCCATCGGCGGAGAAGCAGGCGACGATCCGCTCCCGCCAGGCGAGGATCGACTTCGCGTCCTGCGGGATGTCCTTCCAGTTCACCACCTCCCGGCGACCGGTGTACCAGTGGAAGCTGGTGGCCCCACGGGGAGTCAGGAAGCAGGCATCGGCGGGGGTGTGATCCCGCACCCAGGCACACACCTCCCGCCAGGCGGCCGCCTGGACCTTCTGATCGGCCCGGGCCACGAGCCCTGTCCGCCCCGGCAGGGGCCAATGACGGCTCTCGAAGCCGACATCCACCGCCAGCATCCCGATGACGGCGATCCAGCCGAGCCGGCGCCGTGCCGTCCCGCCGAGCCCCTCCCGGAGCGCGGCGGTGGCTCCGAGCGCCAGCGCCAGTGGTACGACGCCATCGGCGAGCCGAAACCAGTAATAGCGGAGGATCGCATAGGCCGCCGACGGCCACGCCGATTCCAACAGCGAGACGGCACACCCGGCGAGGGAGATCCCCAGGGACGCGGTCGTGAAGATCGCCAACCTCGAGCGTGTCGGCGATTTCTCCGCAAGCGGCAGAAGGAGCCACCAGAGGAGGATGGCGAGGCAGTGGCGGGCCACGAGGCCCTCGGCGAAGGTGCGAGCGAGGAGATGGTGCGGGAGTCGCTCGACGACATACGTGAAGGTCGCACGGGCCCGCTCGGCGGCGTCAGTTCCTGCCGAGAGTCCGAGGGCGGGGACGACCCCCAGGGCCGCCAGCCCCAGGCCCACCGCGACGGCGCCCCCGGAGGCCATCGAGAGAGCACGGCTCACGGAGCGCCGCCCCTTGCCGAACCAGTCCGTTGCTGCGGCAGGGACCAACGCCACCATCGCCCAACCGCCGACGAGCGGGTGGAGCGCGGTGGCCGCGCCGAGCCAGGCCCAGGCAATGGCCGGCCGCCCCCGGACAAACCAGCCGACGCCGACGAGCACGAGGGCCCATGCGAAGACCTTCGATTCACAGCCACCGATCACCCACTCCCCCGCCGCAGGAGTGTGCCGGGCGGAGAGCGAAAACAGGGCTGCTGCCACGATTCGCAAAGGGACCGTCGGGAGGATCGCGGAGGCGAGAAACGAAAACCCTGCCGCCAAGCTCGCCCACCCGAGCCAACGACCGATCCACGCGGCCTGATCGAGGGGAAGCGCAGCCGCCAACGGGCCGAGGAGCCGATAGAAGACACCGTGGGCCTCGGGGGAATCGAGAAAGAAATCCCCGGTGCCCCACGACGGATTCCAGGAATGCCGGGCACGGGCGAGATAGTGGGCTTCGTTGGTGTCGGGGGTCGGCCAGGCCCCGGCCGCCGCGAAGATCGCGGTCATCAGCACGATCTCGAGGCCCACGCGCGCGGCGAACCAGGGAGTCGACGGCCGTGCGACGGCGGTGGGGGAGGCGACGCTTTCCTCGGGCATGGCTCGGTCCTATAACCGGCGCCCGCGGGGAGTCCGCTCCACCGTCAGGTCCGTCAGGCAGGCCCCGTCAGGATACCCAGTCTCCATGGATCACTCCTCTCCTCCCTCCGGCGGCGCTGCCGGCCTCTCCCAGGCGACGATTCTTCGCCGGATCGTCGCCGAGCAGACAATCGCCATCCCTGGGGCGCCGATGGCACTGGTGGCCAAGCTCATCGAGCGGGAGGGCTTCCAGGCGATGTATCTCTCCGGCGCGGTCCTGTCGGCCGGCGTGCACGCTTGCCCCGACATCGGCCTGATCACGCTCGACCAACTCGCTGCCCACACCCGGATCCTCTCGGCGGCGGCTGACCTTCCGCTCGTCGTCGATGCGGACACAGGCTTCGGCGGCCCGCGGGAAGTGGAGGAGTGTGTCCGCGTCCTCGAGGCGGCGGGAGCGGCGGCCATCCAGCTGGAGGATCAGAAGGGGGCCGCCAGCGGGACGGGAGGGACGAAGCGCTGCGGCCATCTCGCCGGCAAGCAGGTCGTATCGCTCTCCGAGATGGCGGAGAAGGTGGCCGCGGCCAGAGCCGGGTGCCGCAATCCCGACACCGTGATCATCGCCCGCAGCGATGCCCGCGGCGTGGCGGGTCTCGATGACGCCCTGGCCCGCCTCCACGCCTACCGGGACGCGGGCGCTGATTGGCTCTTCCCCGAAGCGCCCCGGGATCGGGACGAGTTTGCCCGGATCGGCCGGGAGTTTGCCGACGAGGCACCACTCCTGGCAAACATGACTGAGTTCGGGGTCGGCCCGCTCCTCACCGTCGACGAGCTCTCCGACCTTGGCTACGCGGCGGTGCTCTTCCCCGTCACCCTGATGCGCGTGGCGATGCAGGCCATGCACGCGGCGCTGGCCGTCATCGGCGACGAGGGGACGCAGGAGAGCCTCCTCGACCTCATGCAGACCCGCGAGGAGCTCTACGAACTCCTCGACTATGACCCGGCCGATCCGCAGGTCTGGCTCGCCGCGCACTCGAACCGGCTCGATCAGCAGCCCCGCACCGCCCCCCGAGGAGACGCCTGATGACTGCCCCTTCCCCCCGCCACAGCCAGGGCACGGACGACTTCGCTCGCGGTCTGGCCGGTGTCGTTGCCGGCAAAACCGCCATCTGTTCCCTCGACGGCGACCTCCGCTACCGCGGCTACTCGATCGCTCCTCTGGCGGAGGCAGGAGACTTCGAGGATGTCGCCCACCTCCTCCTCCACGGCGAACTACCGACCGCGACGGAGCACGCCGCGTTCTCCCGTCGGGTGCACGAGGCGGCCGCGTCGATCGATCCGACGGTCATCGAAGCGCTGCGGGCCTTGGCCGCCCGCACCCCCAACGCCTCACCGATGGACGCCCTCCGGACCGGCGTCAGCATCCTCGGGCAGATCGAGCTCGATCAACAGCCCGGTCCCCGCGCGGCGATGCTGTCGCAGGCGGAGCGGCTCCTCGGACAGGTGCCGGCGATCCTCGCCGCCTGGCTCGATCTCTCCGCCGGCCGGCCCGTGGCCCCCTGGCCGGAAGGATCGATCGCCGCCGCGCTGTTGGAGCGGCTCACCGGTCGTGAGCCAACCGCCGAGGAGTCCTCGATCTTCGGCACGACCCTCGTTCTCTACGCCGAACATGAGTTCAACGCCTCGACGTTCGCCGCGCGGACGGTGGTCTCGACCGGTTCGGACATGCATTCGGGGATCGTGGCGGCGATCGGGGCACTCAAGGGCCCGCTCCACGGCGGGGCCAACGAACAGGTGCTCGAGGCATTGGCGGAGATCGGCTCCCTCGACCGGGTCATTCCCTGGCTCGAGGAACGGTTCGCAGCCAAGAAGGTGGTGATGGGATTCGGCCACCGCGTCTACAAGGATGGCGATGTGCGGGCGAAGATCCTCGGCGGCATGTGCCGCCGGCTCGCCGACGACGGCGAAGGGCTGGCGCTCGAGCGGCTTGCCGACGCGGTGGAGCAGATGATGCTCGATCGCAAGAATCTCCGCCCCAACCTCGATTGGCCCGCCGCCCGCGTCTACCACGCCCTCGGCCTGCCCGTGCGTGTCTTCACGCCGATCTTCGTCGTTGCGCGGATGAGCGGGTGGACGGCCCACGTCATCGAGCAGGTGGGCGACAACCGAATCATCCGACCGCTGTCGATCTACGCTGGCCCTGCCCCCCGCGACTGGGTGGCGCGCTCCGCACGCTAACTGCCCGTGGAAAACTTCCGGTTTTCTCGAGTGCCGCGCACTCGAGACCGCCTCGTGCGGTCGAGCCGGCACGTTATCCACCGCCTGCGAATGCCTCTGCTCCCGCCTAACCTGCCGGGGCCGCCGGGGGGGGAGTCCCCCGGGGGGGGCCGCCTGCATTTTCACGATTCCGGTCGGTCACCCGTATCCGGCCGGTCACCCGCGATCGTCCCCGTCCCGGCGAGCGTCAGGGAAGGACCGTCGTCGGGGTCACCACGGCGGAGGTCTGGGCTGCCGTCGGCTGGGCCGCCGCCGGCTCGCCGGCACGGTCAGCCTGCCCTTCGACAGTCGCCTGAACGGTCACTACAGGCACCGCACCGGCACCGAGATCGGTGGAGATCTGGATCTGTCGCTCGATCTTCCCGGTGGCCTCACCGGCCTGGAATGTCACCGGAAGGATGTGGACCGGGGCAGGATTCTCCTTCACCGGGCAGGTGATGCAGCCGTCCGGGCCACACTCCACGCCGGTCACCTTGAAGGGGCGATTGGCACGGACGACGACGTTCTTCGTGACCGAGCCACCGGGCTGCACGGTGCCGAGGGCCAGCAGCTGCGGGCTCACCGTCACCTCGGCGACAACGCGCCCCTCGACATCCATCGGGATCTGCGGAGCGCGGGGGTCGTTCGTCACCAGGAGCAACTGCCCCTTGACGTATCCGGCCGGCGCCTCCGGCTTGAGACTCAAGGTGAGGTCGTAAGCCGACTGCGACGAGGTGTGGAGCGGCGGGGAGAGCGTGACAGCGAAGTTCGAGTTCACGCTCCGCACGTCCTTGATCTCCCAGGGCGTGCTACCGGAGTGGGTGACGCGCACCTTTCGTTCGGCTCCCTTGCCGAGATCGACGTTGCCGAGATCGATGAACGGCGGATCGAACGTCACGTCGCCACGGATGTTCCCCGTGACGCGGAGCTGCACCTCCGCGAAGAACGGCTTGTCGAAGGTGACGGTGAGCGTCGCCCCGTGCTGGCCGAGGAACGTCTTGGTGTTGAACGTCGCGACGACCTCGGAGGTCTCGTGGGTCTTGAGCTCCTTCTTGGTGATCGTCGGGGTCGTGCAGCCGCAGCTGGTGCGCACGCCGACCACGTGAAGGTCTTCCTTGTACTTGTTGCGGAACACGAACCGGTGTTCCGTCTTCGCCCCCCGAGCGACGTTCCCGAAGTTGTGGCTCGTCTCCGAGAACATTTGCTTGGCCCAATCCTGGGCCCGGGCCGGTGCCGCCCCGAGCAGCAGGAGCCCGAGAACGACGAGGGGGAGAGCGAGCTTGCCGAAGACGGGCCGGGCGGCGCACATGGGCGTGTCACCAGAGGGTGTGCGGCCGGCGGAAGGCGTGGCCGCGAAAGACGTTGCGAAGAGTACGGATGCCATGGAAGGGGAGTCAACGGGGCTCTGGGCGGGCTGGGCGGACAACGGTGTCCTCCACTTCCCAAACATTCCCCGCCGGGAGGTCCCCGGGGGGTGTCCGGGGGGCTTTCCCCCTGGAATTTCCTTGTTTGCAGCGCCAGGACCGCTACAGCCCAAAGGGTTTGCTAGGATGGGAAAGTCGATCCCGGAACGGCTCCCCAGCCGCACCGGGACGACCGGGCCAGGCGCGAGCCGGGCCGGACAGTTCCTCGATCGCTGGTCCAAGGTTGGGTTCCGTCGGGGTTTGGGTCGGTTCCTCCGGTGTTCCCGGTGGTTCGCAGCCAAGCCTGACGAACCGGCCGCCAACCTGCCGATGGATGGAGTGACGTTCGATCGAGTTCACCGCTCCGGCGGTGAACAAAAAAGGGGGCGTACCGGTTTCGACCGGATGCAAGAGGTTCAGATTGCGTGTCGTGGTTGGTCGGCTGGCCACGTTAAAAGTCGACCAAGCTTCAATTGCCGAAGCTCAGTTTTCTCTGGCTGCTTAATTAAGTAGCCCCGAGCGATGGCCCCAGTCGGAAGGGCCTCCCAATCGGTCGCCAAATCCGACTCGCCCCACTCCACCGCCGGGTACGGGTGGGGCTAAAAAAGTTCCTGGCTGGTGGATGACGAACCCTGCCGGCCGGGGGCGCATCCACGAGACTCAAATCGACCGGATACGCACGTAGACGTTTGTTCTGAATCATCACGGGACGCGGGTTCGACTCCCGCCGCCTCCATCCTTCGCGAGCCAGCGCCGGCAACGGTGCTGGCTCGCGTCGTTTTTAGACCGTGTGTTTCAGCCACCGAGCACACGGCCGGCCACAGGCTCTCACCCGCGGCCTCCTTCGCAGCAGGTCTCGCAGATCCGATGACACTGCTCGCAGTGGAACTTCGCCCGGATCTCGATCAGCCGCCCGCCACACACCGGGCAGGCCGGCCGCGATTCACTGGGGCGCGTCGGTTCGTCGGGAACTGGCGGGGATTCGCGATCGCTCATGCAACACCCTCCGGCTGCCCCGACCTCACGGCTCGAGCACGACGGCCACCGGCATCGAGTCGCCGAAGGTCTCGAAATCGCGGAAGCTCCACACGACCTTCTTCTCCGGCGTGACCTCGATGATCTGCGGGTTCTCAGGGCCGGCGTGGCAGTTCACAAACCGGGTGTTGCCGTTGGGGAGCCGCCACACCTGGGTCACCCAGGCCAGCGTGATCCCGGGGAGATCGTTCTGGTCGAGCCGCCAGACGATCTCCTTCGCCGGCGTGACTTCGAGCACCGCATGGCCGTTGCCCGTGCCGATGAGCGTGTTGCCGTTGGCCAGCCGCACGGCCGAATAGACCTGATCGCCGAAGGCCTCGGGGCCGTGGCCGGGCTTCGGCTCCTTCCCGAACAGCGGCACGTCGTACTCCCACACGACCTTCCCGTCGCGATCGTATTCGCGGACGACTCCATCGCGCTCGTGGGCGACGAGGATCGTTCCGGCGGCGGTGCGGCGGGCGTTGCGCGTGTCGGAATGGACGGCGGGGTTGTTGACGACCAGCGCGGTCGACTTCCTCACCTTCCCCTCGCGTGTCACTTCGACGATTCGCGCCGGCCCCGATTCAACGACCATCGTCGCACCGTCGGGGAGCCGCTCGAAGGCATGGACCTCGACCGGCTTGCCGACATTGTCCCCCGCCGCGGCGTCGTAGTCCCACACCGGCTTGCCGTCACGATCGAGCTCGAGGACACGCGTCCAGCCATCCTGGATGAGA
>CANGGT010000017.1 GCA_947453375.1 Planctomycetaceae bacterium
CCCCCTGACGCAGAGCCTGTTCACCGGAGACGTATTCGCATGCTGTTGGAAACCCTTGTCCTCCTCGCCGGCCTGCTCGCCATGGGGATCGAAGCCGCCTACGTGCCCGACCCAGGGGGGGGCGGCGACTACCTCGTTCGCGTCGAACCGGACCTGATCCGCAACGGCAGCGTCGCCAGCCCACTGACCAGCGACGTCCCTGTCGATGCGCGCGATGTCCGAAGGGTGAAGATCTTCGTCTCCGACACCTGGCCGGCCGGCGTCGATCGCCTCGTCTCCGACGCCGCGAAGCGCCCGCGTGCCGCCCAGGCCACATCGCTTCCCCTTGCCGTGACCCGCCCTGGTGGGATTGCCTCCGGAGGTGAGACCGTCGCCGCGGTCACCGATCGCCCCTGGCCGCTCCTCATCGGCAGTCTCCTCACCCTCTTCCTCTCGCTCGGTGCCAACGCCTACCTCGGCCTCCTCCTGGCGAGCATGCGGCAGCGCTATCTCCGGGATGTCCAACAGGGTGTGGTGGTGCGGTAGGCGTCCTCCGGGAGGGCTGCCATGTCGGGGTCGCCTTCCTTCAGGGGTTGTTCATGCTGCCGTTCGCGCTGGCGATCTTCACCGGGGCATTCCTCCTCTTTCTCGGTCAGCCACTGGTCGGCAAGTACATCCTCCCCTGGTATGGCGGTGGTACCGGCGTGTGGACCACCTGCCTCCTCTTTTTCCAAGGGGTGTTGTTGGCGGGCTACGCCTACGCCCACGGGATCACGACGTGGCTGTCACCGCGCCGGCAGGTGATCGTCCATGTCGTCGGCCTCACCCTGGCGCTCTGCTTCCTGCCGATCTCGCCCGGGGAGCAATGGCGCCCCAGCGCCGGCGACGATCCCGTCCGATCGATCCTCCTCCTCCTCACGGCCACGATCGGGCTGCCGTTCCTCGTCCTCTCGGCCACCGGCCCGCTGGTCCAGCGGTGGTTCAGCCTCGTCCACCCCGGACTCTCCCCCTACCGGCTTTATGCCCTCTCCAACGTCGGGTCGCTCCTCGCGCTGCTCGCCTATCCGGCGTTCGTCGAGCCGCGGCTGACCCGGGCGGCCCAGGCAGGGGCCTGGTCGATCGGGTTGGCCTGCTTCGCGACGGCCTGCGTGGCCTGCGCTGTTCGCGTCTGGAACGCGGATGATCGTCGCGCTGACGTGCCCGACGGGAGCGACGCGGCCGCGGACGACGACGAGCAGTCCGGCGACGGCATTCTCTGGGTGGTGCTCCCCGCGATCGCGTCGGTAATGCTCGTGTCGACGACGACGCGACTCTGTCAGGACGTGGCGGCGATGCCCCTGCTGTGGGTGCTACCGCTGGGCATCTATCTGGTGACGTTCATCGTCTCGTTCGATCACGCCGCCTGGTATGTGCGGGGGCCGTTCACGGCCTTGGCCGCCCTCGGCGTCGTCGTCACCTGGCAGCTCCTTGAAGCGGGCAACTCCGCTCCGCTCAAGCTGCAGATGGCCGGACATCTGGGGACGCTGTTTGCGGCCTGCATGGTTTGCCACGGCGAGCTCTACCGGCTCAGGCCCCCGCCCCGCCGTCTCACCGGCTATTTCCTTGCCATCGCCGCCGGGGGGGCGATCGGTGGATTGGCTGTGGCGGTCGTCGCCCCGAGCTTGTTCAACGACGACCACGAGCTGCCGATCGGGCTGTGGATGCTCCTTGTGGCGCTCGGGGCCCTGTCGTTCCGACACCGCAGTCGGCCGATCCCGCTGGCCGCGGCCCTGGGAACGCTCGTCGGCATCGCGGCCGTGCCCGTCTTGCGGAGCCTCTGCAATCATGGCGGCGCGGTCGCTGTTGAAGCGGCCCGGTTCCTCCCCGCGGCCGCGCCGTGGGTGGCCGGTTTCGCGATCCTCTTTGTGGCCTGCCTCTGCGATCCGTGGCGGCGATCGCTCTCCCCCCCTTGGCGACCGGCAGCAGGGGGATTCCTCATGCTCCTTGCCGGGGCTGCCGGAACGGCCTTTCTCCTCCTCTCCGGCGACCCGGCCGATCGACCGATCGTCCGCAGCCGCAACTTCTACGGCACGCTCGAGGTGATCGAGCCCCCCGTGACCGAGTCCCGCGAACGCCACCGGCTCCTCGTCCACGGGGCGACGACCCACGGCCTCCAACTCACCGATCCGGCGCGGACACGGATCCCGACGACCTACTACGCCACCACCAGCGGGGTGGGACGCGCCGTGGCGAGTCTTGGCGCGGGGGACGGGTGGCTCGAGCCCCATTCCATCGGCCTGGTGGGGCTCGGCGTGGGGACGCTCGCGGCCTACGCCCGGGAAGGGGATTCGCTCCGCATCTATGAGATCAATCCGGCCATCCGTGACCTCGCCGGGGATCGCTTCAGCTATCTCGACGACTGCCCGGCGACGGTGGAGACCGTGATGGGGGACGCGCGGCTCTCCATGGAGCGCGAGATCGCGGCCGGAACTCCGCAGGCCTTCGATCTCCTCGCCCTCGATGCCTTCTCGAGCGACGCGATCCCGGTCCATCTCCTCACCCGCGAAGCCTTCGAGACGTACCTCGGACATCTCGCCCCGGACGGGATCCTCGCCATCCACATCTCCAACCGCTATCTCGATCTCGCCCCGGTCGTGGAGCGCCTCGCCGATCATTTCCAACTCGCCGTCGTCTCGGTGAACGATTCCGGGGGGGATGAGTGGTGGATCTACAGCTCGACCTGGATGCTCCTTGCCCGCAATCGCACCGTCCTCGAGCGGGAGGGGATCGCCGAAGCCTCCGACCCCTGTGGCAAGGGGAACGGCTGCGAGTTGTGGACCGACGACTTCGCGAGCGTCTGGTCGATCCTCATGCCGTGACGGCGACGGGACCGATCAGGCCCCGCGGCCACGGGAACGCTTGCCACGCGGAGCTGGCTTCGGCGCCGCCGGCTTCGTCGGTCGCCGCTGTGGGACGGTATCGGCCTCGTCATCGACCTGGTCATCGGCCATGTCGAGATCCTCGCCCGCCCGGGACGTCGGGACCATCCCGGCGACCATCTCCATGTGGGGATGGCTCGCGCGTCCATGGCCGACTCGCGGCACCGGGGTTGTCCCGACCGAAGTGGGGAGCGTGGCGGCGGCAGCGGTCGCCGAGGGGGCCGTGACAAACCCGACGTAGCCGAGGCCGGCGAGGTGGCCGGAGTGGATCACGGTGTGCGACGGCACGCGAAGGCTGCCGTGGAAGGGATACCCCAGGCCCCCCTGCGAATGCCTCGGCATCGGCACGACAGCCGGGGAGGGGACGGGCAACGGGGGAGAGAGCGGCGCCACCGGCATGACGGCCGGCGGCTGGTGCGATACGACCGCCGCCGGGGCGAGGTGCTCGATGACGATCCGCGACCGCGGAGCGGGGGGGAGTGGCGGGGGCGCGGGGGCCACGGGCTCCGGCCGGCGGACCTCGACCCGGACCGTCTCCGGCTCGGCTTCCAGGCTCGGCGTCACGATCGGCGTCGCGGCGACCGTCGGCGGCGCGAGGCTCGCCCCGGAGAGCGAACGGACCGAAGCGCCGACGCCACGGAAGATGTTGGCCACGTGGGCGTGGCAGGTGAGGACGAGCATCTGCCGCTCGCGGGGCTGATCGGCGACGAACTCCATGAGCACCTCCGCCGCCGCCCGAGCCCGGCTGTCGTCGAAGTTCACCAACGCGTCGTCGATGACGATGGGGAGATGGACGCCATGTCGCTCGAGATCGCGGACGAGCGCCAGGCGGAGCGCGAGAAACACCTGCTCGCGCGTTCCACGGCTGAGGCGGTCCGGGTTCCAGGAGAGATCGTGGGTGTCGTGGACCTCGAGTCGGGCTTCGTGGATCGACGTTGTGATCCGCGTGTAGTGCCCCTCGGTGAGCCGCACGAGCCAGCGGGAGGCCTCGCGGAGCACCGCCGGCTGGTGATCGCGGGCGAAGGCGGCCCGCGTCGATTCGAGCATCTCCCGCGCCGCCTCCAGTGTCCGACGGCGGTGGATCTGCCGTTCGAGATCGTGCTCGAGGGTCGCGATCTCGACCTGGAGGCCCTCGGTGGAATGATCCTTCGCCGCCGCCTCGACACGGCCCGCAGCAGCCTTCCTTGCGTCGCGCGCCCGGTCGAGCGCCTCGCGCGCGGCGACGGTGCCGAGATGGGCCTCGGCGATCCGCTGCTCGAGGGTCACCTGCTTCGCCCCGGTCAACCACTGCTCGAGTTCGGGGAGATCGGCGAGCCTGCGGCGGGCGTCAGACCAGGCCCGTTCGGCCCCTTGAGCCTCGAGCCTCGCCTCCTCGACAAGGGGGCGACGATCGACGAGCGCGAGGAACTCCTTCTCCGTCTCGACGTTCCAGCGGGCGATGATTTCGCGCACCCTTCTCTCGGCGAGCTTCACCCGAGCGAGCGCCTCACGGTGGCGGCGGCGGGCGCGGACGAGGCGGGCGGTCATCTTTCCACGGAGTCGGTGGAAAGAGGTTTCACGGTTGAGACGCTCGCGCAGCTGCTGGAGCTGATCGAGAGGCGTCCCCTCGGGGACCATGTCGCACTCGACGAGGAGCTCCTCGACCTGATGCCCCATCGCGGCAAACTCCTCGCGGCGGAGCCTGGCCTCCTCCGAAGTGCGCTGACGCTCCTCATCGAGGGCCAAGAGCGCCGTTTGGTGTCGAGAGAGCTGGCGAATCTCGCTCGGAGTGAGGGTGGCGGGGAGGGCCCGCGCCTCGAGCGCCTTGCGCCAGCCGGCCCGGGCCGCCGCGCGGCGTTGGAGGGCCCGGGCGAGATCCTGCTCGGCAGCCTCGAGCCGATCGGCGAGGAGATGGAGCGAGCCTTCGCGCGTGGCGAGCCCCTCGAGCCGTTCAATTTCGTTCTGGGCCGCGACGAGCCGGCGGTCGATCGTCGGGGAGTGTTCCCCCGGCCAGCGTTCCACCGATCCGCGGAGGGCTTCGAGTTTCTTGTCGAGAAGTCCGCACTGCGCCGCGGCGTCGTCGCGCTGCTTCCGCACCATCGTCACCTGCTGGCGGGCTGACTCGAGCCGATCGCTGGCAGCGCGGTCGAGCGACCAGGTCACCACCGATGCGAGCCCCGTGCCGACCAGACCGAGGGCGGCCATGGCCCAAGCGAGTGACCCGGTGACGGTGGCGGGCAGGAAGAGCCCCGAGAGGATCATCGCCGCCCCGGTGACAAACATCGCCCCGAGTCCGAGGAGCCATTCAAAGGGGATCAGCTGCCCGCGGAGATGGAGAGCCACGTCCCGATCGAGGGCGGCGAGTGATTTCTCGAGCTCCACCACCTGCTCGCCGGAGGCGATCCGGTTGCGGAGGAGAGCGGCGCGCCCGGCGGCTTCCTCGATCGCGGCGGCGATCGAGAGGCCGGCGGCCTGCGTCGCGGGAGACTTGAGGGAGCCTCGCGTTGACTCGACCGCAGCTCGCGCATCGGCCACGCCCTGCTTGGCAGCCTTGAGACCGCGCCCTGCGGCGGCGACTTCGCGGGCCCGCCCGCGCAGGCTGCCGAAGGAGCGGGAGAACCCGCTCGGGAGTTGCATCTCCGAGAGCGTGTCGGGAGAAGCACTGGGCTTCGCCTCCGCCACGAGCAGCCGAACGAGCCCCGCAGCCCCAAGCTGCTCGCCGAAGCGGCGGGCTGCCTGTCGCGCTGTGGCGGCGGCCCGGGCCGACTCGGCAGCGAGGCGCTCGAGTCTGGGCTGCTCCTCGAGGAGGGCCGCCACTGCGGCGCGCTTCTTCCAGATCGTCTCGTCGGCGGCGTGCGACTTGATCTCGCGGGCGATCTTCCCCCGGATCCTCTTGCGCTTCGCCGCCGACCGGGCCAGGCCGTCACGCCGCTTCGTCGCCAGCTGCCAGGCGTCGAGATCGGGGTGGATCAGCGGCGTGGCTTCGAGCTGCGTGAGGTGATCGGTCGCGCGGCGCCACTGGCGGAAGAGCGGCTCGAGGGGGACCACCGCGCGGATCGTCTCCTCGTCGAGCTTGGCCTGGTGGTGGGCGGTCTCGAAGGCGGTGATCTCGGCGTCGATCCTCGCAAGCTCGCTCCCCAGGGCGCCGGCGGCGACGGCCGGTGCCCCCATGCTCGCCAGCCGCCCGAGTGCGGCGCTTCTCCGTTGGCGGAGCGACTCGATCGGCGACACCTCCGGATCGGGGGAATCGAGCCGTTCGATGGCGACCCGGAGACTGTCGAGGACCCGCGTCACGCGTCCGCGGTCGAGACCGCTGGCCAGCTCGTAGAGCCGGCTTCCGCACCCTTCGGCTTCGAGCGTGTGGAGCTCTTGGAGTTCGTCGAGGCCGAAGGCCATGACAGCCGTGAAGGTGCGCTCGTCGATATCCCCCATGTAGTCCTGGAGGAAGAGCGTTGTGGCGGTGCCGCCATCACTTGCCGAGACGGTGAGGTGATCGGCGACCGGGAGATCCTTCTCCGAGGTGTAATCCTGACGCGAAAGACGCTCGAGGTGGGGCCCCTCGTGGCGGCGCTCGACGATGATCCGGCGGGCATCGAGACCGGCCCGCGCCTGGAGGCGGCCACCGCACGGGAGGTGCGGGTCGAGGATGCCGCGGCGGAAGAGGTGGCCGAAGCCGAAGAGGACGCCGCGGACGAACTCGAGCATCGAGGTCTTGCCGGTCTCGTTCGTGCCGTGGAGGACCTCCACGCCCGCGTCGAGCCCTTCGATCTTGACGCCCTCGAGGGCGCCGAAGCGATCGATCTGGATGCGCTCGATGATCATACGGCTGCTCCTCCGGTGGCCGGTGCCCGTGGCGCCGGCCCCCTCCCTGGTCGATCGGTCAGGTCGATTCCATCAATTCAAGTGCCACCCAGGCCGCTTCGCGTGGCCCCGAGGTCCCCGCATGCTTCTCCCCCTCGAGCACCTTCTCGGCGAGGAGCGAGGCGAACGAGGCCGTGGTGCCGGAGGCGCTCGACGAGGCATTGCGCACCAGCGCCACGAGCGGTTCGTTGCGGTCGGCTTCGAGCTCCTGGCACCAGACACGGAACGACCGCGGGTCGAAGAGCTCACGGAGCCGGTTCATCGTTTCGGCCGAGATCTCCGAGACATGGATCCGTCGAGCGAGGCTTCCGCCACAGTCGATGGCGACGCGGACCACATGGAGCGGGCCGGAAGGATCGGGGGTCATCGCTTCGAGCGCTCCCCAGATCGTGGTGGCGAGTTCCTCGTCGTTGCCGGCCAGCGATTCCAGGGCCAGCGTCCGCCAGGTGATCCGGTGCGTCGGCACCTCGCGCCAGGCGGGACGATGGTCGGCCACGGCGGGAAGGCCGAGCGAAGCTTGCACCACACCGGGGTGGTTGGCTGACAGCCCCGGGGCTGGCAGCGGATGGAGCGGGGCCGGCAGCCCCGGTGCGAGGGGCCCGAGGGTCGTGAGCGTCACCGCACCGCAGGCGCCGGCCGCGGCCTCGCTGGCGACGCGCGCCTGGAGGGCGGGCAGGGCATGAACGCTGGCCGGCACGGCCTGGAGGCGCCGCGATCCCCACACGAAGAACGTGCCCGAGGCCGGCCCGGCGCCGGTGGCCAGCGGCGCATGAAGCCCGTGGACCGGCGCGGCCCCCTCGGCGTGCATCGAACTCCAGGCATCGTCCCAGCCGACGACGATCCGCCGCTGGGCCGGGAGGAGCGAGGAGTGGGCCGACGCGAACGAGGGGACGAGTTGCCCGACGCCGGTCGTGGCCACCACCGGGCCCCGCGCCGAACAGATCTCCACCGACAGCCCACGAATATCGAGCCGCTGCGGCGCTGCCGGCGTCACGAACGACAGCCCGGTCGGCTCGGCCAACGCCCGGGCGATGTTGGCACAGTCGGTGGCATCGTCGGCCACCCACACCGTCTGGCAGCCGTCGCCGGCCAGGGCCGTGATCATGCCCCGGAGCCGGGCCGCCTGGGCGGGGCTCGCGCGGAGCGGATCGAGCGTCGAGCCAAACACCACCAACGCCGCGGCTCGCGACTGACGGGCGGTGGTCACCGCCACCTCGAAGGCCTCCCAGGGGGCGGCGGCGAAGGCGTCGACGACGTCGGCCGGGGCGCTTGCCGGAACCGGCATCGGGCGGTCGAGTGCCGCATCGAAGGCGAAGACGATGTCTGCCACGGCGAGGCCCTCCAATGACCTGGTCCGTCCCGCGTGTTCCACGCCCCCACACGGGAGTCGCCAAACACCACCGGTCTGCGTGCCCGCGGACCGTCCTCACGACCCGAGGGCCGCGCCGGAGCCGATCCATGGCTCGTGAAAGGTGGGGAAGATGGGGGCAATGTAACGCGTGAGCCCTGATCGCTCCAGCGGAAAAACCGCGGCCTGCCCCCCTCCGCCATCCCTTACGTCGAGAGCGCCGGCGGCGAGGCGGCAAACCTGGCGGCAAGCCGGGCTCCCCAGGCGACATCGTCGGCGGTCGGACCGATGGCGGCGACGACCCGACTGCGGAGGAGCACCCCCTTCTCGACGCCGGTGGGGAAGAGCCAGCAACCGACGCGGGCCCGGCCGTGTTCGAGGGCCACCGTCACGGTCTGGTGATCGGTGGGATGGAGCATGAGGAGCAGGCTTCTACCATCCCCGCGACGGAGAAGGACGAGGCCATGATGCGAGGGGGTCCCCGGGGTGAAGGGAGACGAGGCGCCCGCGTGCCACGCCGCCGAGAGGATTTCGACGGCGGCGACGTCGGAGGTCACGGCCAGCGTGGCATCGGCGTGGAGCAGACGCGTGGTGGCCGAGGCGACGAGTTCCCAGGAGACGAGTCCTGCCTCGGCGCCATGACAGCGCCACAGCCCCGTGGCGCGGAGCCCACGATCGTCCCCCGGCTCCCAGATCGCGGTCACGTCGTCGCCACGAACCCAGGCATCGACGGGCGGCCGCCCGACGCCGACGTCGAAGCCGAGCCATCGATCCCCCGTGGGGGTGACGAGCCCGAGAGCGGGGACCGAGAGATCGAGAACGACGCCCCCGGCCCGATCCTGCGCCCTCCCGCCGGCGAGCGTCCAGACGCTCTCGGCACGGCCGCCATGCGCCGTGGCTGGGCTGTCCTTCGATGCTGCGGACGAAGATCTCGACATGGTGCCATCCTCGCAAGAAAAAATCGGTGCCAGACCCGGAAACGTCGCCGGAACATCGCGGGAACATGGGAAGCCAAAACGGATCCAGGCCGCGAAACGCAGTGTAGCTCTTGGGGCGAAAAGCTCTCCATGGGCCGCGGCGGCAGGAACGGGACCGGCCAGCGGGCATGGGCATCGCCGCTGTCTGGTATTTTGATGGGCGACGGCGACGCCCTGACAGCCCGGAGGCCGTCCCGATGTGCCCCGTCAAAAGAGGAGCCTGCAACGATGCCCGACCCGCTTGCCGTCTGTGAAGCTGCTGCCCGTGCGGGAGGGAGCGTGCTCCAGGATTGGGTGGGGCGGTTCGCGGTGTCGTCGAAGGGGCCGCGGGACTACGTCACCGAGGCCGACGTCGCGGCGCAAGCCGAGGTCCAGCGGATCGTGCTCGGGGCCTTCCCCGATCATGGATTCGTCGGCGAGGAATCGGCGCCGGGGAGCGCGGCCGGAGGCGCCGGCGAGTATCGCTGGATCGTCGATCCGCTCGACGGCACGACGAATTACGTCAAGGGAATCCCTGCCTACTGCACCTCGGTGGCCCTGGCCCGCGGTGACGAACTCGTCGTCGGCGCCATCTACGATCCGGTCCGCGATGAATGCTTCACCGCGCGGGCCGGCGGGGGGGCGTGGCTCAACGGGCGGAGCATCGTCGCCGCGCCGACGGCGACGCTCTCCGAGGCGGTCGTGGCGGTGAGCTTCCCGGCTCAGGTGGACGGCAACTCCCCAGCCGTCCAAGACTTCCTCGCCGTCGTTCCCCATGCGTTGGCGATCCGCCGGAGCGGGTCGTCGGCGATCAACCTCGCCTACGTGGCTTGTGGACGCTTCGACGCCTTCTGGGTGCGGAGCATCAAGTCATGGGACGTCGCCGCCGGTCTCCTCCTGGTCCGTGAAGCCGGAGGGAGCGTGGGACCGTTTGCGGCCGGGCCCGATTTCGTTCTCGACACGCCTGCCTTCATCAGCGCCTCGAGTGCGCGGCTCCTCGACGAACTCCAGGCTGTCCTTCCTCCGTGGCTGTTGTGACGGATACGGCGCCGCCGGAACGGGTGTGACCGCTGGCGCCGGTCGTGACGGTGGAGCGTGTCGTGACGGTGGGATCGCCCCGGCAGGGGGTGGTTCTTTGGGCCCGATCATCGTGCGGCGTGGGCCCCGCGAAGCTAGTGTCAAAGAAGAGAGTGTTCAGCGAAGAGGCCGGAACGATGTCCGACCGTGCCATGTCCTGACAACCCCCGGGGTCGAGATGCCGAAGCGGAAGCGATCGACCACCGCGTCCCAGCACTCCCCCGCGGTCGGCCTCCGGGTGAGCCGCCTGGGGATCGTCGTCATGACGTGGATGCTCATGGCGTCGGTCCTGGGGCTGGGAACGATCGCTGCAGCGCGCCCGCAGAGCGAGCCGCCGACACCGGCAGGGACAGCTTCGCCCCCGAACGAGCCTGCGGTGAGCGAGCGGCCTGTGGGCGGCGGGCCCGCCGCAGGTTCGCCGCGAGGCGAGGCGGCTGGCGCTGTCCCGGTGGCCCGCCCCGACGGTGGCCAAGAACCTCGCCCCGTCGAGCAGCCACCCGAGATCTTCTATCTCCCGGACGATGGCGGCCGGCTCGTGCCAGTGCCCGGATTCCAGTATCGCGATTTTCTCGAATTGCTCGGGCAGCGCGAGCGCCTGCCCGGGGTGCCGAGGCCGCCGGGGCTCGTCATCGAGCGCTTGGTCGCGGTCGCACGCCCGGGGGTGGGAGACGACACCGAAACCTGCGCCGTCGAGCTCACGCTCGAGGTCCGTCAGACCCGGGACGGGTGGGTCGATGTGCCGCTGCGCCTCGCCGGGCTGATCCTCACGTCCGACCCGCGGGTCGAGGGACCGGGGCGATTCATCCTCGAAGGACCGGGGCGCGATGCTGCGGCCGGCGGCTACCGCGGTTGGGTGTCGGGGAGTCGTGACGACCGGCACACCGTGACGCTCGTCGGCGTCGTGGCGCTGGAAACGCTTGCCGATCGCGAGACGTTTCTCCTCGATCTGCCGGTGGCGACGACGTCGCGGTGCGTGATCCTGACAACCCGATCGGAGCCGGTGGTGACCGTCCAACCGGCCGGCCTTCCCCCGCGCGTGGAGCCCGACGGCACGGAGGGGAGCCGTGTCGTGTGTGACGGCGTCGGCGGAGAGACGAGATTCCGCATCGCCGGCCGGGGGGCTGCGGCGGCGCGTGCCGGCGTCCTGCCGCAGGTGGCGGTGGAGAGCCTCGTGCGGATCGACGGTCGCGTCGCTATCATCGACGCGACGCTGCGCATCGATGGCCTGCCTCCGGATCAAGGGGCGGTTCGGCTCACCCTGCCGCCGCGATGCACGCTCGTCCGCGTCGGCGAGCCGGCGTCGTTGGTCCGTGCCGATGGCGAGGCTGTCGACGGAGGAGACGGGGCCCGGGTGGTCGAGGTGCAAGTAGCGCGGAATCCGGATGGCGTGGCGCTGGTGGAACTCGAGTGCGAGCGTCCCGTCGATCCCACCGGCCGCGTTCCCTTCGATCCCCTCGGCTTCGGCGTGGAGGGGATCCCCGGCTGGAGACAACGGGGACGGACGGCGCTGGTGGTCGCGGGGGAGTGGCAGCTCGACTGGGACGACCCAGGGGCCAATCGGCGCGTCGATCCGGCCCCCGCCGCGCGCCAGCCCGGCTTCGTCGCCGCCTTTGCCCATGACGCGCAACCGGCGAGCCTGCCGATGCGGGTCAGGCCGCGGAGCAGCAGGGTTGTCATCGAGCCCGAATACCGTTACACGATCGGGGAGACGAGGGTCGTTTTGGAAGCGAAATTCCGGGTCTCGGTCCGCGGGGCGCCGGTGACGCGGCTCTCTGTCGGACTCGAAGGCTGGACGATCGACGAGGTTTCCCCCGCCACGCTCGTCGACACCGCGGCCGTCGCCTCGCGCGACGGCGAGGTGGTGATCCCGTTCCTCCAGCCGCTCGCCGGCGATGCCGTCGTCGATCTCCGTGCCGCGCTCACCGTCGACGCCTCGAGCGACCGCCTCTCGTGGATGGTGCCGCAGCCGCGGGTCGACCTCGTCGGGCCGGCCACCGTGACGGTGGCGGCTGAAGCCGACATCGAGGTCCTTCCTGATGGAGAGAAGATCCGCGGTCTGGTCCGCCAGGTGGTGCCGGCCTCGAGACGCTCCGAGGCCGACCGCGGTCAGCTCGTCTACCGGCTCGACGGCGCGGCAGGAGAGTTTCAGGCGTCGCGACGGTCGCTGCCACGTCGTGTCGAGGCGGTCGTCGATGTCCGCGCGACCGTCGGCGAGGAAGAGACCGTCGTCGAGGAGATCCTTCGGCTGGACGTCGCCCATCTGCCGCTGGAATCGATCGACGTTGTCCTCCCCGCCGCTGTCGCCGAGGGGGGCACGTTCGAGATCCGCCAGGGCCCCCAGCGGCTCTCGCCGTTCGCGCTCCCCGGTGGCGATGCGTCGAACGCCGGCAGCGAAGGGACGGCGCTCCGCAGCCTGCTTGCCGTTCCACTCCTCGGCGAAGGAGAACTCGTCCTCCGCTGGACGCTGCCGACACCGCGGCCCGCCGGGGAGGCCGAGGTCTCGCCGCTTTCCCTCGTCCTTCCGCGCGGGGCGCGGATCGGCCGCCAATCGTTCACGCTCGTGTCGGACGAAAACCCCGTCGTCGATGTCCGGGGCGACGTCTGGCGGCGCGATGCGGCGCCGAACCTGCCCGCAGCAGAGCGGATGTGGGTGGCGACGCGGCTCCAGGAATCGGTGCCGCTGACGTTCTCGACGCAGCCGGGGAACGGCAGTGGCGACACCGTCGTCGAAGCGGCGTGGCTGGAGACGAGGATCCTCGCGGATCGCCGCGAGGATCGCTTCCGGTATGCCGTGACGACGACCGGGCGGCGCCTGGTGCTCGCGCTCCCGCCGTCGTGCCTGCCGATGCGCGATGGCCGCCCCGATGCCGCAGCCGTGGAGGTGCGCCTCGACGGTCAGACGATCGTCGGGGCTGTCCGCGCTGACGGCGCGGTGGCGATCGACATTCCCCGCGGGCCCGGGCAGGGTGGGGGCCGCGCCTCGGCCCAGGTGACGATCGCGACCTCGCGGCCGCGGAGCGTCGCCGCCGGGGGAGGAGCGCGGTGGTTTTTCGGAGGGGTGGTCGGTCCGCTCCAACTCGAGGCGCCGCGGTTTGCCAACGGCACGATCGAGCGCCGCTTTTTCTGGGATCTCCTCCTCGATGACGACGAGCATCTCCTCGCCGCGCCGGTCCATTGGACGTCGCAGCAGCGCTGGGAATGGGGGGCGCTCGGGCTCAAGCGTGTGCCGGTCGTGGCCCGGGGTGTCCTCGCCGACTGGGTGACAGGCGCCGTGCGCGGCGCGACCGCGCGATCGACCGGAGCCGACCCGATCCTCGGCGGGGATCAACTCCGGCCGTCGGCTCCGCCGGAGCCGCCGATGGTCTCGGGGCGGGTCGTGTTCGCTGGAACGGGATCGCCCGGGGCGGGCACCGTCTGGCTCCTCCCCACCTGGCTTCTCGTTCTCCTCGTGTCAGGGCCGTTGCTCGCGCTCGGGCTGACGATGGTCTATCGCCCCGCCTGGCGCCGCGTGCCCGCGGTCTTCGCGCTGGCGCTCCCGGCCACGCTCGCGGCCGTGGCGTTCCCCGACATCGCGCCCCTCGTGATCCAAGCCGCGATCCCGGGATGCCTGCTGTCGTTCCTCGCCGCCGGCTTGCGACGGGTCACCGATCCTGTCGTGCCGATGGTCGCGTTGGCGCCTGCCGCCGACGACCACGACGACTCGACGCGTTTCGTGTCCCCGCCGTCGCTGATCGTCAATCTCGATCCTTCGTCCGTGATTCGCCCCGCGCCGCAGGGGCGGTCGCCATGACGCGCCTTCGCGAGCTCACCGTGGCGCTTGTGGGGCTGGTTGGAACGCTGCCGCTTTTCGCAAAAGCCGCCGATCCGCCCGCTCCCGTCTCCACTTCGGCCACGGCGCCGGCGGGCACGATGCCCTTCCATCGGGTGCGCATCCCGGGGGGAAGACTCGGCGACGTGCCCCTCGGAGGCCACCGGCTCGTGCCGGTGCCGGTGGAGGAGTTCGAGGCGGCGCTGGCCGCCGCCAAGGGGAACGCCTGGCCTGAAGAAACGCCCCCGAGCTTGCGGCGTCAGACCATCGCAATCACCGACGTCGCCTGCACCGCGACGCTCGATGCCGAAGGCCGACTCCGGGGCACGGTGTCGTTTCACCTCCCGGCTGACGATCTCCCCTCCGTCGTCTCGCTGGGGATGATGCCGGTCATCCGTGGCACCTGCGACGGCGATGGCACGACCGCCGAAGTGGCGATCCATGGCGGGGAGGGATCGCTCGGTTTCCTGGCGACCCGGGCCGGGCACTTCAGCTTTCAGTGGGAACTGCCTCCTGCCGAGGACGCCGGTCCGATCGTGCTCCCCTTGATCCCAGCCCTCCGCACGCGGATCGACCTCAACACCCCGCCGGGCACCGTGCCTTTGATTCTCGGGGAGGCGTGGGCCCGGCAGCCGGTGGCGATCCCCTCGCCGCAGCCGGCAACGGGAGGGGAGAACGTCTGGCGGATCGACGTCGGCCCGATCGAGGCGCTCCTGTTCAACGCGGTACCGGCGAAGGAGTCTTCCCGGCAGCTGGGCTGCTGGCAGGCGGTCGTCGTCGGACGGGGGGAAGCGCGGCTGACGGCCGTCATCGTGCCGACGACGCCGTGGCGGACGGCACTTTTGTCGCTCGATGCCGATCCGCGGCTCCTGCCCGTGTCGGCGACCGTCGCGCTTCCGAACCGCGAGCCGCTCCCTGCCGAAGTCGAATGGGGGCGAGCTGGAGAGGCGACGCTCGTCCGGCTTCCGGCCGGAAGTCTCGGCACGATGGCGCCGCTTTCGATCAGTGCCGTGGCCCCGCTGCCATCCCGAGGCGCGGGAAGGGACGGGCTCGAGGACCTCGACGACAGCTGGCTCCCGCTGCTCTGGCCGATGGCCGCGGAATGGGCCGGCGGAGGGGTGAGGGTCGAATGCGATCCGGGACTGGCGCTGGTCGACATCGGCACCGAGCATTGCCTCCCGGTCGCTGCCGATAAGACCGACGGCTGGCCGATCCGGCCGGGCGCGGGGGAGGCGGGCCTGGGGGAAGAGGGGCTGGGGGCGCTGGTGTCGCTCGAAGCACAGTCACCGCAGGCCCGGGTGCGCGTCGGCGTGGCGCCACGGGGCGCGGATCTCGATGTGGCGCGGGTGACGACCGTCGACGTGGTCTCCAACGTCGTGACGGGGCGGACGGCGTGTGATCTGCGCGTCCGCAGTGGCGAGGCGTTCGAGGTCACGGGGCAGATCGCGCCGGGGTGGTTCATCGATTCGGTCGAAGGCGTCGAGCGGCGCGGAGGTGATCGCGCCAGCGTGATCGCCTCGCTCGACTGGCGGGTGGTGCGCGATGGCCGCGGCGACCGACTGCGAATCGGCTTTCCCACCGCCGCGACCCCGCAGCGCGGGTTCACGCTCTCCATCGCCGGGCACCGGGCCGGCATCGCCACCGAAGAGCCCTTCACGGGTGCCGAGATGGACATGGTGAGGCTCGACGGCGAAGCCACGGGGCTCGCCGTGCTCGCCCTCACCTCACCGCCGGAGACGACGATCGAAATCGATCCGCCGCAGCCCCCACCGGCGTCGCCGCCGGAACGTCTCGCAGCGCTCACCGCGAAGACCGCCATCCGCGCCTGGATCCCGGTCGACGAGGCGGCCATGACGGCGCCGGCCAGCCTCCTCGAGCGCCGCCCACCGGTCGAGGCCGACACCCATGTCCGGCTCACCGTCCTCGACGACCGGATCACGGAATCGTTCGTGTTCTCCTGCCGACCGGGGGCGTCGCCACTCGATGCCGTCGTCGTTCATTTCTCGGAGCCGACCGAGGATCTCCTCGAATGGTCGTTGCTTCCCTCCACTGGCGGCACGCTGACGGTGCGTCGGATCGATCGGCATGGCGATGTCGGTGGGGGGGGGGAGTCGTGGCTTGTCGAACTGCAGCCCCCGGCACGCGGCGAGGTGCGCTTTCGCGCCATCCGCGCCATCCCGTTCGGCGGGCCGGTCGCGGTGCCGCTGGCCTGGGTCGACGGCAGCGATCCGCAGCAGGGGGGCGTGGTCATCGTCAACGCCGGCCGGCGCCGGCCGCAGATAGTCAACCGCCGCCTCGAGGAGATGCCTCCGGCGGGGCGGTCGGGGGATGACGACGCGCCAAAGGGGACGCTCGCCGAGTTTGCCTTCACCCCTCCCAACGACCTGACGCCGGCGGTGTCCCCGGCGGCCGAGATCGTTCCCGGGGGACGAGACCGTGACGATGAGGCCCGCGCTTGGGTGTGGAACGAGGAGACGACCTGCTGGTGCCATCCGACAGGCGTCACGGAGTACGAAACCCGCTTCGAGATCGAGAATCATGGCCGGACATCGGTGGCTGTCATGCCGCCGGTGGCGGCGCTGGCCCGCGGCGTGGTCATCGACGGCGTGCCGGCGACGGTGGTGCCCGACGTGATGACCGGCGCATGGCTCGTCGACCTTCCGGCCGATCGGCGGTTCATCAGGCTCGTCGTCCGCTCCGAGATCCCCGCGCCGACCGGGCCGATGGCGTGGGATGTCGCGCTGGCCGGCGCTGGGATCGATGTGCCGGTGCTGGAGCGCACCTGGCAGGTCCTCCTCCCCGACGGCGTCGACATCGCCGCCCTCCCGGCCGGATTTCGGGAGGTCGGCGCCGCGCGCACCGGTTGGCTCGAGCGCCTCCTCCCGGTCACGGTGCGGGAACGATCGGCTGGCGCTCCCGCAGCCGAATCCCCCCGATCGCGACAAGGGACGATCGATGCCGGGTTCCGGGAACGGATCCTCATTCAGCTGGCCGGTCGCGGTCAGGGAATGAGCGTGCGCTTGGTTCATTCACGGTGGTTGTGGGGGGCCGCGCTGTTGGTGTGCGTCGCCTTCGCGACCCTCGGCTTCCTCACCGCCAGCCGCGTGACGCGGCTTCTCGTCGCGGTCGCCCTCGCCGTCGCGGCACTGTGGCTGCCGCTGCCACTCGATGGTCTGGGCCGCGCGGGCCTGTGGGGGTTGGCGGTGGCAGCATTTCTCCGCTGGGCGACGGCCCGGTGGCGCAACACGCTCCAAGCCCTCCCGGTGGCATTGGCGATTTTCAGTCTCGCGCCGACGTCTGCCGGGGCCCAACAGCCTTCAGCGATCGTTCCGTCATCGCGCTCGGCGGCCGATCAGGCCGGCGAATCCCTTCCCGTCTTCATCGTGCCCGGCCTCCGGGGAGGCGACAGTGAGGGGGGCGGTGGCGAGGCGAGCGGCGAGACGGCGCTTGTTCCCGAGCCGCTCTACCGCGTCCTCTCCGCGGCCCTCGGTCGGCGTGCCGCCGAGGGGGTGCGGATTCACGCCGTGCGGCTGCGGGCGCTGCCGGGTGCGGAGGGAGCGTGGACGTTGTCGGTCGATCTCGAAGCCGAAGCGGGCGCTCTGATCACGATGCGCCAAGAAGGAGAAGCGAGTTGGGATCCGACGGGGCCGCGCGTCGATGGCGGGCAGGTCGCCCCGACGGCCGACAGCGATGGGCGGTTGCTCCGGGTCGGGTTTGCCAGCGCCGGCCGGCATCGGCTCGAGGCCGGCGTGATCGTCCGTCCCACCCATGCCGGCGAAGTCGATCGGGCGACGGTCACGATCCCCTTCGCCCCGACCGCCGAACTCGTCGTCGACGGGCCGCTCCCGGTCGGCCGTGGCGATGCGGCGGTGCTCCAGGTCGAGACGGTGGGCGCCGACGGCCTGCCGCGGCGCGCCCGGCGTGCCGACGCGAGCCAGGGGGCGGCGGGGGCCATCGACATCAGTCGAGCGACGCGCGTCCGCCTTGCCTGGGCGAGTGACGGAGGGACGCGGATCGTGGACACGATCCCCGTCGCCGAGAGTCGCAACGACCTCTTCTGGGACGACGACGGCTGCCGGCTCACGGCGACCTACGCGCTCGATCCCGGCGATCAGATCGTCCGTGGGGCGATCATCAGGGCCGATCCTCGCCTCGGGGCGCCGGTGA
The DNA here is from genome assembly GCA_947453375.1 of Planctomycetaceae bacterium. GTDB lineage: Bacteria > Planctomycetota > Planctomycetia > Pirellulales > UBA1268 > QWOP01. The sequence goes on from CANGGT010000017.1 coordinate 18,094, forward strand.
TCACCGAGCCTGGATTCACCACCTCGTCGCTCGGTGGGGGACGGTTCCTCATCGAAGTGACCGCGCCGCGTCGCGGCCGCATCGCCTTCGCCGCCTCCTTCCTCATGCCGCTGGCCGATCCGGTCGGCGTCTTCGATCTTCCGTCGGCGTGGCTGGAGTCGGTGGCCAGCGACGCCCGCACGACCCACCTCGAACCGTCGCCCGAGCTGATCGTGAAGACGACGCTTCCGGAGGATGCCACGCTCCTTCCGCCCCGGGCGGGGAGTGGGGCGACCGGAGGGATGGTGTGGCGGAGCGAGAGTGGCCGCGGGGTGCGACAGGCCGAGTTCGAAGGGACGACGAAGGGAGGGCTGACGCGGCCCCGGCCTCTGGCGACCGTGCCGGCGAGGATCTCCGTCGAACGGCGCCGCCAGCCGCCGCGCGGCAACCAGCGGATGGAAATCGGGTTCGCGGCCGATGCCGTCCGGCTCAGGCTCGAGGCCCGCATCGATGCCGTAGGCACGCCTCTGGTGGCGATCCCGGTCGATGTGCCGGAGCATTGCGACATCGAGCGGGTGGCGCTCCGTGACGACCTGACCGGAGGGAATCCTCCGTCCGAGAGTGCACAAATCGGCGTCCGCTGGCGCCGCGATGGTCCGCGTCGGATTCTCGTCGTCGTGCAGCGGCCGCGCCCCGGTGCCTTCGTCCTCGAGGTTGCCGTCCACCTCCATGGTCCCCCCGCGGCCACCGGAACCCTGCCGCTGGTTCGGGCGGCGCTCGAGCCCGGTGGTCCGCTCACCGTCACCTGGCGGATGGCCGAGGGATTCGTCGCTGTGGTCGGTGAGGAGTCGACCGAGGGGGAGACGCCGCGCGACGGCGCCGCGTCGAGCGGTTCGTACGAGATCGCAGCCGACGCCCCGCCCCCTCCCTATCGGATCGCCGCTCGGGGGCCCGAAGAGAACTTGCCACAACCTGCCGAGCCGGGACTCGAGCTTGCCGACGCGGCGGCGAGCCCGGCCCCCCGCGATCCGGCTGCGAGAATGGCGGGAGCGACGGGGAACGGGCCGCGGGTGGAGTTTGCCGAGAGTCATCTGGCCGTCGACGCGCGGGGACGGGCTTGGGGAGTTTCGCGGTTTGACGTCATCGCTGCCGACCCGATCATCCGCATCCGGATTCCGGCCGGGATGCGGATGTTCGACGTGTTCGTCGACGGGCGGATCGCCAACGACGCCGTTCCCGCCCGGGCCAGCATCGCCGAGAACGCCTGGGAGCTGCGACTGCTCGATGTCGGCTGGCCCCGCTCGATCGTCGCGGTCTACGCCGGCGACGTCAGCGACGGCCTCCCGGTCGACGGTGTTCTCGAGATTCCCGAGCCGGGCATCGTCGGGCTCTCGTGCCTCAGATCGGCGTGGGTGGTCGAGCTGCCCGAGGGGATCGTCGCCCGGCCGCTGCCGCCGGCCACGGCCGTCGACGAGGCGACGATGATGGCGGCACGCGGGGCGGCGATCGATGGCCTGGCCGGTGAGTTCGAGCGCGCGATTGCCCGGGCCGCGCCGGACGACGCCCGTCGGCTCGCCGATTTCTTGAAGCAGCGCCGCCGGGAGGCCGTGCTGCCGCTCCCTGCGGCCTGGTCGCATGTCGGGATGCGCGACAGCCATGCTGCTGCCGCCTGGGCCCCTCCGCTCCGCCTTCTCGAGGATCAGAACACTCCCAGCCTCCGCCTCGTCGTCGCCCGCCGCGCCGATGCCTCGATGCCGGGGCGACTGCTGGCGACGGCCGTGATGCTCCTCGGGGTCGTCGCCCTCCTCGAGGCCCGGCGCCGAACTCGAATCGTGTCGCGGCTGGTCTCGGCGCTGCTCGGTCCGTGGTGGGTGGTGCCGCTGTTCGTGATCGCCTCGGGGGGCGTGTGGATCGCAACCCTCGATCCGGTCTGGCCGGGCTGGCTCGCCGTGCTCGCCGGTGCCGCCACGGTGGCGGCCTGGATGCCGCGGGAGTCGCGGCGCTGGTTCCGGAGCACGCTCGCAACCGGGAGCACGCCCCCGTGGCGATCGGTGACGGGGGATACCGTGACTCGGCTCGGGCCGGTCCCCCGCTCCCCAGAGAGTAGCCGCCGGCTGGCCCCACGCGACGGCTCCGGATCGACCGTCCGTCCTGGCGGCTGACTCGGGCCGGACGTCGGCGCCGGTCTTCGCGGCGCCCCCCCCGGCGGAATGTCGTCGCCGCAAGACCGTTTTCCCCGTGGTTTTACAGGGGAAAGCGGGCTGGTTCCGCGTCGCGGCCGTTCGCTAGTGTCCGCCCCCCGCGACCGACGCTTGGCGGGAAAGCGATCGCGTGCCGAAGGAACGGCACGTGGGATCCCACGGAGGTGGAGCCGACATGCTGCAGCGAGTTTTCGTGCGACCGGTGCTCGTGTTGCTCGCCGTCGTTCTCGCCCTCGGGGCCGGACGGGTCAGCGCCGCCAGCCATCGGACCGCGAACTTCGTCATCGAGGCGCCGACCGACGGGCAGGCCAGGAAGATCGGCGATGCCGCCGAGCAATATCGACACAATCTCGCCGTGGAGTGGCTCGGCAAGCCGTTGCCGCGGTGGAGCCGCCCCTGTCCGATCAAGGCCCAAGTCGCCCCGCATCTCGGGGCCGGCGGCGCCACGAGCTTCGTCTTCGACGCCGGCGAGGTGTTCGGCTGGACGATGACGATCCAGGGGAGCGAGGAACGGATCCTCGACTCGGTGCTCCCCCACGAGATCACCCACACGATCTTCGCCAGTCACTTCCGCCGTCCGCTGCCGCGCTGGGCCGACGAGGGGGCCTGCACGACCGTCGAGCATCCGGTGGAGCGTGCCCGGCAGCATCGGCTCCTCATCGAGCATCTCACCACCGGCCGGGGGATCGCCTTTCCGGAGATGTTCGCGATGCGCGAGTATCCCGCTGACGTGCTCCCGCTCTACTCGCAGGGCTACTCGCTGGCCCGCTATCTCATCGAGCGTGGCGGTCGCCATCGCTACGTGACCTTCGTCGGCGACGGCCTCGCCTCCGAAGACTGGACCGGCGCCCTCCAGCGCCACTACGGCGTTCCGGGCGTGGCCCAGCTCCAGCACACGTGGCTCGACTGGGTGCGTCAGGGCTGCCCGGCCCCCCCGGCCTCGATCGCCGCGGCCCAGCCTGCTCCGACCGCGCTCGCTCAAGGCCCCACGGCCCGCGGCCAGAGCCCGGAGCCGATTCCCGCTCCGCAGCCCCAGCCGGAACCGGCCGGTCCGCAGGCCAGGCCGGTGGCCATGGCCGGTCGGCGATCGATCTACGCCCTCCAGGCCCGCCGCATTCCTGACGGCGGCACGCCGACCGACCGCCCCGAGCCCTCCGCTCCGGCGCTTGCCCCTTGAGCGATTCGGGGAACACTCGGCAGCCCTGCAGGCGACGCGGCTTCCGGGGGCGATAGGTGATCACGCGAGGGTGGGGTGATTCTCCGGACCGTCTCAACACGCGTTAGCCAGGCTTGCCTTGGAAGTGCCGGCATTCTTTGGGCCTTGGCCGTCGTCGCTTTCGACGCCGCGGACGGGTCGTTTCTTCTGTCGATGCTCGCTTGCCCGCTCTGGTTGTTCGTGAGCCTCGCTCTGAGCCTCTGGCGGAAGCCGGGGTGGGGAGTGGCCCTCGGGCGTGCGGCCATCCCCGTGGCTGTGCTTGCGATCGCCCTGGCAAACGATTCGTTGCAGCGCCGCCTCGCCCTCGGGCGGGCGGAGCGTGTCGTCGCCGCGATTCGTGCTTTCCATGACGAGCACGGTCGATATCCGAGCGAGTTACAGGAACTCGTGCCGAAGCAATTGCCCTTCGTACCGCGGCCGAAAGTCGCCATCGTCTTCAACGAGTTTTCGTATGCGGCGGGCGGAAGCGAGCGCGGCGCCATGCTGTGGTGGATCGACGTGCCGCCCCACGGCAAACGCTCGTATCGCTTCGACGAAGCACGGTGGTCGTTCACCGACTAGGCGGATAGGCTGTTCGGGGGGGGGTTGTTCCAGCAGCCATTGCCGCTGCGAAGCCGGAACGGTCGTCACACGGAGAGCGCACCGATGGGGCCAATGAGCCGGGCGATACTCGCTGGGGTGGCGGTCGTGCTCGTCTCGGCCATGACAGCCGTCATCACGACGATGAGCCTTCGACCAGGGAGTTCGGGGGAGACGGAGACAGCGAACGTTGCTCGCAAGATCTTCCCGGCTGGCCCGGCTGAAGAGATGCTCTGGCCGACCGATCGGGCGTGGGTGTTTTCCGTCCGGCTGGATGGGGCTGGTCCGAAGTCTGGTCTCAGAGCCGCAGTGCGGACGGCCGATATGGACGCGAACCAGGGCTGGGCCTACGAAAAGGTTGCACGAGGGGCGCCCGAAAAGACTGGCCCATCGTTGAAGTGGCAGACCGCGCCGGACTCGGCGGTCGTATCGATCCAGGTCTTTGGTGCCGGGGAGGGGCCGGCCCGCGGAGATCGGGATCGCGAATGCCTGATCGTTCGACTCGAGGCCGTAGGCATGGGCAGCAGCTCTGAAATCGCCATTGAGGGTGCCGTCACCGGCTATGGCGGCAATGGGTACGCCGAGTGGGTGAATGGGGAAATCCATCTCATGAACCTGTGGGCCAAGTCGGGAGAGGTTGAGACTCGTTACGACGTCGTGTTGAGCGAGTGGGGAAACACTGAATCAGACGCTCCGGCAGACAGCGGGGGCGGATAGGTCTTCTAGATCCTGGGAATCACTTTGGCTGAATGCCTGTTCTCGCGTACACTCAGGGAATACTCGCAGGAGATTGCTTCCACCATGACAAGCGCTGTTCGCGACCTTCTTCGATCATTCCAGTCGCTCAGCGACGCGGAAAAGCATGAGGCTTCCAGTCTGCTCCTCAGGCAGCTGGTGCAGGGCGAAGCGGGTGATGTCGGTGACGATGGTCTCGTCGCCGTCGCGGAGGAGATGTTCCTCGACCTTGACGCACGAGAGGCTGACGATGGCCAATCCTCTCCGGGGTGAAGTCTGGCTCGTTGATCTCGGTATGGTCGCAAAGATCCGGCCATGCTTGATTTTCAGCGTACCGGCAACAGGATCTAAAAGCCGGTCACTCGCGACCGTTGTCGCCCACACAACGAGTGCGAGGGGGTCGGATTTCGAAGTCGCAGTGGCGGCACGGTTTCTCAAGCCGGGCGTCTTCGATGCGCAGAACATCATCTCGGTCCCGCATGCGAAATTGGTGCGTTGCCTCGGCGTGCTGACACCCGACCAGATAGATGAGGTTGCTGCGGTTGTTCGTCAATGGCTTGGACTGTAGCGGTTCGAGTCCCGACGCGGGCTTTGCCATGGCGTCGCGATGATGCTCAGCGGCTTGAAACGCGCGCCTGCGGCGTTGGATGCCGGCGGGGAACAAGGGCCCGCCGAACCAGACGCTGCAGGTGTCAACGGGGGCGGATAGGCTTTTCAGGCCAGCGCTCCGGCGGCTCTCGTCGCCGCTGTTCGGAGTCGTTCGGCGACGGGGGCAATCGCTGCGATGAACTGGCTCGTGTTCCAAATCGCCAGCGGTCGGGTTTTCTTCGTGGCCGTGGCCCTGCTGATCGCGGCCGTTGGGCTTCGCTCGAGCATCGCACCGCAGCTGCGGCGTGGTGCGACGTGGTGTCTCCTCAACGGGCTGATCGGCCTGTCGGTGGCTGCCGCGCCGCTGCCGATCTGGGCCTACGCCGTCATCCTGCTTTCGATCGTCGCGGGGTGGGGGGCGAGTCGGTTCGGCGCGAAGGCCGCGACGGCCACCGCCACGAGCGCCCTCGCTCTCCTCGGAGTCGGGCTCCATGAAGCCCGTTACCAGATCATGCCTGTGCTCGCGGCTGTTCACGACCGGCAGATCGCCGTGATCGGTGACTCCATCACGGCGGGGCATGGCGAGAGTGATCTGACCCGGAAGTGGCCTGCCATTCTCCGGGACCGGCACGGAGTGGCGGTGGAGGATCTCTCGAAAGCAGGGGCAACCGCGGCGTCCGCAGCCAAGGGGCTCGAACAGGCATCGATCACTGCGCCCGTTGTCATCCTGGAGATCGGCGGGAATGATTTCCTCGGGGGAGGTTCTGTCGAGGATTTCCACGCGGGGCTCGAGGCGCTCCTGAGAGCGGTGTGCAAGCCAGGGAGGCAGGTTGTCATGTTCGAGTTGCCGATTCCGCCGCTCTATGAAGGCTTCGGGAGGGTTCAGCGAGATCTTGCCTCGCGCTATGGCGTGGCCGTGATCCCCAAGAGAATCCTCCTTTCGGTCATCGAAGCCGCCGACGCCACCGTCGATTCGCTCCATCTCACCCAGCAGGGGCAAGACCGAATGGCGGCTGTCGTGTGGGCACTCCTGGAGCCCGCGATTCGAGAGGCGGCGGGGCAGGCCGAGCCAGGGGATGGAGCAGACCGCGAAGGCGGTCGAGTCCCCTCGACCGATGTCGGACTGCCCTCAGTCGGGAGATGAAGCATGCTCGTGCCCGCGATGCTCGTGCTCTTTCTCGGAGCGGTTTACGTCCTTGTTCCACATGCGTGTGAGCCACGATGGAAGGGACGCTCCAAGAGCTTGGCGTTGCCTTACGTGCCTGTCGCCCTTTTTCTCGCGGCGATGACCGTGCGAGGGATTTGGACGGGCTCGTTCTCGATGATGATCCTGCCGCCAGTCACCGTGCTGCTGCTGTCGCTTCACACGCTCTGGATGTTTCGAGCATCGTGGAAGGAAAAGTTCCGACGTGACAACGCGTCGGCCCGGTGCGGTTTGTCGTCGCAGACCTCGGACACCCGCTGCGGCGGGTGGCGGCGGCCGAGTATCGCCGGGAGTTGTTCAACGAGCCGTGAGTGCGGCCTGGATCGCCACGCGATGCTGTGGCCTCGAGATCGGGTCCATTTGTGGAGAGAGTGCCGATGTGGAGCATGCAGAGCGAGGAATTGGCCGGCGCCAGGGGGATGCGGGGCACCGTCGCCGTCGACTCCCGTCCGGCGACCTTCGCGGAGGTGATCGCGGCATGGCAGGGAGACAGCGCCTTCCGCTCGCAGTTCAACGCCTTCCTGGCAGGCTCGCCGTACGCCGCGTTTCGGTGGGAGACGCCCGCGGTCACGGCCGACACGGTGACGCGACCGTTCGAGTTCGTGCTCCTCGACAGCCCGGGGCTGGGGCGTCGCCCTGACCCGGAGGTGTTTGCGGAGCACTTCGGTGTTGCGGAGGCCGGGGTTGCGGCGTTTCCAAATCTTGGCCGGGATGCGATTCTTGTCGTTCCGTGTCCGGTCGCTGACAGGGCTGCTTACGGCCACCTCGGGGCATTTGTGCGGCTGGCCCCTGAGGATCAGCGCGACGCCCTGTGGCAGGCGGTCGGAGAGCAGATGACGCGGCGCGTCGGTACCGAGGCGGTCTGGCTGAACACGGCCGGTGCCGGGGTGCCGTGGCTCCACGTTCGGTTCGACAACCGGCCGAAGTACTACGAGTTTGCGGCGTATCGATAAACCGACGTCCGAGCGGTTGGTGAACAAGATCGCTGTGGTAGGTTCGCCGCTTTTGTTCGGATCAAGGCAGTAAACGAATCAGATGTTGTCGCTCTTGGCGAGGTTGCAGTTGCGGCACAGGAGTTGAACGTTGGTTTCGGAGTTCCCGCCGCCCTTGGCTACAGGAATGATGTGGTCGAACTCCAAGTAAGTGTCCGCGTTGCATTCGGCGCAGCGACCACCATATTTCTGCCACACACGTTGGCGGACGTCCCGCGTGATGCGGCGGCGGACTTCCTTGTCGTCGCTAGCGACGATCGTTTGGTTGGCACGGCGGATCGCAGTCTCCCAGATCGCGACTGCGCGTTCGCCCCCGTTTCCAAACTCATAGCTACCTGCCCCTTTGCCCCCGGAACGGATCTCAATGCGTGATCCGAATGGGTAGTGAGCAAGGATCCGGCGGTGATTGAGTTCCATGGAACGCCCTGGCGACTCAAAGATCGCCCGCGAATCCGTGACCACGAGATCTCCACTGGCTTTCTCCACTTTGGGGCCATTCGCGAGTTCGCGGACACGCTCGAATTCCACTCGCCCCGCCCAGTGCACGATCTCGCCTGCCCGAAGAGCCACACCGTTCGGTGACGCGATGCTCGGGAGCACGCCACGGGCGAGGTTCTGCATCTCTTTCACCTCGGCCACCTCACCCCGCACGTAATGAGCGAATCGGGGATCGTCGATCAGGTTGTCGAGGAGTGACGTGAGAACTTGCTCCTCCCGCTCAGTGATCTCGTCGTCACTGCGGGCATCCGCAAGAGTGTGTTCGACGAGCTTCTGCGCTGGAAGTCGGATCGCCTTGAGAGCCTGGTCTTTCGGGATACCGAGAAGTGACATCGTCTCCCGGAACTGTCGCCATTCCTCTCGCTGGAGCTGGCCGTCCGAAGCCATACCTGCAAACACGTTTCGCAGCAGATCGTCGCCCTCCTTAGCACAGAACGTCTGCATAAGCCCCTCGACGGTCCGATTACAGGCGGCCGCTACCTCTGCGAGCTGAGCCTTCTCCGTGTCATCTAGTTTTCCATCGGCGAATGCCTGTGCTAATCGCTTTCTGAATACATCGACCGCCGCTCGCTCGTTCAGTTCGGAGACCTTGGCGGAAGGGAGTCCTAGGTTGTTGGCCAGCCAAGCCAGCAGCTCCCGCTCTCGATCCGAGAGACGGGCATCCTGCCAACAGCGACAGAGATAATTGCGGTACAGCGTTTCGGCGACGAGTTCCCGATCTGTCGCAGATAATCGCCGGGCTTCCGCCGCCTTTGCGAAGTCGAAGGACTTTTTGAGTCGCGTCACCTCGGTCTCCATCCACGCGACGTGCGGTGCGAGCAGTTCATCGCTGGCCCGGTCCAAGTAGTCGTTGATGGCCGTTCCCAGCCAGCCGAGGACCCCGTTCTTCTTGTTGGTCGACATGCTGTGCGCTCCTATTTAGGGGGGGCCGGAATGAAACTGGGACGTACACATCGGAGACTGCACATGTGTAGGCTCTGCCGTCTCCCCACCACCCTACGATGAAGATGGCCCCCGGAATAGGGGGTGGCAGCACTCAGGCCCCCGCAAGGAGGCAGCGTCGATGGCGGTAGACGTTGGTCCGACATCGATCGGCCCGGCGAGTCACGTTCATCGTGAGGACGCGCCAGCCCTTGCCAGGGTCGATTGGTGTTCGGCTTCCCACGGCCAAGACAACCCTCCGCCAGCGATCCGTGGCCAGGCTATTGCCCGGCGACGAGTACCGTGAGGTGGTAGAAGACCGGTGCGGCGAAGCACATCGAGTCGACGCGGTCGAGGACGCCGCCGTGGCCGACCACGAGGGTGCCGTAGTCCTTCACGCCACGGTCGCGCTTGATCGCCGACATCGTCATTCCGCCGGCGAAGCCCATCACGGCCACGACGAAGCCGACGAGCGCCGCCTGCCAGGGCTCGAACGGAGGAGCCGCCCACCAGAGGACGGCGGCGAGCAGGGCCGTGCTCGTGGCGCTGCCGAGGAGCCCCTCCCACGTGCGCGTCGAGCTCACCTCGGGGGCCACGGGCCGCCGACCGGCCATCCGGCTCCAGACATATTGCATGCAGTCGGCGAACTGCACGAGGAGGATGAGGAAGAAGAGGAGGCGGAAGTTGGCGCCGCTGCCAGGCTCCTGGCCGCGGATCGGCACGTGGAGGAGCGCCGCGGCGAAGGAGAGGCAGTAGACGCAGACGACGAGGCCGGCCTGGATCTTCGCCGTCCGTTCGAGGAATCGCTTGTAGTCGCCCGCCATCGCCACCCGGGCGAGCACGAAGAGCGTGCCGTAGAGGGGGAGGAAGACGCTGAACAGGTCGTAGCGGTCGTAGGCGACGAGGACGTAGTGGAGCGGCGTAAACAGGAAGAACACCCAGAACAGCGCGCGGTGGTCTCCCTTGCGCGTGGGCGTGAGCGTGATGAACTCGCGCAGGGCCCAGAAGGACACCAGCCCACAGAGGACCACCGTCGTCGTCGTGCCGAGCCAGAAGGCGGCGGCGAGAACGGTGCAGATGATCCACCAGCCGCGGAGGCGGAGATTGAAGGCGTTCACGGCGGCGGGGTCGAGGCCGCGGTCGGGGTGGCGGGCGAGGAATTGCCCGACGGCGGTGGCCACCGTGAGGAGGAGGAGCACCCCGGCGATGAGGGCGATCGTGCGGATGTCGTTCATGGCCGGGCGTTCATTCCTTGAGCGCCTGCACGGCCTTCCGCGCACGGGCGAGGAAGTCGACCTTCGCCTCGCCATGCTCCAGCCACATCGGGGGCCCGAAGCTGATGCAGGAGAGGAGGGGCACGGGGAGAAACTCGCCGCGGGGAAGGATCCGGTTGAGGTTGTCGATGTGGACCGGCACGAGCTCGATGTCGGGTCGCTTCTTGGCGAGGTAGTAGAGGCCGCTCTTGAACTCCCCCAGATCGCCCGTGACGCTCCGGCTCCCCTCGGGGAAGACGATCAGCGAACGCGTGCTGCCGATCTCGCGGAGCATGAGGTCGACCGGGCTCTGGTGGACCTTGATGTCGGTGCGGTCGATGAGGAGCGCGTCGAACACTTCTTCGGCGAGCCAGCGCCGCAGCACTCCGCGCGACCAGTAATCCTTGGCGGCGACCGGCCGCGTCAATTCGCGCACCGGCTGGGGGAGCGACGACCAGATGAGGAGGGCGTCGAGGTGGCTGGTGTGATTGGCGAAGTAGACCCGCTGGCAGGTGTCGGGCTGGCTGGCGATCCACCGCACGCTCGCTCCCGACAGCAGCCGCGCCAGGGCGGCGAGCGTCAGCCCGGCGGCGCGGCAAACGGCGCTGCGGCCGGTGGCGGCACGGCGGGGGGGGGCGACGTCGACGGGCATCGGTTCGGCGGGATAGAGCATCGGAATCAATTGTCGATCGACGGGGCGGTGGGGGTCAATCGGCCCGGGGTGATCTATCGTGCGGCGGGCCCGGCGGGCACGAACGGATTATGACGGCGCTCGTGGCCGACGGTCGTCTCGGGACCGTGGCCGGGGAAGACGATTGTCCCGTCCGGCAGCGGGTAGAGCTTTCCCCGGATCCCGGCGGCCAGGGCGGCGAAGTCGCCGTCGGGGAAGTCGGTCCGGCCGATCCCTTCTCGGAACAGCACATCCCCCCCGAACACGACCGGCGGAGTGCAGTCCTCCGTCAGGAACACGACATGCCCGGAGGAGTGGCCGGGGATCTCCGAGACGGTGAAGGAGAGCCCGGCGACGGAAAACGACTCGCCGTCATCGAGGAGACGGTCGGCGGGGGGGCTGGTGATCGGCAGGCCGAACAGCCCGGAGAGGTTGCCCATCGGATCGAGGAGCTTCCAGGCGTCGCCGCGGCCGATGACGATCGGCAGTCCGGGGAAGGCCTCCCGCAACGTCCCGTTCCCGGCGATGTGGTCGGAGTGGCCGTGCGTGAGGAGGATCGACCGGGGAACGAGTTTCTGCCGCTCGATCTCCTCGAGGATCGCATCGGGCTCGAAGCCCGGGTCGATGACGACGCAGTCGCGGCTCCCGGAACGCGACACCAGATAGCTGTGCTCCGCGAAGGGCTCCGATTCGATCCGAGTGACGGCGATCTGCGGGGCCGGGGTGGGCGTGTCGACGGTTGCCATGGGAGGGGAGCTGGGGCGGTGGGCGATGACGGGCGGAGAATCTGCGAGCATGGTTGCCGGAGCGGGGAGGGGCAAGGAGCGACGGTTTCGCCGCGGAAACCCCGGTGGATCGGACGGCTTCCGTGGAAAACCACCGGTAAAGATGGGATGGTTCCGCCCCGAAGCTGCCGCTAAACTCCCCGCCCCGGTGGCCTCCCGGACCGCCGAACAGGGCGGGAGCGGCCGGCAGAGAGTCGGATTCTGACGGCGGTTCCTGCGGCGATCGATCCGTTCATGCGGGGGTCGGCCGGGGGCGATGAATGTTCTACGCGGAGTCGAGCCCGAGCGGGCTCATTCCTGACCCCGCTTATCCATGGAGGGTTCGCGATGGCCTGGGTGCGACGGGACGGAACGTTTTCTGCGGTGGCCTCGAGCGTGATCCTCGCCGTCGCCCTCGTGGCCCCCACGGCTTTCGGCCAGACGGCCGCCGATCTCGGGCCGGGCCTCCTCCCCAACGGTGGGCTCCCCCGCGGGAACGTCGGCTCCCCGGCGGCGGTCCCGTTCACCGAGGCCGAGCATCCGCTCAAGCCGGCTCTCGAGCTGGCTGAGAAGGGGCTCCGCGGCATCCAGGAACATATCGAGGACTACTCGGCGACCGTCGTCAAACGGGAGCGGATCGACGGCAAGCTCGGCGAGCATGAGTACATGTTCGCGAAGATCCGCCAGAAGCCGTTCAGCGTCTACCTCTCGTTCCTCGGCCCCGACAGCGTCAAGGGGCAGGAAGTGATCTATGTCGACGGCAACAACGACGGCAACATGCTCGCCCACGCCGGCAGTGGTGTGCGAGCCCTCGTCGGCACCGTATCGCTCAAACCCCAGAGCATGCTGGCGATGGCGGGCCAGCGTTACCCGATCACCGAACTGGGCGTGGAGAACCTCACCAAGCGGCTCGTCGAGGTTGCCCGGCACGATTCGCAGTTCGGCGAGTGCGAGGTCAACTTCTACCCCAATGCGAAGGTCAACGGCCGCGTTTGCACCTGCATCCAGGTGACCCACCCGACGCCGCGGAAGAACTTCCGCTTCCACCTCGCCCGCGTGTTCATCGACGACGAGCTGACGATCCCGATCCGCTATGAGTCGTACGACTGGCCGCTCGAGGCCGGTGGTCAGCCGCTCCTCATGGAGGAGTACACGTACATGAACGTGAAGGTGAACAACGGCTTCACCGACGCCGACTTCGATCCGAAGAACACCGCCTACAAGTTCGGCGGGAAGTGACAAGGGGGCGGAGAGCCTTCAGCCCGGGACCACGATCTTGGCGGCGTTGGCACGTTTTCTCCGCACCCTCGGACACCGCGTTCACGAGCGCCCCGACATCGACTGGGTCGAGGTCGGGGCGCTGTCGTTGTCGGCCGTGCCCTCCACGTCCGTGATCGATCCCCACGATGCCGAGATCGATCGCTTGCTCCGCGGATCGGGGCGGATCGCGGCCACGTTCGTCACCGCCGATCGGGGCGTGCCGGCGACGGCCTGGTGGGTCCGCGACCCCGGCTACGGCCCGGAATCGACCCAGCGGCAGTTCCGTCAGAATCTCCGTCGCGCGGAGGGACGCGTGGGCGTCCGGCCGCTGTCGTGGGACGAGTTCCGCACGCTCGGTCTGTCAGTGCACCGCGACGCCCTCGGAGGCCGGGGCGACCGGGGGGTGCCGACGCTCACGACGGCGGGATGGGGAAGCCTCTGTGAGGCGGCCGAGGCCACCGCGGGGATGGAAGCCACCGGCTGCTTCGTCGATGCGACGTTGGCTGGCTACATCGTGTCATGGACGTCCGCAGGGGCGTGCGAGGGAATGCTGGCGGACATCGCTCCCCGCTTTGCCGACTTCCGGCCGGCCCATCATCTCTACCACGGCTTCGCGGCCGGAATGATCCGTCGGCCGGGTGTCCGCGGAGTGACCGTCGGAAGAACGTCGATCCCCGCGCGGTCGTCGCTCGATGCCTTCAAGCGTCACGCCGGCTTCCGGCCGGAGCCGATCCGCTTGGCGGCGGTCCTCCATCCCCGCTTCCGCTGGTGGCTTTCCTCGGCGCTCGTCCGAGGGGCGCTGCGCACCGCCGATCGGCTCGTCGGCAGCCGACTACCGGCGCTCGGTAACGTGGCCGTCCTCGATGCCGCGGCGGCCACGCGCGCGGACCGGGCGACGACCGCCAATCCGTGACGGAGCCCTCACCGCAGATCAAGGGGGCGGAACAACCCGGTCGCCCGATCGATGCCGAGGTTGCAGCCCATCGCGAATCCCCGGGTGAATGCCGCGAGTCGCTGCCAGCGCCGCGCGCCCCCCAGGGAATTCGACACACCGACCGCCGGCGACACCCACCTCCGCGCCAGTCTGCCCAGCATCGCCGGCGCCGCACCCGGATGGCAGCGGACAAACTTCGCGATCACCGCCCCGGTGCCCTGCCAGTTGCGTTCGACGACCATCGGGAGTTTTTCGATCGGCAAGGCGTCGAGGTGCGTGACGTGGATCGCCGGATCTTCCCGGACGGCCCATCCCCTGGCCAGGGCCCGGAGGACGAAATCGACATCCTCGCCGCCTCCCAAGGGCGTTCCCACCCCGAGTTGAGCGTCGAAGCCCCCCAACTCCATGGCCGTGGCGCGGCGGAAAGACATGTTTGCCGAGGTGCCCACCAGCCTGGCGAATCCCGAGGGAGCGGTCTCGGTGATCGCCGTGGGACGGGTCGAAGCCTGGACAAACTCCTTGGTGGGATCGTGGGGAGCCGGCCGCACGTCCCCGTGGACGATCCCCACCGACGGGTGCGTCGCGAAGCTGCGCACGATCAGCTCGAGCCAGTCAGGGGCCGGGAGGCAGTCGTCCCCCGTCACTGCGATCAGGTCCGCAGTGCTGCTCGCCACCCCCATGTTGAGCGCACGGGCGAGTCCCATCTCTGTGGACGCGTGATAATGAACCACTGAATCCGTTGGGAGCCCACGCACGGCCGTCGCGGTTGCCGCCTCGGTACTTTGGTCGACGACGCGGATCTCGAAGTGACGGTAGCTGCCACGGGCGAGCGCTTCGATGACCGATACCACACGGTCGCCACGGTTGCGTGTCGGGAGGACGACGCAGATCGTCTGGGGTGGATCCAGGGTGATAGGATGGGGAGACATGCGGGCCCGGGGATCGAGGAGCAAGCCAGGAAAATCGATTTTCATGGATCGGACCCGCGACGGCTCCAGACAACAACCCTCCCAAAGGGTGGGCGATCGCCTCCTCCCGCTCCCGCTCGGGCCCGGTCTTTTTCGCTTGCCGTTCGTTGGCGACGCACCCCGGTTTCTTTTCGACAAGCCGGGATTTCTCGCGGCGTGCCAGCGGCGATTCGGTGATACCGTCCGACTCGATATCGGAGGACCGACGCTGCTCCTCGCCGATCCGGCCGATGTCCGTCACGTGCTCGTCTCGGGAGCCGACGCTTACGGCAAGAGCCCACAGATCGTCGGATCCGCCGCACGGAAGGCGCTCGGCGACAACCTCTTCACCGCCAACGGAGACCATCATCTGAGTCTCCGTCGCGACACGGCCCGCGTCTTCCGCCCCCGACTGGTGGCCGCTCGACTGCCGTTGATCGAGCGCCGTTGTGAAGAATTCGTGGATGGAGCGCTGGCCCGGGGCGAGATCGATTCACGATCCCACGTCGCTCCGTGGGGCGCCAGGTGCGTCGTGGAGACGCTCCTCGGCGCCGACATCGGCGGGCTCGACAGGTGTTGGCCCGGGGCGTTGGAAAGACGCCGGCGCGATGTCGAGACGATGGTGGCAAGGCAAAGTCTGCCCCTCGTCAGGCGGTTGGCGACACGCAAGCCCATCGATGCCGAACTCGCGGCGCTTGTCGACGATGCGCTGGTCAAGACGGAAGACACGGACGCGCCGCTTCGGGGCCTTGCCTTGTCGATGTCGGCCGTCCCTCCGGCCGACATCCGTGATCAAGTCGTGTCGTTGCTCCTGGCGGCCTACGAGACGACCGTGATGATGCTCGTGTGGACGCTCGAGAGTCTCGCCCGGCATCCCGAGTGGCAGTCGCCGTGCGAGGAGCGGTCGGTGGCGGATCGCGTGCTCTCGGAATCGCTACGGCTCGCGCCCCCCACGTGGCTCGTGGTGCGGATCGCTCGGGAATCAGACGCCCTCCCGAGCGGTGTCCTCGTTCCGGCCGGGTGCAAGATCTATCTCTCCCCCTACGTGTCCCATCGTCGCGGCGCCGCGTTCGCCCAGCCGGAGCGATTCGATCCTGACCGTTTTCTGCCCGATAGGCCCGTCGATCCGTTCAGCTATTTCCCGTTCGGAGCCGGGGCGAGAAGTTGCCTCGGCGAGGGGCTCGCCCGGGGCATCGGAGCGGCCTTCCTCATCGCCATGACGCGCCGCGCTGTGCTTGCGCCGATCGGGGCGCGGACGCCGCGGGCGATCGGCGGCCTGACGCTCCATCCTGCGCGTCCTGTCCGGATCACCGTCCTGCCGAAGCCACGCTGAGATTGCTCCCGCGGACCGGGCCGCCCATCGCCAGGGACGGAATGCCGGCGCGCGAGCGAATGCGTCCCCACATCACGGGGCGCCTGTCGGCACGAGCCGGCCCCAGGCGGCCCGGAGTTGCTCCTCGCGCGGCAGCTCGAGGCGGGTGCCGGGGACGAGGCTGACGCGGGGGTCGAGCGTCCGGTTCCAGGCGAAGAGCGCCTTGTAAAGCCTGCCGTCGCCGTAGGTCGACTCCGCCACCGACCACCACGTATCCCCTTCGCAAACGACATAGCCGCCGCCGGCGTTCGGCATTTCGGCATCCCCGGCCGATCGCGCGTCGAGAGGGCGGGTGGCGGCCGCAGGGACGACGCCTGCGTCGCGGCGGTCGAAGCGGTCGGGGGCGCTCGCGAAGGCCGGACGCCGTTCGGAAAGCGGTTCGTCGTCGGGAGCACGGAGTGGATTGGCGGCGAACCGCGAAGCCGGGGGAGCGGTATCGGCAGGCACTGGAGCGAGATCAGGGGGAGCGGTAGGGGCGAGGCGCTCGGTGGCGGGGAAGCGGGAAGCGCGCCGCGGTGCCGGCGCATCGCCGGTCGGTTCGGCATCGATCGCGGCGGCGACGTCGACGTTGGCGGGATCGTCCTGTCGGAACGAGGTCT
The DNA here is from genome assembly GCA_947453375.1 of Planctomycetaceae bacterium. Classification (GTDB taxonomy): domain Bacteria; phylum Planctomycetota; class Planctomycetia; order Pirellulales; family UBA1268; genus QWOP01. The sequence continues at coordinate 34,806 of CANGGT010000017.1, forward strand.
GTTCGTCGCCCGGGGCGGCCGGAGGAAGGCCGAGGCTGCGGAAGGGGTCGGGGGGAATGGCCGCGGCAGGGGGCAGCGCGGTCAAGGCAGGGGGCTCGACGAGATCGAGCCCTCCGTCACCTGCCGATTCGAGGTGGATGTCGGGCCCGGCGCCATTCGGTGGGCGGGGAACGAGCAGCTTCATCGACAATACCCCGACAAACGCCCCGGCGAGGGTGCCGAGCATCGCCAGGAGGATCGTCTTCTCGCGGCGGCCGCTGCGGCGGGGAGTTCCAGGCTGCGCAGCGGGCGTGGCTGCCACCGGTGACGGACGGGAGGGCGTACGCGGGACGGCTTGCGGGACCGCTTGCAGGCGGGGGGCCGACGCGTCGGCCGGAATGAGTGACGCCGAGGGAAGCGGGCGGGCGGCTGCACGCGGGGGCGGCTTGGGGATGCCCCGTTCCTCGAAGACCCGGGCGAGGCGTTCGTCGAGATCGTCGTCGCTGTCGGCGTCGTTGGCGTGGGCGTGGTCCATGCGTCCGCCTCCGGGCGATCGGTGCTTCCTGACAAAGCCGTGCAACGTGGGCACGCCCCGCGGCGAGCGTTCGGGCAGGGGCCTCGTTCAGGGGTTGCCGGGGGCGGGGATTCTGCCCACACCGACGCTCTGGCGGAAGGGGAAAATCCCCGGGAGACGCCCGCTGATGTCAGCTTGCGCCGGCCGGAACGAGCGGATCGGGGAGGCGTCGGGCGGCCCGGAGCCGGGCCGATCGGCTGCGGGGATTGCGTCCCACCTCCTCCTCGGAGGCCTCGACGGGGGAACGCGTGAGGCACTCCCACACCTGCGTGTTGCGGAAGGCCTGCTTCACGAGCCGATCTTCGAGCGA
>CANGGT010000018.1 GCA_947453375.1 Planctomycetaceae bacterium
CCCGCCCCTACCCCCCCTTCATCACGAGCACCCTCCAGCAGGCCGCCAGCTCCCGGCTGGGGATGTCGACCGACCGCACGATGCGGATCGCCCAGCAGCTCTACGAAGGCATCGATCTCCCCGACGAGGGGCGGGTGGGCCTGATCACCTACATGCGAACCGACTCGACGAACCTCTCCCGCGAGGCGATCGAGATGGCCCGCCGCTACCTCAGCGAGCGGCACGGCGCGGCCTACGTGCCCGAAAAGCCCCGCACCTACTCGAGCTCCAACGAGAGCGCCCAGGAGGCCCACGAGGCGATCCGCCCGACCGACGCCTTCCGCGATCCCGACTCGATCGCCGCAGCCCTCCTCGACATGCGGGACGGCGAGCAACTGCTCAAGCTCTACCGTCTCATCTGGCAGAGCTTCGTCTCCTGCCAGGCAACCGATGCCGAGTGGGATTCGACGAGCGTCCGCATGCGCCGCAGCGACCGCGACACCGGCGCCGTCTTCAAGGCCAACGGCCGGGTGCTGCGCTTCGACGGCTTTTATGCGATCAGTGGCACGCCGAAAGACGACGGCGACCAGGTGCTCCCCGACTTCACGAAGGGGACGAAGCTCGCGCCCTTCTCGATCGAGCCGCGGCAGAAGTTCCAGTCGCCTCCGCCGCGGTACACCGAGGCAACGCTCGTGAAGAAGATGGAGGAGGAGGGGATCGGCCGCCCCTCGACCTACGCGAGCATCATCAACGTCATCGAGAACCGGGGCTATGTCGTCCAGCAGGATCGCCGCTTCCAGGCGACCGCGATCGGCGAAGCCGTGACCGGCTTCCTGAAACGCGGTTTCCACGACCAATTCATCGAGATCGGCTACACCCGCGAGATCGAACGGGAGCTCGACCAGGTCGCGCAAGGAACGAAGAAGTGGACCGACATGCTCCACGAGTTCCACGACGAACTGTCGCCGAAGCTCGACGAGGCGATGGAGCAGGAGCACGAGAAGGCGAAGGCCGATCCCTCCCCCTACGCCTGCCCCCAGTGCGGCCGCCGGCTCGAATATCGGCTCGGCGGGAAGGGAGAGTTTCTCTCCTGCTCGGGCTACAACGAGAAGATCGTCGACGAGCCTGAAGCCCCCGCGGCCCCAAAGGGGAAGAAGGCCCCGAAGCGGAAGGCGAAGCCGAAGACGCGCCCGGCCTGTAGCTTCGCCATGCCGGTCGACCGGCAGCGGCGCCCGCTCCTCCCCGAACAGATCGATCTCCTCTCGCCGGCGGGCGTGCCGATGGTCAAGCGGACGGGCCGGTTCGGAGACTTCCTCGTCGAGGACAAGCCGCGGCCGGTGAAGCCGAAGGGGAAGAAGGCGCTCGAGGCGCCAGCCGAGCCCCCTCCCTTCATTCTCAACCTCGACAAGAAGGGGAACATCAAGTTCCCCTCGCCCCCGCCGCTGGTCACCGACATCGCCTGCCAGAAGTGCGGGGCGATGATGAACCTCCGCGACGGCAAGCGAGGCCCGTGGCTCGGCTGCCAGGCGTTTCCGAAGTGTCGTGGCCGGGAAACCTTCACGAAGCTCCCCGAGCCGCGGCAGAAGGAACTGACGCAAGCCCTCAAATCGCTCCTCGCTGGGCGGACAGCCCTCGCGCTGACGCGCCGCGACGGCTTCACGCCAGTGGCCGACGGCACCCCCATCGCCATGCTGACGATGGAGGGGGGCGTCGCCGAACTCCAGCCGTTCGCCGGCTGACGGGGCTCGTGGAACTCGGCGATCGTCGCTGCCGGGCATTCCCGGCACCGGTCTGGTTCGGGCCGCGCTGTCGACTCGAGTTGCTCGAGCGAGCGCCGCGATGGCACCGTCACCTCACCGTGACCGGAGTTGTTGCGGGCGTGTTCAAAACTCCTTGGCAGCCTCTTCGAAGGCGTGCCTGGCGTCGTCCCACGCCGCCTGAGCCCCCTTCTCCAAGTGGCCCCAGGCCTCGCCGGTGGACGCGCGGAGCTCGTCCAACTTCGCCCGGGCCACCTTCTGCTTTGCCTGGAGATCGGCCATCTTTTCGTTCCAACGGACGGCGGCATCGTCCTTGAGAGCGGCTCCCTTCTCGCGGAGCTTGGCAATTTCGACTTCCATCTCCGCGAGGCCGGTCTTGAAACGGAGCTCGAAGTCATCCTTGGCCTGCACGGCAGCGGCCACGGCCGTGTCGACGGCCTTGTCCGCGTCATGACGCACGTCCTCGGCCGTCACCTTGTGCACCGTATGCTCCACCGGAGCCTTCGAGCAGCCACTCAGGTTGAGAAGAACCGCTGCGCTGAGTAGCCACCACGTGCGACGTGTCATGGAATCACCTCGGGTCGAGAAGGAAAGAGGGCTCGAAGGGTGCCGGGCGCCGGACAGGGTTAGCGCCGTCGGCGTCATGCGCGGTGAAGGTTACGCAGCCTCCCCGTTCAGGAAGCGTCGTTGACGTCCGGTTCGGCCCGGGGGAAAGGTCATCTCGAGGACACTTGCCGTGAAGCGCCGATTCGACTCGCCCCGTTCGGGGCACCCCATGCTGTCGCCGCAGACAGCGGCAGGCACTTCCTCGACGGCCTGCCAGCCCTCACTCGTCGTCGTCGTCGTCGTCCGGCCCCTCGAAGGTCGATGGAAGATCGTCGAGGGCCATCGCGTAGGCGGTGGCGTGGGAGCGACAGTGGGAGATGCTCACCAGGACGCAGGCGATGCCGAGGTGCTCGGCGACGTCGGCCGCCCCACCGAAGAGGGTCGCCCGTGGGCGGCCCCCTGGGGCATTGATCACCTCGATGTCGCGCCAGCTGATTCCCCGGCGCCATCCGGTGCCGAGCGCCTTGAGGATCGCCTCCTTTGCCGCCCACCGGCCGGCGAAGTGCTGGGTGGCCTGCTTGCGGCTGCGGCAGTATTCGATCTCGGCCGGGGTGTAGACGCGGCCGACGAAGAGTTCGCCGTGGCGTTCGATCATCTGCGCGATCCGCAAACACTCGGTGATGTCGGTGCCGATGCCGAGGACGTTCATCTCTTTCCTCCGGCCGGCTTGCCCGGCAACCGGGAGAGGCCGCAGGCCCGCTTCGCTCTGGAGAGCACGTCCCCCGCCTTCGTCCGGGCCCGTTCGGCTCCATCGGCAAGGATCGCGTCGATCGTGGCCGGATCGGCGGCGAGCTCAGCTCGGCGGCGACGAGCGTCGGCGAAGAAGTCGGCTGCCGCTGCCACGAGGGCCTTCTTGACGTCCCCGTAGCCGAAGCCCCCACGCCGGTAGAGCGCTGCCATCTCCTCGCGATCGGCCGCGGTGGCAAACAGCGAGAAGAGATCGAAGAGGTGATCCCCCTCCGGCTCCTTGGGCTCTTCCATCGCACGCGAGTCGGTCGTGATCCGCATGACCTTCTTCTTCTGCGCCCCTGGCTCCTCGAAGACCTCGATCGTGTTCTCGTAGCTCTTCGACATCTTCTGGCCGTCGGTGCCGGGAACGCGTGCCCCGGCCTCGACGAGCCGGGGCTTGGGAAGCGTGAACACCTCGCCGTAGAGATGGTTGAAGGTGCCGGCGAGGTCGCGGCAAACCTCGATGTGCTGCACCTGATCCTCCCCCACCGGGACGATGGTGGCGTCGTAGGCGAGGATGTCGGCGCTCATCAGGACCGGGTAGGTGAAGAGCCCGGCATCGGCCGCCATGCCGCGGGACTTCTTGTCCTTGAAGGCATGGCAGCGTTCGAGGAGCCCCATCGGCGTCACCGTCATCAGCAGCCAGGTCAGCTCGGTGACCTCCGGCACGTCCGATTGCACGAACAGCGCCGCGTGGGCGGGATCGAGGCCGAGGGCCACCAGATCGAGGGCCGCGTCGCGGACGAATCCACGGAGCCGCTCGGGCTCGCGGACGGTGGTCAGGGCATGGAGATCGGCGATGAAGTAGTACGACTCCCCCACCGACTGCAGTTCGATGTACTGGCGGATGGCGCCGAAATAGTTGCCCCAGTGAAAGCGGCCAGTGGGCTGGATCCCGGAGAGCACCCGCGTCGGGGGCTGGGGACGAGGGGGCACGGTCTTCGCGTCGTCGCTCATCAAAACGGCTTCCGGCACGGGGAGGGGGCGGGAATCAGTGGGGCTGAGGAGAGGAGGGCGCCTGGGGAGCGCCGGGGAGGCGGATCGTCCCGACGAAATCCGCCACGCGCGTCACCCCCGCTTCGGCGAGTGCCGCCGGGAGGGCGTCGAGGAGCCGGGTCGAGGACCTTGGCTCGGCAAAACTCGCCGTGCCAACCTGCACGGCGCTGGCCCCGGTGACGAGGAACTCCATCACGTCGTCGATCGTCATGATGCCCCCGACCCCGATGATCGGGGTGTCGACGGCACGCCGGACCTGATGCACGCAGCGGAGGGCGATCGGCTTGATCGCGGGCCCGGACAAGCCACCGACGACGTTGCCGAGAAGCGGTTTCCGTCGCCGCCAGTCGACCGCCATCCCCTGGCAGGTGTTGATGACCGTCAGGGCATCGGCGCCGCCGTCCCTGGCCCCCCGGGCAACGTCGGCGATGCTCGTCACGTTCGGCGTCAGTTTGGCGAGGATCGGGAGACGGCTGACGCCACGCACGCCGGCGACGACGCTCCGGCAGGCCTCGGGATCGGTGCCGAGGTCGACCCCATGGCTGACGTTCGGGCAGGAGATGTTGAGCTCGAGGGCGGCGATTCCCGGCACACCCTCGAGGCGGTCCGCGATCTGGACGAACTCCCGTTGGTCGGCACCGGCGATGCTCACGATCACCGGTGCGGCGCAGCCGAGGAGGAAGGGAAGCTGATGGCGGAGGAAGGCCTCGACGCCGTCGTTGTCCAAGCCGATCGAATTGAGGAGCCCGGCCGACGTCTCGATCGTCCGCCACGGGACGTTGCCCGGCCTCGGGCGGGGCGTGATCGTCTTGGGCACGATCCCCCCGAGCCGGTGGAGATCGACGAAATCGACCATCTCCTTGGCATACCCGAACGTCCCCGAGGCGACGAGGATCGGATTGGGGAGCCGGAGGCGACCGAGGTGGACGGTGAGATCGATGGAACCCCCGTCAGGCGGGCTGTCGGCGGGGGCGTTCGTCATGGGGCGGCGGGGCTTCGGCGGGGCCCGGGATGGGACGGGGGAGCGGGAGGATTTGGGGACTCTGGAGTGTAGCAGCCACCGGTCGGGATGGGCCGCCGTCGAAGGCGGACAAAAAAGTTCGGGTTGAATCAAGTTTGCCGGTCGTGACGGTCGATCATCCTCACACGGTGGGGAAGAGGCGACCGGCGCCGACCCGCTGCGATGTTGACATTAGTGCTTGCCAGTCCTAGGCTTCTGTCGATTTCCAACGGGGTGGGAAACCGCTTTTGCTCTTCCGAGCCATGGCGGAACCTGCATCGGACGGAGCGTCGGAGCCGTGACCAAGAAAGACATCGTCCGGACGATCGCCGAACAGATCGATCTTCCCCAACTTCGCACGAAGGACCTCGTCCAGCGGACGTTCGATGCCCTCATCGACGCCTTGGTCAAGGAAGGTCGGATCGAACTGAGGAACTTCGGGGTGTTCCAGATCAAGCGTCGGGAAGCGCGGATGGCCCGCAACCCGAGGACTGGTGAGAAGGTTCCGGTTCAGGCGAAGAGCGTCGTCACGTTCAAGCCTGGGAAGGAGATGGAGGCCCGCGTCAGGGAACTCGACCGACAGATGAACGATCGGGCAAAGGCCGATGCGACACCCGTCGCAGAGACCGGACAGCCGGCCCCACCGGCCCCGAGCGATTCCTCCGTCCGGCCTCGCGATTCCTGAGACGGTCGACGGGCGGGTGGAAGAGCAACAGACGCAACGTCACGGCGGACAGGATGTCCACGGGGTCGTTGCGAGGGCAGGCAGTCACCGGCAATCGGTGGCCGCCGACGCCGGACCGGAGTTCAGGAGTCAGGGAGGACGAGCGATGCGGAAGATCTGCTGGATGGTTTTCGCGGCCATGGCGCTCTCGACGAGCACGGGTTGCCTCATCCCCATCTACTCCGGCGACCCCCTGCGTCGCGCCCAGCAACTCATCTTCACCTCGGAAGATCTGCGTACGATCACCGACGAGTGGGAACGGATCTGGTTCCTCGATCAGCCGTCCCACATGACGATGTACCGCACCCATGGCGGCGTGCTCTGAGGCTCGCTGTTCTCGCTCGGTTTCGCATGGTGTCGCTCGGCGACTCCGGGCGCCGGGTCGACAGCCTCCGTCCACCGCGCGAGTCTGCCGCGGTCGACGGGCCGGTGATTCATCGGAGCCACGACTGCCCGGCCCCGCCGGTGATCGCGCGGGCCGGATCAGATCTTGATCTTTGAAGCCTGGAGCTTGATGGACTCGATCGGCACGATTTCCCCGCGGTTGCACCCGGGGCAGGCCTCTGCCGCCTCCGCCCACGCCTGCGGCGTCCGGAGGTTGGAGTCCCAGAACGGCCAGGTCTTGCACTGCCGGGGACGCTCCTCGTACGCGGTGCACTTCCGCGTCTTCTCATCGAGAAGAACGCAGTCCCCGCCGGGCCGCTCCTTGAGCGACCGCCGCACCCCGACCTGCTTCACATACCGCTTCTCGAACAGGGCCGGCGTGAGGCCGACGCGGGCCGCCATGGCGTCGATCTCCGCCTGGTTGACCCACACATAGCCCTCGGAGCCGGAGCAGCAGTCACCGCACTGCGTGCAGGAGAAACGCAAGCCCTCGGCATACCAGACGTCCTTGCTCACTCCTGCCATGGGGGCACCTGCGTGGGGATCGGGAAAGGATCGGGAAAGTCGCTGTCGGGCTGACCGAGGATCTCGCCGACCGCAGCGACGACGGCCCGGACATCGCCGGGCGTGTTGAACGGACCGAAGCCGAGGCGGACACTCCCGCCCCCGGCCGTGCCGAGGTGGCGGTGGATGAGCGCCGCGCAGTGCAGGCCGGCCCTGGCCTGAACGCCGGCGATCTGCTCGAGGAGCGCCGCGACATCGGCGGGATCATAGCCCTCGACGGTGAAACCGACAATCGGCGGCCCCTTCGCATCACCGCTCCCGAGGAGACGCACCCCTGGAAGCGTCGCGAGCGCTTGGCGACACGCAGAGCCGAGTCGGTGCCCATGGTCCGCGAGCGCCCCGATCCCCTGGCGCTCCACCCAGGCGATCCCCGCCGCCAATCCGGCCAGCGCCCCCAAGTCGGGCGTGCCGGCCTCGAGGCGATCGACAAACCGCTCCGGCATCCGCAGGTCGTCGCTCGCCGTGCCGGTTCCCCCTTGGACAAGCGCCCTCGGCTCGACTCCCGCGCGGGCAAAAAGGACCGCCGCCCCCTCCGTCCCCTGGAGCCACTTGTGCCCCGCGGCGACGACGACATCCGTGGCCGAGGCGCCGCTCGGCAAGGGGACGATCCCGGCAGTCTGCGAGGCATCGAGGACGCTCAGCCCCCCCCGCTCCCGGGCAATGCGAGCGAGCGTCGCTGCGTCCTGGAGGGCCCCGGTGACGTTCGAGGCGTGGCTGAAGACGAGCATCCGCGTCGTCGGCCGCCAAGCTTTGGCGACGTCATCCGGATCGACCCTTCCCGTGGCATCGCACGGCACGACATCGAACTCGATCATTCCCCGGTCGGCGAGCCACTGGAGTGGGCGGAGCGTGGCGTTGTGATCGGCGGCCGTCGCCAGGACATGCCATCCCGGTTCGACGAGCCCGTGGATCGCGACATTGAGGCCGAGGGTGGCCCCCGTCACGAGCGCCACCCGATGCGGATCGTCGGCACCGACGATCCGGGCCGCCGCGGCCCGCGCCCCCGCACGGATGGCGTCGGCACGGCGGGCATCGGCATGGATCCCGCGGCCGGCCGCGGCGCCCACGTCGCGAAGGGCGTGGAGGATGCCGTCGATCACCGGCTCCGGTTTCGGCCACGACGTCGCCGGATGATCGAGATATCGCCGTGGAGGCACCGGAGGGCTCAACCTCAACCCCCGATCTGGTACATGGCCCGGGCCGGACGTTCGAAGTCCGGGTCGCCGATGCCGTGGGCGGCGAGTTTGGCCGCCGTGCAGTCGAGGAGGAGCCGTGCGAGCCTGGCATCGAGGTCGTCGCCGCCCGCGCGGAGGACGGCGCGCGCGTCCCACTCGGAGGTCGAGAACAGGCAGTTGCGGAACTGGCCGTCGGCCGTGAGGCGGAGCCGGTCACAGCGATCGCAGAAGGGGTGCGAGACCGGATCGATGAACCCGACCAGGCTCCCGTCGGCGAACCGCCAGTCGACGGCCGGCTGACCGGGATCGGCGCCAGGGGCTGGCACGAGGGGCCCGAGTTCCCTTTCGAGGATCTGCCGCACCTCGTGGCCGGTGAGCACCTGCGCCCCCGACCAGGCCGACTCGGCATCGAGCGGCATGAACTCGATGAAGCGGAGATGGAAGCCGCCGCGGCGACAGTGGCGGGCAAGGGGCACCGCCTGCGCCTCCGTGATCCCGCGGATCGACACCGCATTGACGCGGATCCCCGTGAATCCCGCCGCGCTGGCCGCTTCGAGCCCGGCGAGGACGCGCTCGAGGCCATCGGCCCGGGCGATCCGCCGGAAGGTTTCGTCGTCGAGGGCGTCGAGACTGACGTTGAGGCGGTGGAGGCCGGCCCCACGGAGCGCCGCGGCCTGCGCTCCGAGCAGCAGGCCGTTGGTCGTCAGCGCCACTTCCTCGATGCCGGGCACGGCCACGAGCCGGGCGATGAGATCGGGGAGCCCAACGCGGAGCAACGGCTCGCCGCCGGTGACACGAACGGAACGGACCCCGAGACCGGCGGCCACCGTGACGACGCGGACGCACTCGTCGAACGTGAGCAACTCCTCACGCGGCTTGAAGGTCGCGTCGAGAGGCATGCAGTAGGTGCAGCGCAGGGTGCAGCGATCGGTCACGCTCAGACGGAGGTCGGTGTGAACCCTCCCGAAGCGGTCGACGAGTCGGTCGACGGAGCCGGGCGCGACGACTTCCGGGGCGCGCGGTGCAGAACCTGTGTCGTTCATCCGCCCCCCTCCACCCCAGCGCGCATGTCACCGGGATGGACCCAGGTGCGCCCACCATCTCCCCCCTCTTCGCACTTCCAGATCGGCACCTCCGCCTTCACCCGTTCGAGGAGCCACTCGGCAGCGGCGAAGGCTTCGCGACGATGGGGGGCGCTTGCGGCGATGGCGATGCTCGCCTCCCCCACCGCGACCCTCCCGAGCCGATGGACGATCGCGCAGCCGCAAAGCGCGAATCGTGCCATCGCCGCGGAGCGCAGTTCCTCGAGCATCGCCAGCGCCAGAGGCTCATGGGCCTCGTAGTCGAGGCTGAGCGTCGTCACGCCATCGGTGAGGCCGCGCGTCGACCCCAGGAAGAGGACATTGCCGCCGGCATCGGCAGCCGACACCGAGGCGAGCACGGCCGCGCCGTCGATGGGAGTGTGGACGAGCAGGCAGGTGCCGGCCTCGGCGGGAAGGGGCGAGGGAGCGCCGGGATCGCCTCCCGACAGTCCGGTGGAGTGCGGTGCGGACATCGTCAACCTCCGCTCACCGGTGGGATGATCGCCACCTCGGCGCCGGCATCGATGGTCCGATCGTCCGCCGCGTAACGGCCGGCCACGGCGACGGCACTGCGGGCCAGGAGCGGGCCGATCGCCGGCCGCGCCGCCACGATCCCCCGCCGCAGATCGGCCACCGTACCACCGTGCCAATCGATCTCGAGTCGGCGCGCCCCGACGATCTCCGCCATCCCGGCAAAGAGGGTGACGACGAGCCGTTGGCAGGCCGCGGGCGGGGGGAGCCGATCTGCCGTGGTGGGATCGATGGACATGGGTGACTCGTCGGTTCGGATCATCCCTGACATGGGGCACGAGGGCTCGACGGATCAGCTCGTCGTCAATCGTCCGCTGCCGGCGGTGAGGAGGGGATCGAGCCCTGCCGGGCCAGGGAGGAGCCGCCAAGCCTTGGCGAGGAGCTTGACCGGATGGACCGTTGGCTTCGTCGTCCCTTGTTCCATTTGTAGCCGGCAAGCGCTGCACTCGGTAGAGCCGACATCGACCCCCCCGCCGCGCATCGCCGATACCAATCCCAGGCCGATGCGGAGGCTCGAGCGGTGATGGTCGTGGTGGAGCCCCCAGGTGCCCCCCATGCCGGAGCATCCCCGATCGGCGGCATCGAGGCTGAGGCCGGGAATGAGGCGGAGGAGGTGCTCGCTGGCACTCATCTGACCGGGGACACGGAGGTGGCAGGGGGTGTGGTGGAGGACGCGGGCGGGGAGCGGATCGAGGTCGAGCTTGAGCTTGCCGTCGCGGTGCAGCTCCCAGAGGTAGGTCGTGGCGTCGCAGGTTGCCTCGACCACCCGGGCCATGTCGTCGTCCTCGACGAGGAGCGGATAGTCGTGGGTGATCGCCGTCACCGCGGCAGGCTCGGTGCAGACGATCCGGTAGCCGAGTCGCACCGCCTCCGCGAGGACGCGCATGTTGGCCGCAGCCACTTTCCGCGCCGCGGAGAGATCCCCGGCGGCCACCAGCGGCATGCCGGAGGAGAGCTGGCGGGGATCGATCGACACCCCGACACCATGGCGCTCGAGGACGGCGACGAGCGCCTCGACGAGAAGCGGATCGTGACGCCGGGCGTAGGTATCGAGAAACACCAGGACGCGCGGTCCACCACGCCGCGACGGGCGGGTCAGCCCCCGCCGGGCCGCCCAGCGCATCGTCCTGTTGCCGGTGAAGCGCGGGAGCTTCCGCCCCTGGGCGACGCCGACGGTCTTTTCGAGAATCCAGCGGGCCCGAGGGTCGGCGATGGCGGCGTTGGCCAGCGGGGCGACCATGCCCCCCCACCGCGACAAGCTGTCGACTCGCGACAGCAGCCATGCGGAGAGCCCGAGGCTGTTCTCGGCGACATGCGCCCCCTTGAGCTGCATGACGAGCGCCGGCACGTCGATGCCGGCGGAGCACTCGAGGCGGCACTGGTGACAGTTGAAGCAGGTGTCGGCGATCGTGCGGACCTCGTCGCCGGTGAGCGTCTTCGGATCGAGCCGGCCGGTGAGGAACGCGCCAAACAAATTGGCCTTCGCCCGCGGCGACGCCTCCTCGGAGGGATCCTCGCGGTATCTCGGACACATCCGGCTCCCTGCCGCCTGCGTCCGGCAGGCGCCACATCCGTTGCAGGCATCGACCTCCCCCGCCGCGCCGGGCTCCACCCAATGGAGCACCGGCAGCGCCAGCACCGGTGACGGAGGCACGGCCCCCTGGGCATCCCGCGGGGAGAGGACCGGATCGCGGAACGGGAATCCGACCTCCCCCGCCCCGCGGACGATCTTCCCGGGGTTCAGGAGCCCGACCGGATCGAAGACCCGCTTGATGCGGGCGAAGACCTCGGCCAGCTCGGGGTAGTAGCGGTCGAAAAATCCCGTCCGCGACATCCCCAGCCCCTGCTCCCCGCCGATCGTGCCACCGACGGCGACGACCTCGGCATAGACCGCCTCGGCGAGCCGTACGAGCGCCGCCCGATCGGCGGGATCCGCCGGATCGGCGTAGGGGCGGACGTGGAGTTGGCCGTGGGCTGCATGCCCGAAGATCATCGCCGTCGCCGCAGAGCGTTTGAGGGCTCCCTGGAGTCGGCCGAGAAAATCGGGGAGCGCCTCCGGCGGGACGACGATGTCCTCGATGAAGGGGACGGGGCGCGAGACCCCGCGAACGCCATGGAGCGTCGAGACGAGGCGCCGTGACAGATCCCAGAACATCGCCGCGTCGCCGGCATCCTCGGCGCGGCGGATGTCGAGGCACAAGCGTCTCACCCCCTGGAGCCGCCGGATCGCGTCGTCGAGCCGGGCGTTGGCGGCGGCGATGTCGGTGTCGCTGAACTCGATGAGGAGCCCGGCATCGGCCACCGGCGGGATGAGAAGATCGAAATCGACGCGCGAGCCCCGGGCCAGCGCCAAATGCCGCTTGTCGAACAGGTCGCACGCGCTCGGGCCGAGCGACGAGATCTTCAGAGCCGCCTGCCCCGCCTTCTCGAGCGAATCGAACAGCACCAGCGCCACGGCGACGGCCGTGTCGCCCGGCACCGTCCGGAGCGTGGCCTCGGTGACGATGCCGAGCGTTCCCGCGGCGCCGCACATCAGCCGCGGCAGATCGACAAGGCCATCCCGACGGAGGTCGTCGAGCCGGTAGCCGCCGTGGGAAAGACGATTCGCCGGCTGGCCGGCCGCGATCACCGCCGCCGATTCGGCAAGGACCTCGTCGACCCCAACGGCCAGTGCCGCGACGCGGGCGGCCGGATCGACCGGACCACCGGCCACCCCCGCGCCCTGGATGCCGGGAAGGAGCCGGGGGGGCGTCGGCTCGAGTTCGACGACCGTCCCGTCGGCGAGCACGGCCTGCACCGCGGCGACCCGTCCGCGCACCGCGCCATGGCGGAGGAACCTGCTGCCGGAGGTATTGCGGCCGATCATTCCCCCGATCGTCGTCACGGCCGCCGCCGCCGGGTCCGGGCCGAAGGTGCGGCCGAGGCGCTGGAGATGCTCCTCGAGTTGCAGCCCGACGACTCCCGGCTGGACACGCACCGTGTCGCCGCTGGTGGCGACGATCCGGCGGAGGAATCGCGAGCAATCGATCACCACGCCGGGGCCGAGGGAATCGCCGGTGAGGCTCGACCCGGCCCCGCGAGGGTGGATGGCCACGCCCCGTTCGGCAGCCCAGCGGACGGTGGCCGCGACGTCATCGACGCCCCGCGGCCGGACGACGACCAGCGGCCACACCTCGAACAGGCTGCCGTCGGTGGCGTAGAGGGCGCGCGAGGCGTCGTCGCAGAGAACCTCACCCGTCACGACCCCGCGCAGGTCCTCAGCGATGCGTTGCCGTTCCTGATCCATGGCGTGCCTTCCCCGACCCTTCCCCGACGCGTGTGCCGACCGTGCGTTGCCGAACTCAACCACCGGCCGGGGGCCGTGGCGCCAGCTCCTGGAGCCGGGCCACCTGCTGGCGGTGGCGTTCGTGGGTCTCGAGATCGAAGGGAGCGAAGCCGTCGGCGCCGGGCCCGCGGTAGCGTGCCCCGCAGCGGTAGCAGGCGACGCAGTCGGGGACGACGAGATAGAGCACAAGATCGATCAGCGCCGTCACGAACAGGATCGCGAACGTCGCCAGGAGTTCGCGCATCCCCCAGGCGACACAGCTGGCGAGGAGCCCGACGACAACGATCCCCACACCGAGCCGTTGCGGGAAATCCTTGCGGACGAACAGATCGGCGCTCGGGCAGACGAGGCACCGAGCCAGCCGCGGCGGCGAGTCGGCCGCGAAGCCGTCGGCCGGCACCTCGAGAGCGGTGCCGCAGTGCTGGCAGGGGAGGACGGAGAGCGTCTCGATGCCGGTGAGCCGCACCGATGCCGAACAGCTGGGGCAGTCGTATCCGATCTGCATGATGGGGGATCCACGGGTGATCGGGGCTTCAGTGGGGCGCTCGGGCTGGGCTTCGGGCTGAGGCTCGATCGGGAGCTCCGTCAGCCCGCCGCGAGGAGCTGGGCCGCCAACTCCCCGACGATCGCCGCCAGGCACGCCACATAGAGGATACCGGTGGCGCTCTGAGTGTTGGGGATATCGAGCGTTTTGCGGCTCATCCACAGGAGGACGGGGAGGCCGATGAGGCCCGCCAGCCAGCGGAGCGCCCAGAGGGACGAGGCGGTGGCGGAGTGGACGGCGGGGGCCGCGGCTGACGCGTCGGCCAGGAGCCGGGCGCCACCGACTTCGACGATCGCGAGGAGGAGTTGGGGAAACCAAGCGATCAACGCCACGTCGATCATCCGCCGGAGGGCGTCGACGCGCATTCCGGGGGCGTTGAGATACCAGTGGCCGAGGAGCATGGCGTGGACAGTGAGGCCGACGATCGCTCCGGAGAGGAGGTGGCGGATGATGGTCCAGAGCGGGGCCCGCGCGACCTCAGCTCCTCCCTCCGGAACCACCGTCGCGGCCATGGCGACCGCCACTGCGAGGAGCGTGGCTGCAAGGCCGCAGGCACCGACCCCAGCGCGGACGCGGTGGGCGAGCCAGAGCACCGTCCCCATCCAGGCGACCACCGCCGCCGCTGCCGGCAGGATCCACAGTGCCCCGGGCACGGCACCATGGGCAAGGAGGGCGGCGAAGGTCCCCAGCCCCATGACGACGAGGAGATTGACCCTAAAAAAACCTGGGGGAACCAGGGCGGAAGGGGTGAGGACGAGACCGAGCGCCATCCCGAAGCCGAAGCGGCAGAGAAAATCGACCAGCATCGTCATGGGGCGGGCCTGGCGATCAGGAGGAGCGGCGACCGTAGATCAGCGACAGCACCTCGGCCCGGCTCGAGACGTTGGAACGGAACAGCCCCTTCATCGCCGACGTGACGCATTCGCTCCCCGGCTTGCGGATGCCGCGAATCGTCATGCAGGTGTGGACCGCCTCGACGACGACTGCCACCCCCTTCGCCCCCAATTCCTCGACGAGCAGATCGGCGACGGTCTCGGTGAGCCGCTCCTGGACCTGCGGCCGCCGCGACACCACCTCGACGATCCGCCCCAGCTTGCTCAAGCCGAGGACGCGGCCATCGGGGATGTAGCCAATGTGGGCCTTCCCCATGAACGGAAGGAGATGGTGCTCGCAGACGCTATGGAAGGCGATGTCGCGGACGAGCACCACCTCGTCGTACTTCTCCGTGAACGCCGTCTGGAGGTGGACGCGTGGGTCCTGGTGGAGCCCCGAGAACAGCTCGGCATACATCCGCGCGACGCGGGCCGGGGTGTCGAGGAGCCCTTCGCGGTCGGGGTTCTCACCGACGGCAAGGAGGATCTCGCGCACCGCCCGCTCGATCCGGGCATGGTCGACAGGCCCTCCGCGGCCGGCACGCAATCGGGCCAGCTCGGGGTCGTCGGAACCGCAGGAGGGGAGATCGCCAGAGGGGGTCGTGGTCATGGATGAAGTGTACCACTCCCTTCCAGGGCTGCGGCCGTGCCCCCCCGGAGCCGACGATTCCCCGGGGAAGGTGGTCAATTGCGGCTGAACAGGGGCGGAAACGGGCGTTCGCCCCGGGAGGTCCGGGCGGCGAGGGCTTTGACGAGCATCCGGGTGCGGCGGAGGACGTCGGGCTCGGAAAGCATCCGCAGCTTCCACTCCGGGTCGACATCGAGGGAGTAGGCGACGATGTCCGAAAGCATCCCCAGCGACACCTTCGCCCCGACGAGCTGGTCGAGTTGCTCCTGGGCGTCGGGGATCTGCGGCAGCGTCCGGCGGAAGGCGGCGAGAAGGTCGGCCTGGAGCGTGACGGCAGCCTCATCGGGGAGCGAAGGATCGATATCCTCGACGATCGTCCCCTCGAACACCCGGAACGGGCGCATGGGGGGAAGCTCCGCGCCGAGCTTCAGCCGGCGGACGCCGAGGAGAAGAACGTTGTAGGTGCCCTGTGGGGTGCGCTGGTGGGTGGCGACTCGGCAGAGGCAGCCAATGGGCGCCACCGCCGGCCGCGCCGGGGCAGCTTCGTCGGGCCCCTCGTGCGGCAAGAGCGTTCCCATCGTGATCAGCCGGTCGGTGGCCAGCGCCTCCTCGAGGAGCGCCCGGTAGCGCGGCTCGAAGATGTGGATCGCCTGCATGACGTGCGGAAACATCACGAGGCTCGGCAAGGGGAAGACCCGCGCCAGCCCCTGGAACTGCTCCGGCTCGAAGGCGAGGGGTTCGTCGGACATCGGAGCTTCAGGTGGGGGACGGGTCGAGGTGGATTTCAGGGAGCAGTTCGGGATCGAGGGGAATGTCGGCCGTCGCGGCAGGGTTGGCGACAACGTCGGCGAGGCAGCGATCGAAATCGCGGAGGAACGTCACCAGATCGAGGCCGAGGTAGCTGGGAAGATAGGGCTCGAGGTAGCCGTGGACGCTGCCGTGGAGCTTGCGGGCGCCGCGGAGATTGCCATTGCCGAAATGATAGAGTGCCACCGCGGCCTGGATGAGCCCTTGGTAGAACTTCCTCGCTTCCCCGCGATACTCGGTCCAGAGTTCCTCCCAGACCTCGTGGCTCTCGAAGTACTCGCAGGCGTTGAAATGGCGGATCCCCTCGAGATAGAGCGGATCGTAGGGTGTTTCGACAGCCATGAAAGGTTCACGCCGGCGGCGGGATCGGGGGGATAATGGGTGGGCAACGCGGACGGCGGCCGGAGGCGAGATGAATCGTAGCACTCCAGACCCCCGACGGGAGCAGGCCGAACCGGTTACGACGGCGCCCCCGGCCAAACGGGGCAGCCGGAAGGCCCAGGTCGAGCGTGGAGAAGCCGTGGCGGGGCGGCTTTCGGAACTCTACCCCGCCTCCCGCTGTTCGCTCGACTTCCGCTCGCCGCTCGAACTCCTCCTGGCGACGATCCTCTCGGCCCAGTGCACCGACCGCCGCGTAAACCTCGTCACCCCGGAGCTGTTCCGCCGCTGGCCGACCGCCGCGAGCTTGGCGGACGCGCGCCAGGAGGAGGTCGAGGAGGTGATCCGCAGCACCGGATTCTTTCGGGCGAAGGCGAAGAACCTCCTCGGCTGCTGCCGGGGGCTCGTCGAGCGGCACGGCGGCGAGGTTCCCACGACGCTCGCCGAATTGGTGACGCTGCCAGGCGTCGGCCGGAAGACCGCCAACGTCGTCCTCGGGGTCGGGTTTGGCCGCGCCGAGGGGATCGTCGTCGACACCCACGTCGGGCGGATCTGCCGGCGCCTCGACCTCACGCGCCGTACCGACGCGGTCGGCGCCGAGCGAGACCTCGTCGCGGTCGTCCCCCGCGGCCAATGGATCGTCTTCAGCCATCAGCTCATCGACCACGGCCGCGCCGTCTGCCTCGCCCGCCGGCCCCGCTGCGCGGGCTGCGGCCTGGCCGATCTCTGCCCGCAGCGTGGGGTGCCGGCTGCGGCCGGCCGCCAGGTCGCCCGCCGCAGAACGCCGGCAGGGCATGGGAAGGAGCCCTCCGGAGGGGTACACTCCGGTGGCGTTCGGAGACAGACCGGTCGGAAGCCGCGCAGGAACGTTCCATGATCCTCTCTGGCCACGAGATCCGCCGGCAGCTCGGCCACAACATCCGCATCGACCCGTTCGACGAGTCGAAGCTCAACCCCAACAGCTACAACCTCTCCCTCCACGACGAACTTCTCGTCTATGAGGAGGTGGTGCTCGACATGCGGAAGAGCAATCGCGTGGAGCGGGTGAAGATTCCCGAGGAAGGGCTCGTCCTCACGCCGAACCAGCTCTACCTCGGCCGCACGATCGAACGGACCGAGACCCACAACCTCGTGCCGATGATCGAGGGGCGCAGTTCGATCGGCCGGCTCGGGCTCTTCGTCCATGTCACGGCCGGCTTCGGCGACGTCGGCTTCTGCGGGTACTGGACCCTCGAGATGTTCGCCGTGCAGCCGGTGAAGATCTATCCGGGCGTGCAGATCTGCCAGCTCTTCTTCCATCAGATCCACGGCGACATCACCGAATACTCGAGCGAGAAATACCAGCACAACCGCGACATCCAGCCGAGCATGCTGTTTCGGGAGCTCGGCCCTGAGGCCGACGGCGCCCAACAGCTCCATCTCGAATTCGGCGCGGAGCGGGGCACGCCGGTCGAGCCGGCCTTGTCGCGTGCGCCAGCGGTGTCCCGTTCCCCCCAGAGGTGACCTCGATGCTCTCCAAGATCCTCGCCTGGTCGGCGCTCGTCCTCACGATCCTCTTCGCCGGGGTGTCGCTGGCGGGTGTGTTCGGCGGCAGTGCCCTCGGCGGCCTGGGGCCCACGCTGATCCTCGCCGGGGCCGCCCTCGCCGGGATCGCGGCGTTGCTGGCGACGGTGATTCTCATCCTCGGGTCGTTTCAGTCCTGAGGCTCCTGGGCCCGGGCTGACCTCCGTGGGCCGTTCGCGTATTCTTGCGGTCCGCGCGGCGTGGCCCCTCCATGCCCCCCTGTCCATCCATGAAAGGTTTCTGGCGTGCTTCGAAGTCACACCTGCGGTGAGTTGCGAGCGGACGATCTCGGTCGGGAAGTGACGCTGTGCGGGTGGATCGACCGCGTCCGCGACCACAAGGGGGTGATCTTCCTCGACCTCCGCGACCGCTGGGGGCGGACGCAGGTCGTGATCGGCCCCGAGAGCCCCGCCGCCACGCTCGCCGCTGCGCGGGCCGTCCGCCCGGAATGGGTCGTGCTCGTCCGCGGCACCGTCGGCGCACGCCCCGAAGGAACGACCAACCCCAAGCTCACCACCGGGGCGATCGAGGTGGTGTGCCGCGATCTCGAGGTTCTCAACGAAGCCGAGACGCCGGTCTTCCAGCCGGGGGCGACTGAGCTTCCCGGCGAAGAAGTCCGGCTCACCAACCGCTGGCTCGATCTCCGCCGCCCGGCCATGCAGCAGAATCTCTTCCTCCGGCACCGGATCGTGAAGATCATGCGTGACCACTTCGACGAGCTCGGCTTCATCGACGTCGAGACGCCGATGCTCGGCCGGAGCACGCCGGAAGGCGCGCGCGACTACCTCGTCCCCAGCCGGCTCGACCACGGCTCGTTCTTCGCCCTCCCGCAGTCGCCGCAGCTCTACAAGCAGCTCCTCATGATGGCCGGCTTCGACCGCTACGTGCAGGTGGCGAAGTGCTTCCGCGACGAGGACCTCCGCGCCGACCGCCAGCCGGAGTTCACGCAACTCGACGTCGAGATGTCGTTTGTCACCTCCGAAGACGTGATGGGGGTGATCGAGGGGCTCGTGAAGCGGACGGCCAAGGAAATCCTCGGCCTCGACGTCGCCCTTCCCCTCCCCCAGCTCACCTGGGACGAGTGCATGGAGCGCTTCGGCCACGACGCCCCCGACCTCCGCTACGGCCTCGAGCTTGTCGACCTCGGGGCCGAGGTGGCGACGAGCGACTTCCGCGTCTTCAAAGGCGCGCTCGAGTCGGGGGGGCGGGTGCGCGGAATCCGCGTCCCCGGCGCGGCGGCGAAGTTCTCTCGCAAGGATCTCGACGACCTCACGGCCGTCGCCGTCGAGGGGGGCGCGAAGGGCTTGGTGTGGCTCAAGGCCGAGGCCAATGGCGACTGGACGGGCCCTGTGGCCAAGAACCTCGGTCCCGACGTGGCCGCGGCGATCCGCACGAAGCTCGGTGCCGAGCCCGGGGATTTGGCGCTGATCGTGGCCGACTCCTTCGACGTTTCCTGCAAGGCGCTCCACATGCTGCGGAAGCGGCTTGGCAGCCAACTCAAGCTTTTCGACCCGGCCACGATGAACTTCTCCTGGGTGGTCGACTTCCCGATGTTCGCCCACGACGCCGAGAGTGGCGGCTGGGCGGCGATGCACCACCCCTTCACCGCCCCGCGGATCGCCGACCGCGAGTTTCTCTCCACTGACCCGGCCCGCTGCAGGGCGCAGGCCTACGACCTCGTCATCAACGGCTCGGAGGCCGGCGGTGGCACGATCCGAATCCACGACGGAGCCACGCAGGAGAAGGTGTTTTCCTTGCTCGGCATCAGCCCCGAGGTGGCCCGGGAGCGCTTCGGCTTCCTCCTCGACGCCCTCCGCAGCGGGGCCCCGCCGCACGGCGGGATCGCCCTGGGGATCGACCGCTGGGTGATGCTCCTCGGCGGCCTCGATTCGATCCGCGACGTGATCGCCTTCCCGAAGACGCAGAAGGCGAGCGACCTGATGACCGGGGCCCCGTCGCCGGTCGACGCCAAGCAACTGGTGGAACTCGGCGTGCGGACGGTCGTGCCGCCGCCGAAGGCCTGACGCGTCGGCCGGTCCGTCCCCAAGTCAGCTCGTCGACACCGAATACCGGCCGCCGAGGCGCTCCCCAGTTTCGAGGATCCGCCACCCGGCGGCCGTGTCAAACGTCCGCTGCCCCGGCAGCACCGTGTAGGGCTCGATGCAGACAGCCTGGCGGTGCGGGGGTGTAAAGATCACGCACGCCGAAAACTCCGCGCTCCACTCGGCGCGGATCGTGGCGCCGGTGGCCGGATCGATGACGCGCGTGACGATCGGCTCGGGGCTCCCGTCCGCCTCGGCAAGCAGCCCGCAGAAGGGATCATCGAGCGACACGCCGCCGAGGGCCACGCGCCCGGGGAACGCGATCTTGTCGCTCGCAGGCACGGTGTCCCCGACGGGGAGAAGCGCCTCCTGAGGCTGGAAGCGCGTGGCGGGGATCTCGATCTGACAGGCGTCGCAATCGGCGCCTGAGATCACAGGCACTGGATGGTAGGGGTGGAGGCCGAGGGCGGCGGGCATCGTGCCGTGGGCGAGAAGGTCGAGGTCGAGATCGAGCCGATCAGGAAAGAGCGTCCAGGTGGCCGTGAGCGTGAAGTCGGCCGGCCAGGAATCGACGGCGTCGGGCGCATCGAGAGAGAGGCGAAACTCGGCGACGAGTCGGTGGCCCTGCTGCTCGCGGATTCGCCACGGTCGGTCGTGGGCGAGGCCGTGGATCGGCCTGCCGAACTGATCGCCGGGGGGAAGCGAGAAGGATCGCCCCTGAAACTCCATCGTGGTGGCGGCGAGCCTGCCGGGGTAGGGGCAGAGGATGGGGATGCCGCCGGCGGAGGGGCGGCCGGCGGGCGTGGCATAGTCGGCAGGTGCCCAGAGGACGTCGCGCAGGCCCTGGGGGCTTTCGAGCACGGCCGTGGCGCAGGCGCAGCCGCGGCCGACGAGGATCTCGGCCCGGGCTGGGGAGCCTTCGGCCTGGAGCACAACGGAAAGCGGGGAGGTGTTCATGCCGGGGAGCATAGCGGATGGCTTCCGCGGCGCGTGTTGCTGTGCGACACTAGCCCCAGGGCCTGCGACCAATCGTCGCCCGGCTCCCGTCCGGGCAAATAGCTCAGTTGGTTAGAGCACCTCGTTTACACCGAGGGGGTCGGGGGTTCGAGCCCCTCTTTGCCCACTCACATCGTCGCCGGCAGGAAGCAATGGGCCGGCATCGGGCGGACGTCGCGGACCACCGGCCGAAATCCCATCCGGCCGATGACGTCGGCCTCGAGGTCAATGCCAGGGGCGACCTCGATCACCTCGAGACCCGCGGCTGTCAGCGCCAGCACGGCTCGCTCCGTGACGTAGAGCACCCGCTGCCCTTGGGCGAGCGCCGTCGCGGCACTGAACGACACCTGCTCCACCGCAGCGACAAACTTCTCCATCCGCCCCTCGCAGACGATCGCAAGCCGTCCATCCCCGACCGCCACCTCGAGGCCCCCGGCGGTGAACGTGCCACAGAACACGAGCCGGCGCGCGTTTTGGGCAATGTTGACAAAGCCCCCCACCCCGACGAACCGGTCGTGGAACCGGGAGACGTTCACGTTCCCCGCCGCGTCGATCTCCGCGGCCCCGAGCGCGGCGAAGTCGAGCCCGCCGCCGTCGTAGAAGTCGAACTGGGCCGGCTGATCGATGATCGCTTGCGGATGGACTGAGGCGCCGAAGCTCAGGCCCCCCGCGGGCCGGCCACCGATCGGGCCCGACTCAACCGTGAGCGTGCAGCGGTCGAGGAGGCCACGCTCGGCAGCGATCGCTGCGATCCCCTCCGGCATCCCGATGCCGAGGTTCACGACCGCGCCATCGACAAGCTCGTCGCAGGCCCGGCTGGCGATGATCCGCCGCGCATCGAGCGGCATCGGCGGCGCTGGGTCGATCGTTCCGCCGGCGCCGCTTCGCCCCCGCGCCGGAAGCGTGTAGCTCGCATTGAAGCGCTCGCCGAAGGTTTGATCGTGCTCGCCGTCGCCAGCCACCACGATCCGGTCGACAAGGATGCCGGGCACGCGCACCTGCTGCGGCGGGGCCGGTGCGTCGAGGAGGCGCTTCACCTGCGCGATCACCACCCCGCCGCTGTTTCTCACAGCCTGGGCGATCGGCAACACCTCGCCGATGATCGCCTCCTCGTCCATCACGAGGCCGCCGGAGGCATCGGCCGCCGTGGCGCGGATCAAGGCGATGTCAAGCCGCATCGCCTTGTACCACAGCCAGGTTTTGCCACCGATCTCCACCCGCTCGACAAGCGCCTCGGTCGTGCGCGCGTTGAGCCGCCCCCCGGCCTGAAGCGGATCGATGAAGGTGCCGAGGCCGACGTGCGTGATGCAGCCGGGGCGGCCGGCTGCGATATCGCGAAACAGGTGGCAGATCACCCCTTGGGGAAAGTTGTAGGCCTCGATCTCGTTGGCCATGGCCAGCGCCCCGAGCCGAGGGCAGAGCCCCCAGTGGCCCCCGATCACCCGCTTGAGGAGGCCGGCGTGGGCGAGGTGATTGAGCCCGCGCGTCCGGCCGTCGCCTTGGCCGGCCGCATAGACGAGCGTCAGATCGCGAGGGCTCCCGGAGGTGAGGAAGCGGCGCTCGAGGGCGGCCGACAGCGCCTCAGGGTGGGCCGCCCCCACGAAGCCGCCACTGACAACCGTCATGCCGTTCCCGACGAGCGCCACCGCCTCGTCTGCCGAGCAGAGCTTTCCGGCGAGCGTCCCGATCATCCCCACCAGCCCCCGTTGACGTGGAGCGTCTGCCCGGTGACATACGAGGCCATCGGGCTGACGAGAAACAGGATCGCCTCGGCGATCTCGCGCGGCTCGCCAAAACGGTGGAGCGGAATCTCGTCGAGCATCGCGTCGAGCGACTCGGCAGGGATCGTCCGCCCCATGTCGGTGAGGACGACCCCCGGCGCCACGGCGTTGACGGTGATCGCCCGCTTCGCCAATTCGCGGCTGAGGACCTTCGTGAGCCCGACAACACCGGCCTTCGCGGCGGCGTAGTTGGCCTGCCCGTAGAACCCGACCGCCGCGCTGATCGAGGAGATGTTGACGATCCGCCCGCCGTCGCCGATCCGATCACAGGCAGCCCGGCAGCCGTTGAAGACGCCGGTGAGATTCGTGTCGATCACTGCCTGCCAGTCGTCGGCGGCCATCTTCCGCAGCGTCTTGTCGCGGAGGATGCCGGCGTTGTTGACGAGGATGTCGAGGGCTCCGAAGCGATCGATGGCCCCGTCGACCATTCGTTCGACGGCGGCCAGGTCGCGGACGTCAGCGGCGATCGCCACAGCCCTGTCGCCGAGGCTGGCGATGGCCCGCTCGGCTCGGGCCCGGTTCTCGCCGGCTTCATCGGGAAAAAACCCGATGGCGACATTCGCCCCGGCACGATGGAGCGTCTGGGCGGTGACAAGCCCGAGCCCCTGACTACCGCCGGTGACCAGCGCCGTCTTTCCACCGAGATCGATCGTGAACATTCAAACGCCTCCGTCCCTCGAGGCTGGCCGGGAGATGCCGCCGATGGATGCCGGCATCGGCCTTGAGACTTTGCCCCATTCAAAAGTCTAACCCAGCCTGGCCCCCTTCGCTCCGCGTGCCTTGCGCGGCCGGCCACGCGCAGCCTGCTCCCCTGGGCATGCCTCGGCGACGAGTTTCGTCATCGTGTTCGGCGAGACGCCTAGGAGCAAGGCTGCGCGGCCGCGATGCCCTTCCGCGGCTGCGAGCGCCTGACGGACCGCGAGGCGCCGCAACTCGTCGAGCTGCAACATCGGGAGGAGCGATTCAGCCCCTGCTCCCGCAGACCTCTCGGAAGCCGAGCGGGCGTGGACGGCGGACGGGATGTCGCAGGAGGCGGCCGATGACGCTTCCGCGGGGACCGCAGACGCGGCGGGGGAAGGAGGCGCTGCGGCGAACGTCTCGTCGAGGATCGCCTCGACCTGATCGGCGAAGATCGCCACTCGCTGGATCGTCTGCGCCAGTTGCCTGACATTCCCCGGCCAGGCGAAGTCGACAAACCGCGCCAGAGTCGCGGCATCGGGCTGCCACACCGGGAGGGCGTAGATGGCCGCGAAGTGCCGGGAGAAGTGCTCGACGAAGCGCGGGATGTCGTCGCGACGAGCGCGGAGTGGGGGAATGGTCAGGTGGATGACGTTGAGCCGGTAGAAGAGATCTTCGCGGAACCGGCCGGCGGCTACCTCGACAGCGAGATCCCGATTCGTGGCCGCGATCACCTGAACGTCGACGGGGATCGGACGGGTGGCGCCGACGGGCGTCACCTCGCGCTGCTGGAGAGCGCGAAGGAGCTTCGGCTGAAGGTCGAGCGGCATCTCCCCGATCTCGTCGAGAAACAAAATCCCCCGGTCTGCAGCACGGAAGGCGCCGGCGGTGCTCGCATCGGCCCCCGTAAACGAGCCCCGGGAATGACCGAAGAGCTGGCTCTCTGCGAGCGACGACACGATCGCGCCGCAATTGACCGCCACAAACGGTCGGCCTGCCCGGGAACCGGAAGCATGGATCGCCCGGGCCACCTCCTCCTTTCCACAGCCGGTCTCCCCGGTCACGAGCACCGGGCAATCAAACGCCCCCACTCGGACGATCGCCTGCTCGAGGAGGCGCATCACTTCGGCCTCCCCGATCACCCGCGACCAGGGCTGGGACGATCCGGGCGACGCCACGTCGCCGGCGTCGCCGAGCGGGACCGGCAGGAGAGGCGGGGCGATCTGGGAAAAATGGCTCAAGGAGATCCTCGTCGGGGAAAGGGCGCGAGCAGCGCGGGAGCGACGGCCACACCGAGCCTCACACTTCCGGG
This sequence comes from Planctomycetaceae bacterium, assembly GCA_947453375.1. Classification (GTDB taxonomy): domain Bacteria; phylum Planctomycetota; class Planctomycetia; order Pirellulales; family UBA1268; genus QWOP01. Next base: position 24,454 of record CANGGT010000018.1, read on the forward strand.
GAACGGAATATCGCACTTTTTGCGAAATGAATCACCAATTCGCACAGACCTCGCCTGTTGTGGGGGGGGAGGACAGAGGGTTGAAAATCTGGAGCGGCACGAAAAAGATGCCGTCATAATCGCGCAAATCCTGCCACAAAATCGATTTTCTCCGCAAAAAAGCAGCGACTTGGAAAACCTTACAGCGACTTGGCACGGCGATTGCATTTCAATCCCTTCGAGGAAGCGACCTCCGCCCTCCTCGCCAAACCATATTCCGAGTCAGAGCGTGCCCAGCACGCCGGCCGATTCAGCGAACGCGTTCAACTGGGAAGTCTTCCATGAGCAATCCGTTGTTTGGTGGTCTTGTCGCTCGCCGTTTCTTCTCGGCGATCGTCGCTGGGCTCGCTCTGGCCGTCTCCACGGCAACCGCGACGGCAACCCCCATCATCACCGGACTCCATCTGACCGGGACGGAATACTCGGTCGGCACTGGTGGCCAGGACAGCTTCTGGGAGGTCTACGCCTTCCCCAGCGCCTACACGAGCATCCCCGGGCCGATCACCCCGGGCTATCAGGCCTGGGTTTTCTCGGGCGGGGCTCCGATCGATAACGTTCCCGCGCCTTGGTATCCGGGACGCGGGAACGGCGGCTCGGACAACGTCGGTGCCAACGGCGCGCGGTGGATTGGTTTGCAGCAGGACAATGCCAACGCCCTCTTCCCCGGCAATTACCCGTCGCCGCAGTCGGACTACACCGTGATCTACCGGACGGCTTTCCAGTCCGATTCGACCGGAGTCGCCTACTTCAAGTTGCTCACCGCCGCCGACAACGCCATTTCGTTCTTCGTCGGCGGTTCAGTCGACAACACCGAAATCTACATGCCCACGATGACCGGGGCCCAGATCGGCTTTGAGAAGCAGGGCTTGGGATTTCTCGGCTGGGTCAGTGGCGACGTTCCGGTTGTCGCCGGCACGAACTATCTCTACGCCGTTGTCCGCGACCGCTTCCAGGCAGACACGAACAACCCGAGCATCGGCAACTACGGCCAGACCGGGTTTCTTGTCGCCGCGGCCGTCCCGGAGCCCTCGTCGATCGTCCTCGCCGGCCTTGGAGCGGGCGTCATGGCGGTCGGAGCAATCCGTCGCCGCCTGAAGCGGTTGGCTTGAGGCGCAGCTGATCAGCCCCGCCGCCCTGGGACAGGAACGTCGCACCGGGCGCCGAAGTAGCCGGTCGCCTCGATGATCTTCGCCACCGCCGGATCGACCAGATCCTTCCACGATGGGTCGCCCGAGCAGATCCGCGAGCGGACCTCCTCGCTCGAGTAAGTGCGCAGGGCACCGTCCTCGCAGGGGATCGACTGCACCAACCCGTTGGCGAGGAGGTGCTGGAGGAGATGGCTCAGGTGTGGGGCCACCTTGAGCGTGTCGGCCGTGATCTTTCGGCCGTCGATCGGGTCGCGGGTGGGGTAGACGTAGAGCCGCACCGAGTGGGTGAAGAGGCGGCCGAAGGCCTCGAGGATCCCGCCTCCCAAATCCCGGTAGTGGGATTCGTTGAACAGTTCGCGGAGGAGGGGCACACCGAGCACGATTCCCGTTCGCTCGACATTCCGCTTGGCGAGGTAGTCGGCGAGCCGATGGAACGGCCCGAGATCGCTGACAAGGACGAGCTTGCGGATCGCCGAGAGGAGATCGACTCGGGCGAGGAAGTCGGCATCATCGACCTTGCCGGTGTCCCGGAGGTTGTTCATGGTGATCTCCATGATCTCCACGACCGGTTGATCGGCCTCGGCCGAGGCCCCCTCGGCATCGCCGGCAAAGAGTATCGAGGCCGACGCGAGCATCTCGAGATTGAGACGCGTCACCGGACAGAACCGCCCGCGCTCGAGGAGCACCCGGCGCCGGCGGATCGCCTCCGAGGCGAGCAACGGCTGGCCGTCGGTGCCAAACAACACCGCGTGGGTGAAGCCGATCCGCACCAGATGGAGCGCGAGGAGCCGATTGTCGACCCCGGCAAAGGCCGGCCCCCGCATGACCACCCAATCGACCTCGAGGCGCTCCCGACCGACGTCGTCGAGGAGCGATTCGAGCAATTGATGGGGATCGCGCCAGTGATGGACACAGGCGTGGATGAGATTCACGCCGAGACGGCCGAGGGCATCCTGCTGGCGGGAATTGCTCGGATCGAGCAGCCGAACGTGGACGATGACGTCGTTCGGCGCGCCGCCGGGCTTGTCCTGGAAGCGGATCCCCATCCACGCATGCCAGTCGTTCCCGCCGGAGTGGGCTTTTGCGGCAGCGGTGTCGGCAAAGGCGAAGAACCGCGTGCCCGAGCCGCGTGATTCCTCGAGCCGTTCCCGGAGGAGGGAAAACTCGTGCTCGAGCATCTCCTCGACACGCTCCCGCGAGACATATCGGGGGGCCTTCCCGTAGATCGCATCGCTGACCTTCATGTCGTAGGCCGACATCGATTTGGCCACCGTGCCGGCCGCCCCCCCCACGGAAAAGAACCACCGCGCCACCTCCTGACCGGCCCCGATCTCGGCGAACGTGCCGTAGATCTGCCGGTCGATGTTGATGGCCAGGGCACGCTGGGCGATCGGGTCGGCGGCGTCGCTCATCGGATTCCTCCGGGAATGGGAAGGCAGGGGTGAGGACGGACGGCTGGCCGTCCGCCTCCGGTCGACCGTTCGTCGTCGACGATTGTGCGCTTGCCAACGCGTTCCGCCCACCATCGACGCCCGAACGGCCGATTGACGACCGATCGTGGCCCAGGTGCGATGCCGCCCGATTGGCAGCCCGGTACGAGGCGATACATTGAAAGGAGCTTCGACACCGGTGGCCGGATCCGGAGGGATCGTTCCGTGGACTCCCCAGTGCGACACCAGCCCCCCCCTGTGGCCGGGGCTTTCTTCGAAAGCTTCGACGGCTTGGCCCAACTTCTCAAGGCCCACTACGCCACCACGCCCGAGGCTATGGCCACCACGCCCGAGGCTACGGCGCTCGCTCCGCTGGCCGCCGCCGGGGCTGCCCAGGCCGTGGCCGAGGCCCTCCCTCAGGCAACGGTGGCCGACATCGAGGCAATCCCGTGGCGGCCGGGCAGACGCCCTCCGATGGCGCTTCTCCATGTCGTCGATGACGGCCGCGACAGCGGGGAGACGATCCGCCTCCGCGACGACACGCTCGTCGTCGGACGGCAGACCGGCAGCGTGAGTATCCCGCACGACCCGTTCCTCGGGGCGGACCACGCCCGGCTCGACCGGCTCCCTGGGGGCGGCTGGCTCCTCACCGACCTGGGCAGCGCCGACGGCACCTGGGTGCGGGTGATGACCGCCAAGCTCCGGCCGGGCACGCGATTCCAGATCGGCGGAACGCGACTGGTCTTCAGGCGGAGGGACGATGGCGCGGCGGAGTTCGCTCCGGCCGGCCGCGACGATCACGCTCCTCCGCTCCCCTGCCCTCCGCTGCCGTTCCTTCTCGGACGGACCGACGCGCTGCCGGGGCTCGAGGACCCTGGCCTGCCGACGCTCCTCCTCGACGATCCGTTCGTGAGTCCGATCCATGCCGAGGTGGTCGCCGGCCGCAGCGCCTGGCGGATCGTGAACCGCGGCCTCAACGGCCTCTGGGTGCGGATCGACGCGCCGGTCAGGCTCGACGCCGCCGCCCAGTTTCAGTGCGGCGACCAGCGATTCGTTCTCGAACCACTGGCCTCGGATTCCTGAATGGCCCCTGACGCCTGTTCCCGAGGGGCAGACAGCGTCGCAGCCTCCCCCCAGGTCAGTTGGAAGCCGGCGATCCGCGGAGCCACCCTGGCATCCTTTGCACCCGCCCCTCCCGGTCGACACACACCACGACCGTCGATCCGCTGGCGATGATCGTGGCGTCCCGGACCACCTCGTAGCCATGGCGCAGGCTCGCCCCCCCGGCCTTCTCGATCCAGGTGCGGATCGTGAGGAGATCGTCGTAATCAGCGGGCGCCTTGTAGGAACAGGTCGCCTCGGAGACCACGAGAAACACCCCGGCGTCCTCCAGTTCCCTGTAGGTAATGCCACTGGCCCGGAGCATCTCCGTGCGGGCCACCTCGAAGTAATTGAGGTAATTCGCGTGGTGGACGCGACGCTGTCCGTCGGTTTCTTGATATCGAACCCTCACCGTGATCTCGTGCGCAGGCGTGTCCGTCATGGTCGTCCTCGTCTGTCTTGGCATGAAATCGTTGACCGGGGTGCCGGGAAGACTCTATTCTCTTTCTGCCAGGATCCGGCAGGTGAGCCTGCCGGTTCCCGCGAACCTTAGGCCGCCGGGCCCTTGTCCGGGAAGCCGGAGAATGCCGCCGGCCGCCGCCACCAGTGGAGTGCTGCAACCGTGAGCATCGGCGACTCGGGTGAGGGTTCTGGGATCGGATTCGCCACGGCGCGCGGACGGAATTGGCCGACGCTCCGGCAATTCACGGTCTTTCTCGAGAATCGTGTCGGCCAGTTGCTCGAGGTGGTGCGCCGCTTCGACGGATCGAGGGTGAGAATCGTCGCCCTCTCGATCAACGATTCCGGCGAATGTGCCTTCGTTCGCTTCCTCGTCAGTCATCCCGAACAGGGGCGGGAGATCCTGGAGCGGGCGGGGCTGGCGATCATCGAGAGCGATCTGATCGGCGTCGAACTCCCCGACCATCCCCAGCCGCTCCTTCAGGTTTGCACGGCCCTCCTTCAGGCCGAGGTGAACATCATCCAGGCCTATCCGATCCTGGTCCGCCCCCGTGGACGCCCGGCGGTCGCCCTGATGGTCGACAACACCGAGATGGGGCTCGAGACCCTCGGCAAGCGTGGCTTCACGATGATCACCGAAGGGGATCTCGACGAGGACGACTGACTTCCGGTCCGGCAGGCACTCGATTCAGAGGCCGCTCGTTTCGCGGGCGTCACTCGAACATGCCGTCGGGAAGCCCCTCGACCTGCCGGACGACGACTTTCTGGATCGAATCCCAGGCGACGGCGGTGAGCGTGACCGACCCGTCCGCGGCCTGGCTGGCGAACAGCCCGTGGCTCCCCTGCGACCAGGCCGGCTCATACCACTCCGGGAGGATCACGCTTCCACCCACGAGGTGGAGCTCCACGATCCCGCCATGATCCCGTTCAGCCCACAGCCGGGCCACGAGGAGGGCGGTAGGATTGGCCACCAGCGCCTTGGCCGGATCGCTCTCTCCCCCTCCAGTGCCCTCCTGCGGCGCCCCGCCGCCCCGCGCGGCGGGGCCGGCGTGGACTGACGGAGACAACGCAGGCCCAGCCCCGGGCGAAGGCGCCGTCGCTCCGATCGAAGACGCAATCGTGCCTGACGGCACGGCCGCCAGCGGCGGCGTCCATGCGGGGGGAGCCTGGAGGGTGATCGTCCCGTCTTCGCCCCCATGATGATCCCCCCCAGCGGCGAACACGTCGGCCTGAGCCGCCGCTGGCCGTCCGACGGAAGGGGTCGACGAAGCGGCGATCGCCACCGAAGATGACGGGATCACGACCGCAGTCCCGCATTTCGAGCAAGCGCCACGCTTCCCGGCGAGTTTGGCAGGAACGCTGATCCGGTGGCCGTTTGGGCACGGAAACGTGATGGTGGCGGCGGGGGACCGGGGGCCGTCGCCGGAAGACGACTGCGGGGATTTCGGGTCGGCCACGGGACGCTTACCTCCTCCAGCGGCCACCCTCGGGCAGGCTGCGATCGCTGCGTGCCGTCGCCGGGCGCCTCGAATCCATTCTACCACCCACCGTCGTGGCAGCGCATGACTTGACGGCAGACCGGCAGCCTCTGACACTTCCCCGCGGGTCGCTGGCCGTCCCCCGGTCTGGAGCCTTTGTCGGGGCGTGAGGGGATGATCGATCTTCGGGCGTCCGGGCCGTCACGTCTTTGATGCGGGTGAGATCATGGCGATCCAGGTGTTGTGCGGTTCCTGCAAGTCGACCTTTACCGTCAGCGACCAGTTCGCCGGCCGGACCGGTCCGTGCCCGAAGTGCAAGAAGCCGATCACGATCCCGGCGGCCCCGGTGAAGGCCGTCGTCATCCACGAACCGGAGGCACCGTCGACGACGTCGACCGCGACTGGAAGGGCCCCGACGGCGCCCCTCAAGCGGATCGACCGCCCCGTGTCGGCGCTCCAGTGGACCCTCCTCGGCGCCGGGACGGTGCTGGCGATCGCAGCGGCCGCGATCGCCCGGGTCCAGTGGAGCGGCGCCCCACCGGCTTGGTTTCAACTGGCGGGGGCGGCCCTCCTCGCCATTCCCTGCGCGTATCTCGGATATGTGGCGATCCGCGACCGTGAGCTCCAGCCCTACCAGGGCAGAAGCCTCGCGATCCGCACGCTCATCTGCGCGGCGGTCTACGTCGCGCTGTGGATCGCCCGGGGCTATCTCCCCGCCGAGATCGAGATGTGGGAGTGGCTCTACTACGCCCCGGCCTTCATCGCCGTCGGAGCCTTTGCAGCGTTTGCCTGCTTCGACTTCGAGACCGGATCGGCGATCGCGCACTTCTCGCTCTTCCTGATGGTCAGCGCGGCCCTGCGCTGGCTCGCTGGCGTCACCTCCATCTGATCAGGCTTCACCGACGATTCCCTCCTCCGCGGTCCCCCATGGCTTACGACGCACTCCCGGAGCTGATCGCGACCGAGCAAGCCGTCGACGGCATCCGCATCCCCCCCGACGTGACGGTGCCGCTGACCACCCGAGTGCGGGCCCTCATCGACACCCCCGAGATGCGTCGCCTGACGCGGATCAGCCAGCTCGGGTTGGTGTCGCTCGTCTACCCCGGCGCCGTCCATTCCCGCTTCGAGCATTCCTTGGGGGTCTACCGCCTCGCCCTCGCCTTCCTCGCCAGGCTCCGTCGCGACAGCCATTTCGCCGCCACGGTCGACGAGGGGGACGCCGCGGCATTCGTTGTCGCCGCCCTCGTCCACGATGTCGGTCACTGGGCCTACTGCCACCCCCTCGAGGACATGGGTCTCGCGGAACTCCCCCGCCACGAATCGCTCGTCGGCGGGATCCTCGGTGCCGGCGAACCCGCCGAGATCCTCCGGGCCGAATGGGGGCTCGAGCCGTCCCGGATTGCAACCCTCATCGACGGGACAGCCACCGACCCGGCCGGGATGCTCCTCCACTCGCTCCTCTCCGGCCCGATTGACGTCGACAAGATGGATTATCTCGCCCGCGACAGCCTCCACGCCGGTGTGCCCTACGGGCGACACTTCGATCAGGATCGGCTGCTGGCGAGCCTCTGCATCGATGCCGGAGAACAGACACTGGCGATCACCGACAAGGGGCGGACAGCCGCCGAACTGATGGTCTTCGCCCGCTACGTGATGTTCAGCGAGGTCTACTGGCACCACGCCGTGCGCGCCGCCACCGGCATGCTCCAACGGGCGGTATGGATCGTGCGTGATGCGATCGATGCCCCCTGGCTCACCCGAGCCGACGATCAGGGATTCATCGGCTGGCTGAGGGGGGCGGCGGAGGGGACCGGAGCGGCACCGCTCGTCGAGGGGCTGTTCGGCCCGCGGCGCACCCTCCTCAAGCGCGTCGCCACCTACGACGCCCTCAACCACCCCGACATCCACCGTGCCCTCGCCGGCTGCTCCTATCCCACCACGACCCGGATCTCGGCCCGGCTGGCCGAGCGACTCTCCCGACGGCTGGGGATGGCAGTGGCCCCCGAGACGCTCCTCATCGATGCCCCGCCCGCAGAGCGCGAGGTGGAGTTCAACCTCAAAGTCCGGCAACGCCCCAGGGACACCGGCGACCTCGCCAGCGTCGATCGGTGGAGATCCTTGGCCGAACTCTCCCCCGTCGTTCGCAGTCTTGCCCACGAGCAGTTCGACAACCTCGTCAAACGGGTGCGAATCTTCGCACCGGCCGAGACGGCGGCGGCCGTTTCGGCGATTCCCGGTGGCCTCCTCAGCGACCTCTTCGAGGCGATCGCCGACGGCTGAGGCTCCGGCTCCGCCTGGATCGAAGACGCGCCGATCGGTGAGGCACGGTCACGGGAGGGCGATGAGCAACCACGGCCGCTCCGTCGTGCCTCGGCGGACGGTGGCCTCGCCGCGGCCTCCGGCCAGCCCCTCCGCCGTGGTCGCGAACTCCGCCCCGCCACTTCCGATCCGCCAGGAGAGCGAACCGGTCTCGCGGTCGAATCGGCCCGTCACCGGATGGACCGCATCGGAGACGGCGTCGAAATAGTTGCCCCGCACGGTGCCGTCGCGATGGAGCGCGAGTTCAAGAAACAGATGCGGCGCCAGGGAGCGATCGCTGCCGGCGGGAACCGCGGCGAAGGTCCCCAGCGGGAGCCAAGGGGACGACGATTCTTCTTGGGAGAGCGAGACGGTAGCCGAAGTGCCGGCGGTCGGCTCGGCGATCGCCGCCCCTTCCGCCCCTTCCCGCACAAGGACGCTGACGGTGCCATCGGGGGACGTCGTCGCGGCGGGGGCTGCTGGCGCCGCGATCGCCGCCGCCGGGAGCGCCCCTTCGGCACCGGGAAAGACGACCAGATCGGACGGGGGAATGGCCTCGTCGGGGAGCGCCACCTCGGCCGATGCCTGGAGCACCGATCGCGGCGTCACGATCTCGGAGCGACGATCCCGGGTCGTCCACTGCGCCACATCGACCGATCCGGTGTCGACCCGCGTCGGCACGCGGGACCCTCCGGCGAGCTCCACGTCCCCGGCGCCTTCCTCCGGCCGCCAGGCTCCCGGGTGATCGATTCGCCAATCCTCGCTGAACGGTGCTGGCCCATCCCAGGAGAGCGTGTCGGACGCGGCCGTGGAGAGCGGCGACGGCGGGGCTTCAGGCTTGGCGGCGGTCTGCGGAATATTCTTCCCCGGCTTCGTTTCCGAGGTGGCGCTGTTCTTTCCCTCGCCTGTTCCCTTTGCTTCCTTGCCGCCAGCAGCCGGCGGCTTCGGCGACGCAGGCTGCGTCCCCGCCTGCTGGTTCCCGGCCTGCGGAGCCGCCCGAGCGCCAGCCTGAGCCGAAGGCTGGGGGGTCGGGCGGGGCGTCGGCTGAGCCCGTGGAGCAGGGGGAGCGCTTCGCCAGCGACGGCCGGGGCGCTGGGCTTCCGCGGGGGTGCTCGTCGCCAGGAGCAGGAGAATCGCCAGCGCCCCCCAGAAGCGTCTGCGCATCACCATCGCCCCGGGCGTCCGGGGGCTGTGTCGGTCATCCCTGCCTGGCAGCTTGCCGTCGGTCATCGTCATCTCCTGAAAACGCCTTCCCTGTCGTCGCGCGGCACAAGCAGCAAAAAAAACCGGAGACGCCGTCGGACGGCGTCTCCGGAGATCACAGGCCGAACTGTCGGAGCGATCACTCCACGGGGCCGCCGGGCAGCTTCCCCATCTTGATCAGCTCGCCGAACGTCGGCTCACCGTCGGCGCTCTTCATCCCAGCGACCGTCTCGAGCGCCTTGCGGATCTTCTCCATGTTCTTGGCGTCTTCCTTCTTGTCGAGAAGTTCGGCCAGGGCGTGGCCGTAGGCGTTGCGGTCCTTCTTTTCCTTCCCCTTGTGGCAGAGGTTGCACTTCGCTGCCTCGACGGCCGTGGCCAACGCCTTCTCGGCGGGATCACTGCTGTCGGGTTTGACGTAGACGGCCTTGAACTCATCCTGAAACTGCTTGATGGCGAAAGCCGGGCGGGCAAGGCCCCCCGCAACCATCGCCACGGCCACAGACGTCACCACGAGCAAGAAACGGCCCCGCTTCATCGGCTGCACTCCTGAGTCGGAAAAAACTTTTGGCTCTTCATTACTAGACCGTCCCACCGCATCGGATGTCAAGAATCGGGCCGACGCGGTGCTTCAACAGGGAGTATCGCCGGGAAATCCCACGGGTTTCCTTCTGCCCATCCTCCGATCGATGGGTCATGGCGGAGGGCCGGGTTCAGCCCCGAGAAGGGCATCTCCTCGCGTTCGGCAGCGCCGTCAATGCGCCGAAACACCGTCGCCCCCTCGTACCTTCCGCCGGCATCGATCCACTCCACGGCAGCGCGGTAGGCGTCGGGCTGGCCGATGCCCGATTGTTCGATGAATGTCAGCCCCGGCGGCGTGAGGAACCGGCAGCGTTCCGTCGTGACATGGAGGACCGGCATCGCGGGAACGGCCGGCGAATCAACGAGAAGGGCAAACCCCGCCTGATTGGCAAGCACGGTGTCGCGGAGGGCGAGCCGCACGGAGGTGGCCGGCCCTCCCCGCGGCCCACCGTCGATCTCGAGGAATCGCCCCCCGGTCACACATCGCCCCCCCGACCAGCCCAGCTCCATGGCCATCCCCCGGTCGGCCGCAAGAAACGTTCCCTCCCCAACCGCCTGCACTCCCGCCAACCGGACCACCGCTTCGGGCGGCGTTCCCCCGTCCCGGCTCCCCGCATCGGGATGGGGCAGGAGCGTCATTCCCTCGCCCCCACCATCCCCGTCAGGACGCACCCCGCGGACAAACACCGCATCCGCTCCTGCCGCGAAGATCCCTCCGGCCGCCCGCTGTGGTTCGCGAATCTCGAGGAGGGCGTTCTCGACGGTGAGCGTTGCCCCCCGACCGAGGGCGAACAACGATGAACCATGGGAGGATGAACCAAAGGAGGATGAACCTCGTGAAGATGCCCCACGGGAAAGCGATCCCCCGGAGGATGCAGGGACGAGGCGGAGCCCAACGCCCTCGACGGCAAACGTTCCCGACACGACCGACAGCCCAGCGCCTTGACCGTCACCGGCCGGGAACGTGAACCGGAGCACCGGATCGTGCCCCGGTGCCGCGCGGAGCGTCAGCCGTCTCCCCACCATGACGCACGGTTCCTCGTCGCGGACGCCGCTGAACGCGCATTCGACGACATCCCCATCGTCGGCCACCACGAGCGCCTCGGCCAGCGATGCCACGTCCCCCAGCCCGGCCGGACCGTCGACGATTCTCCACGTCCGGCGGGTGATGCCGGCAAGATCGCCCGCCCCGCCAGCC
>CANGGT010000019.1 GCA_947453375.1 Planctomycetaceae bacterium
GGCACGGTCGTCTCCAACCGCTTCGGCATGTGGAGATCAGGATTGGCGAAGTCGAAGACGCTCATCACCCCCGGCACGAACTGCCGGTCGACGACGCAATAGACACTCCGCCGATGGGGCCCGGGCCCGGCCGCGAGGACGTCGCTGCCGCGGCCGCCACGGGCCGCCGGGTCGAGATCGCCGCTGACGATGAGGAGCGTGTCGCGAAAGGGCTCCCACTCCAGCCGCCGCACCGGCATTCGCCACAGGAGACGGTTTTCAGGATCGATCTCCTCGGCGCTCGCCGCCCCGGCAACGCGCCCCGATTGCTGTCGGTAGGTGTGGCTCGTGACGATCCGGCGGTGGAGCCGCTTCGTACTGAACCCGTCGGCGATGAAGCCGGCGGCGAGAGCGTCGAGCAAGTCCGGATGCGTCGGCGGCTCGGCGCGCAAGCCGAAATCGCTCGGCGTCTCGACCAGCCCGCGGCCGAAATGCTGACGCCACACCCGGTTCACCCACACCCGCGCGGCGAGGGGATTGGTGGGGGCGACGATTTGTCGGGCCAGTTCCAGCCGGCCGCTGCCGTCGGCAAAGGCCCCCTGGTCGCCACCGGTGGCGGCAGCCGGCAGCCGGCGCGGCACGACGTGCCCTTTGTTGGCCGGATTGCCGCGCTTGAAGATTTGCGCGTCTTGCGGCGTGCCCCGGTCGAAGAGGGCCAGCGCCTGCGGGGCCGACTCCGGCTGCGGCATCAGCCAGCGATCGAGCTCGTTTTGGAGATTCCAGATCTGGTTGATCGAGTCGGAATCCATGAGCGTCTCGATGTTGGCGATCGGCTCGTCGGGGATCGTGCAGGGGGAGGTGGGGCCGTAGAGGGCCTGGCGAAGCTGCTCGTCAGCGGGGTCGGGGAGCGCCTGCGGGGGCGAAGCGCTCGCCGCGACCGCCCGGCCGCAGAGTGTTTTCCAGGCGGCATCGATCTCGGCAAACACTTTTCCATACCGATCGGCCACCTCGCGGAAGCTCCCCGGCGGCGTCTCGAAGGCCGCGGCGATCCGCGGATGGATCGGCACCGCGGAGGCCTTGAGCTCGGCAAGCTTCGCCGCTGCCGCCTCCGGGAAGCCCTCGGCGGGGAGCGGGAGGAGGGCGACCAAAAGCCCGAAGACAGGATCGTGCCCTGCCCGGTCGGGGCTCAAAAACGCCTGCCAGCGGCGGACGATCGCGGCGATGAGATCGTCCTTGGCGATGATCTGGTCGAAGCCGAGCTCGGGGTATTTCCCCAGCTCGGTCTGGGCGAAGAGATAGTCGGCGACCCGAGCCCGGAAGCGCTCGGAGCTTTCGGCGCGCAGCCGCAGCGAGCCCTCGTCGAGCGCGCGCCTTCGCTTGGCGAGCTCGGCGGCAAACTCCGCCGTCGGCGGCGCGACCCCGGCCGCGGCCTGCACCGGCACGAGTTTTTCATACGAGCTTGTGAACACGCCGTAGAGGCCGTAGTAATCGGCCGTGGCGACCGGATCGTATTTGTGGTCGTGGCAGCGGGCGCAGCCGACGGTGAGACCGAGGAGCCCGCGGGTGAGGACGTCGATCCGATCGTCGACGATGTCGGGGGTGACGCCGAGGAAGCGTCGGCCGGTGGTGAGGAAGCCGAGGGCGGCGAGGTCGCGATCTTCCTCCCCGCACACCCGGTCGGCGGCGAGTTGGAGCGTCACGAAGCGATCGTAGGAGAGGTCGTCGTTGAAGGCCCCGATCACCCAGTCGCGGTAGACCGGGGCATGGACGAAAAACCGCTCCTCACGGCCGTAGACGTAGCCCTTGGTGTCGGAATAGCGGGCGACGTCGAGCCAATGCCGCCCCTGCTGTTCGCCGTAGCGCGGCGAGGACAGGAGCCGATCGACGAGTTTTTCGTAGGCGTCGGGGGAGGTGTCGGCGACAAAGGCCGCCACCTCCTCCGGCTCCGGCGGCAAGCCGGTCAGGTCGTAGCTGACGCGGCGGATGAGCGTCCGCCGATCGGCTTCGGGCGCGCGGGCGAGCCCGGCCGCGGCGAGCCTCGTGTCGATGAGCCGATCGATGAACGCCGGATCGAGCGCGCCTGGGGGCGTTTGCGGGAGCGGCTGAAAGGCCCAGTGATTTTTTTGTTTTTCGATCACCGACGGCCCGGCCGGCGGAGCCTCTGGCCAAGGGGCCCCGGCCACGATCCAGGCCTCGATCGCCCCGATCTCAGCGTCGGTAAGCCTGGCTCCCGACTCTGGCGGCGGCATCCGCACCTCCTCATCGGCGTGACGGAGGCGGAGGAGGAGTTCTGATTGGTCAGGCCGGCCGGGGACGAGGCTCGGGCCGGTATCGCCGCCGGTGAGCACCGCAGCCCGCGAGTCGAGCCGCAGGCCTGCCCATTGCTTGTCGGGGCCATGACACCCCTGGCACTTCTCCACGAGCAACGGCCGGACCTGCCGCTCGAAATGCTCGAGGAGGTGCGGAGCCGGAGCCTCTTCCGCTCCGGCGGCCAACACCCCGCCGCCCGCAAAAGCTCTCCAGCCGAGGAACGCTGCGGCCAGGAGCCAGTGCGAAGCGTTACAGGCACGGCGCCGGAGCGCAGCGTTCCCGATCGCGCGTCGAATTGCCCCCGTCATCCTGAATTGCATACGTCCGATTCTATCCACGTTTCCCCCCCACGGCTCCCCTCCTTGGCGGGCCCTGGAGACGCGCCGCTATTTCCCTCGTTTGGCCGCGGAATCGGGCTGATCGCGACGGATCGGGGCAAACACGGCCAGTTCCGAAACATCGACATTCCCCAGGTCGCCCGGCTGCTTGCCGTAGGTCTTGAACCGCTTGAGCACGCTCACCATCTCGGCCTCGGAAAGGATCACCGGCTCGCCGGCGAGCGAAGCGGCCCAATACTCGTGGCACAGCGCCTCGACTTCACCCGCCAGCCACAGCGCGCCCTCGAGATCCCCCCCGAAACAGATCTGGCCGTGGTTGGCAAGCAAGCAAGCGGTGCGCCCCTGGAGCGCCCGGATCATGAACACCGAGAGCTCCTTCGTGCCAAACTCGGCGTAGTCGGCCACCCGCAGCGAGGTGCCTCCGGTGACGCCGATCATGTAATGGAACGCCGGCACTTCCCTCCGCAGACAGGCAAGCGCCGTCGCGAACGGTGAATGGACATGGACGATCGCGCCGGCCTCGGGGCGCTCGGCGTAGATGTCGAGGTGCATCCGCCATTCGGTCGACGGGAGAAACTCCCCCCGGTATCCCCCGTCGAGATCCATCTCGACCACCTGCTCCGGCCGCATCCTTCGGTAGGGAATGCCCGACGCCGTGATCATGAATCCTTCGGGGGTCCGCACGCTGACGTTGCCGGAGGTTCCCTGGTTGATCCCCTCCTCGTTCATCGCCAGACAGGTCTCGATCACCTTTTCGCGAAGGGCCAGATACTTGAGGGGCGTCATCGGTGCTCCGGATGAAGGGGGGATGCAAAAGGCCACCGTGCATCCCGTTGGCTGCGACAGGCTACCGGGTTCGAGGGGGCAACGCCGCATCACTTTCAAGCGTTGTCCAGCGGTCGAACGTCGCGGCCTGGCCGCGCTTCCGCCCCTCCCCGTCGACGATGTTCCAGACGATCGCCTCCTCGATCCGAAAGCGCTTGCCGCTCCGCGAGACGCGTACCCCGGCGTAGTCGTCGACAAAGCCCTCCCGCGCCGTCCGCTCGAGGAGCCGGGCGCGCTCGTCGCGGTGGACCGGCTCGGCGGTGAGCCGCGAGGGCGTGCCGACGAGCGTCTCCCAGGGCATCTCCCAGAGATCGAGAGCCGCTGCGTTGCCGTAGTTGAGGAGCGGGTCGGCTTCGGTGCCGTGCGAGACGACGACGCAGGGCGCCTCATAGAGCCTGCGGGCCTCCGCTTCGGCCGAGCCCCCGCGCGGCAGCAACTCGCGCCCCACGACGCGAGCAAACGAATCGAGGAGGAGCCGGGCATGACGAATCGCCGCCGGGCTCCGCCAGACAGGCTCCTCTCCCCAGCCCTGCACCTCGCCGACGCCAACGACGGCTTTGAGTTCCTCGAACGACAGCCGCCCGGCGTCGCCCACGGGCAAGCCCTCGCCGAGCCAGGCCTGAGCGAAGGCGCGGACGGCGTAGCCGGTGAGCGCGAGCGTCGAGGTCGGGTCGACGGCCACCTTGAATCCGATCCGTTCGAGTTCGGCAAGAGGCAACAGCGGCGTGACTCCACCAGGAAGCATGTTGGCCAGCTGGGGAAGCGGCACCTCGCGGGCGATCCGCGCAAGTTCCTCCACCGACTCGGGCGCCTCGACGAAGCCCAGGTCGACCCCTGCCTCGGCATACCGATTCGCCCGCTCGATCGCCCCGTCGAGGCCTTCGATGGCGCGAGCATCGGTCCGCGCGAGGATTACGAAGTCGCTATTTCGGCGGGCATCGAGCGCGGCATGGAGCCGATCGAGCATCGTGGCGACCGGCACGACCTGCTTCCCGGCGAAGTGCCCGCAGCGCTTCGGCTCGAGTTGATCCTCGAGAAGGATCCCCGCAGCTCCGGCCGCCTCGAACTGTTTCACCGTCCAGGCGACACTCGCGCCGTTGCCGTGGCCGGTATCACCGTCGGCGATCAGCGGGATCGACACCCGCGTCGTGATCCGTCGCACGCACTCCGCCATCTCCGCCGACGAGAGCAGCCCGAGATCGGGGAGGCCGTGCGCGCTCGCTGCGGCGCCGAAGCCGCCGAGGAAGAGCATTTCGGCCCCCGCCTGCTCAACGACGCGGGCCGTGAAGGCATCATGGGGCACGAGCGCCCGGACAAGGCCGGGGCGGGCCAAGAGCGCGTGGAGACGGGCGGCAGGCGTCGCAGGCATGGGGATGGCGGTGGCTCCGTGGGATGCAGGGGCACTCACTCGCCCGGCAAGATCCGGCAGGCGTTCTCGACGAGCTTGAGGACCGTCGCGTCGTGGAAGATCGGATAGGTCTCGTGCCCGGGGCGGATGTAGACCACCTTCCCGCGGCCGAGGTTCCAGACCATGACACTGCGAAACCACGATCCATCCTCGAATCGTTCCTCGACGACGACCTCGTCCGGCTTGGGAACATGGAACGGCTCGTCATACATCTCCGTCCGCGGGAGGGAAAACGTCTCGGGGAGCCCCGCGGCGAGCGGGTGACGCCGATCGAGGACCCGCAGCACGCTCGGCTTGCCGTCGGTGCGATAGGCGGGGAAGCAGCAATTGGGGAGGTGGAGCGTGACCTCGACGCGGCCGTCGGGAAAGCGGCGCTCGTCGCTGGCGGGGGTGAGCCGGCCGTCGCGGGCGGGCACTTTGTAGTGCTGGGCCGGGACTTCGCGGATCGAGAGCTTTTCATTTGGCACGTCGGCGAAGGCGCGGTGGACGTCGGCCCGGGCCCGTTCGTTCATCGCCTCGATGAACGGCGTGGCCCAATGGGCCGAATGGAGCGCGACGAGGACGAGCCCGCGGTCGCGGATCCGCTCCACGATCCGCTGCCCCGCCTCCGGCTTCACCTCGGCCTGGCGGACATGCCCCCACCAGACGAGGACATCGGCGTTGTCGAGGAGCGGGTCCCCGATCCCCTGCTCGGCGTCGTCGAGCTTCACCGAGCGGACGGCGAGGCCCGGCTGCTTCTCCAGATGCGCCGCGATCGCGTTCCCGAGGAAGTTGTCGTAGGCCTCCTTCTGCGCCGGCTGTTGCTCGTCCCAGACGAGCACGCGCCGCGGCACGGCGGTCGCCGCCGCCGGCGCGAGATCGAGCGCCGCAAGCCAGGCGAGCACGCCGCTTTGCCAGGCATCCCAATTCGGCCCCTTGTAGCCGTCGAGCCCGTGGCCACCGGAGGGGAGCTCGAGGAGCCGGCTGATCACCCCTTCGCGTTTGCAAGCCTCGTGGAACAACCGGCTGTTGGCGATCGGCACTGGCTGATCATCGACCGCATGGGCGAGGTAGGTCGGCGGCGTCTGCTTCGTGACCTGCTTCTCATTCGAGAACAAGTCGAGTAATTCGGGCGTGGGATTCTCCCCGAGGAGGTTCGTGCGGGAGCCCGCGTGGCCGACGTCGCCAAGCGTCACGACCGGATAAACGAGGATCGCGAAGTCGGGGCGCGACGACTGTTTTTCGATTGGATCGGTGGCCTGCGCGTTCCCGGCGTCGAAATGGGTGGCGGCGGTCGAGGCAAGGTGGCCGCCGGCGGAGAAGCCGATGATTCCCACCTTGCTCGGATCGACCCGCCACGCCGCGGCGTTCGCCCGGACGGTGCGGAGGGCCCGGGAGGCGTCAGCCAACGGCACAAACGACCGCCCCGCGGGGAGCCGGTATTCGAGGACGATTCCCGCGATTCCATGATCGTTGAGCCAAGCGGCGATGCCATGCCCTTCCGGGCCGGTGACGAGGCCACCGTAGCCGCCGCCGGGGCAGATCACGACCGCCGGGGTCGACGATCCCTCGGGGGTTCCTTCTGGGAGATGAACGGTGATAAAGGCATCGGCAACTTCCGTCTCGGTGCTCCCCGGCGCTCCCACCGGCGCCGCACCGTTCCAGAGCGGGAGGCGCGGCGCCTCGGCCGCGGCCAGCGGCGAAATCGCCATCGGGATCACGAGGCAGGCAAGCAGAACAAGGCAGCGGGGCATCGACGGCACTCCGAGGGGTTTCGAGCCGGCGGAAATCGTAGCATGCGCCGGTCGAGCGGCCCCCAAGGCCGATGGTTGACCACCGAGCCACCGGCCGGGAGCGTCACTTCGCCCGCTTCGTCGCGAGCCCTTCGGCGGTGCACGCGGTCGTGCCGAGGCCGTCGGCCTCGGTGACGTCAACGAGCACCGGGGGGAAGAGGATCCGCTCGATCCAGCCGAGGTCGGGCGTCGGCAGCCGGGCAGCGAGATCCTTGTCGGTCTCGTCGGATCCGAGGACGAGTTTGTCGGGGATGTCGGTCGAGAGCTTCGCCGCGACGAGCGGCACCCCATGGACGACGACCCGGATCCGCCGCGTCGTCGGTGTCACCTGCTTGAGCTGCCGCTCGCGCCCCTCGGCATCTCTGTAGGTGACCGTGCCGCCGGCCGTCTTCGAGACCTCGACCACCGCCGGCGAGGCGGCGTCATAAACCCACTTCGTCCGCTCGAACGTCTCCGCCACCGTCGCGATCTCGCGGTCGTGATCGGCCCCCGAATCGACCTTCGTGGAAACGACCGTGCCCGGCTCGACGAGCGCCGGGAGCCCGGCGGGAAGCTCTTCGTCGGCCTTCGCCACCGCCGGCTCCGGGATCTTCGCCGCCACGATCACAGCAAGCGTCGTCCCCGGCTTTTTCTTCCCCTCACTCGAATCGGCTTCATCCTTGTCGTCGCCGTCTTGCGGGGCCGCGTAAAGAAGCATGCCCTCGACGACCCGGATGGCGAGATCGTCGACGGTGTCCCCCGACTGCACCGGCTGCCATTCATAGCGCCACACAGGCAAGCCCTTCGCCGCCGACCAGAGCACCGCCGCGAGCCCCCGGGCCGATTGGATGAGGAGTTGCTCCTCACCAACCCACGCCAGCGACGTGCGCTGCGCACTCGCCCCCTGGGCGTGGAAGACCGGGATCGGACCGGTCGGATCGGCAAGATCGTGGATCTGCACGTTTCCCTCCTGGATCAACGCCAAGCGTCGCCCGTCGGGATCGAAGTTCACCCCCGAGGCAGCGCCGACGGGGAGCGACACGAGCACTTTTCCAGTGGCCGCGTCGCACACTTGGACGCGGCGCGTGTCGGGAAGGGCGAGATAGCGGCCGCCGCCGGAGAGGGAAGGCATCGGGGAATGCCCCGGATCCTGGGCGAGCCGGTAGAGCGCCCGCTTGGCGTCGATATCCCAGCAGGAAAACTCCTCCCGGCTGCTCTGATGGACGACGAGGTTGTCGTTGACGATCCGTCCCCAGGGATGGCGGGCGAGGGACTGGCCATCGCCACACGGCGCCCGCCACGCCGACCACGCCGTCGCGGCCTTGCGACTCGGCGCGGCATCCCAGAGCGTGAGCACCTGCTTCGCCGCCCCCTCCGCGGTAACCTTCTCGCGCGACACGGTCAGGAGGCGCTCGAGGACCGGATGGTAGTCGAGGACGATCTCGGCGCCGGAGAGATCGTGTTCGGCGATCACCGTCTGCGACTTCATCGACAGCCAGACGAGCCTCGTCGGCAGAGGCCGGCCCGGCGTCGAATTCTCGATCGCCACGAGTACGACGGCGCTACTCCCTCCCACCGCGAGCACCCGCCCCACCCGATCGAACGGATCCCGCCGGAGGATCTTCACCTTCCCCGCGACGAGGCCACGGCCGGCATCGACCGGATCAGCGGCGAGCGGCTCGGGGGCGAGTGGGGGAAAGTCGGTGTGGTTGGTGGCTCGGGCGGCGGTGTCGAACGCCTCCACCTGCGGAGGTCCCTCGCCACGGTTGGCGAGGCGGCGAATCGTCCGCCGGGCGATGAGCTGGTCGAGCGGGGCGAGCTGATCGAGCTCGATGGTCAGATCGGTGCCATCGGTCTGCCGCAGGGTCAACGCCGTCCCCTCGATCCCCACGAGACTCGCCTGCACCTTGAACATCCCGGTGGCGTCGCTCCACTCGCGCTCCGGCACGAGCACCCGCTGCGCCGCCGCCGGGGCGACGACGAGTGACGCCGCGAGGACAACGACGGCCGCCACCACAGCCCGGATCCCCACGAAGCCGCCCGACCGGGCGGGGCTGATCGGAGGCCTAGGAGAAGGAGTGGGCATGGAGAGCTTCGAGGACGATGCGCCGCGACGTACGGCCCCCTCAGCGGAGCCGCTTCTGAACGACCGCGAGGGAATCTGGCAGACCGAGTATCGCCCCCCACCCTTGCCCCCCGCAAGGCTGATGCAACACTCCGGCTCCCGGTGACAACGCCTCTGGAAGCCGCTGTTTCTGGACACCCGCGCTCGACGCGGTCTATGCTCCTGCCAATCCCCAGTTCCCCGCAGGAGCCCTTCCGTGCGCCAAGAGCCCCGTTCCACCGAGCTTCCGACCACCCCGACCAGCCCTGCCGCCGACACACCCCGCGCGAGCCGGCGGACTTTTCTCAGGGGCTCGATCGCCGCGAGCACCGTCTTCAGCCTGCCGACCATCGTCCGCGCTGAGAACCGGGCGGAGAAGCTGCGGATGGCGGTGATCGGCTGCGGCGGCCGTGGCGGCGGCAACCTCGACGCCGTCCTCGGCGAGCAGGTGGTGGCGGTGTGTGACGTCAACGCCAAGACGCTCGCCGGTGCCCTCGGCAAGGCGCCCGGCGCCAAGGGATTCGGCGACTACCGCCGGCTCTATGAGGAGCTCAAGCCCTCCGAGTATGACGCCGTCGTCGTCAGCACCACCGAACACACCCATGCCTTCGCGACGCTCCCGGCGCTCCGCGAGAAGAAGCACGTCTACTGCGAGAAGCCGCTGACGCACAACGTCCGCGAGGCCCGCGTCGTCACCGAGGCGGCAAAGCTGGCCGGCGTCGCCACGCAGATGGGGACGCAGATCCATGCCGACGCCAACTACCGGCGCGTCGTGGAGCTCGTGAAGGGGGGAGCGATCGGGAAGGTGAGCGACGTCCACTGCTGGGTCGGGCGGGCGTGGGGGCTGCAGTCGCCGGAGGATGCGAAGAAGTATGGCGACATCATCGCCATCCAGGATCGCCCCGTCGGCTCGACGCCGATCCCCGAAGGGCTCGACTGGGATCTGTGGCTCGGCCCGGCCCCACTGCGCCCCTTCCACGAGGCCTACTGGCCGGGGCCGAAGTGGTATCGGTGGTGGGATTTCGGCAGCGGCACGATGTCCGACTTGGGGAGCCACTGGATCGATCTTCCCTTCTGGGCGCTCGATCTCGATGCCCCGAAGACGGTCGAAGCGTTCGGGCCGCCCCCCCATCCGGAACTCGCCCCGGCGTCGATGCACGTGACGTACACCTACGGCGCCCGCGGCGAGCGTGCCCCTCTCTCGCTCACGTGGTATCAGGGGAAGGACAAGCCGCCGGCCTGGGAAGAGGGCTCGATCCCGCGCTGGGATTCCGGTTGCTTGTTTATCGGCAGCCAAGGAAGCCTCCTTGCCGACTACGGCCGCCATCTCCTCCTCTTCGGCCCCGATGTCCGCGACTTCAAGCGGCCGGCCGAGTCGATCCCGCCGTCGCTTGGCCATCACGCCGAGTGGCTCCATGCCTGCAAGACCGGGGCGGCGACGACCTGCCCCTTTAGCTACTCCGGGCCTCTCACCGAGGCCAACCACCTCGGCAACGTCGCCTACCGCTCGGGGAAGAAGCTCGAGTGGGACGCCGCCGCGATGAAGATCCCCAATGCCCCCGAGGCGGAGAAGTTCCTCACGCGCGAATACCGCAAGGGCTGGGAGTTTGACCGGATCGCCTGATTCGCAGCGGCGGCCGCGTGGGCCGCTGTTACCACGAGCCCTGTCGGAGGCGCCCATGATCTCCCCGTCGGACCTCCGGGCACGCTTGATCGGCGCGGCGGCGTGCGCCGTCGTCGTGCTTGGCGTCGCCACGATCGGCCATGCCGAGAAGGCTGGCGACGCTCTCTCGGGCGGAGCGATCGGGAAGGCCGACTGGCATCTCGATCCGTCGCCGTTCAAGGCGCGGGCGGTGCGATCGGCCGACGGGGCCACGCTCACGCTCGACAACGGCCTCATCCGCCGCGTCCTCCGCCTCGAGGAGGGCTGCGCCACCGTGGCACTTGACGATCTCGCGAGCGATCGCAGCCTTCTCCGCGCCGTGGGCCCCGAGGCCCTGGTGACGATCGACGGCGTCGAGCATCGGATCGGCGGGCTCGTCGGCCAGCCGAACCGGGCGTTCCTCCTCCCCGCTTGGCTCGCCGCGATGTCGGCCGATCGGGAGGCCCTCCGTCTCACCGGGATCGAAACCGGCGTCACCGTCGAGCGCTTTCCCTGGAAGCGTTCCCGGCATCATGCGCCTGGCGCCGCCTGGCCGCCGCCGGGGGTGTCGGCCCGCCTCGACTTCGCCCCCGCAGGCGACGATCCCCCCTTCACGGTCAGCGTTCACTACGAACTCTACGACGGTCTCCCCGCCTTCTCGAAGTGGATCGTGGTCTCGAATCGCTCGGCACGGCCGCTCACCGTCGACCGTTTCACCGCCGAACACCTGGCGATCGTCGAGCCTTCGAATCCGGTCGATGACGCACCGGGGGTCATCCTTCCCCACCCCGACGCGCTCCATATCGAGACCGACCAGGCCTTCGGCGGCTTCGGCCACGAGCATGCCTGCCGCCATGCCGTCCGCTGGAAGGAAGACCCGGCCTTCGGCACGCAAGTCAACTACGAGAAGAAGATGCCCTGCCTCCTCGAGGTGGGCCCGTTCCGCGGGCCGGCCCAGGAGGTGGCGCCGGGGGAATCGTTCGAGAGCTTCCGGGCCTTCGTCCTTATCCACGATTCCACCGACCGGGAGCGGCGTGGGCTGGCGGTGCGGAGATTCAAGCGCACCCTGGCGCCGTGGGCGACGGAAAACCCGCTCATGCACCACCTCCTCGACTCCCGCCCCGAAGCGGTGCGGCGGGCGATCGATGAGGCAGCCGAGGTCGGCTTCGAGATGGTGATCCTCTCCTTCGGCTCGGGCTTCGATGCCGAGAACGAGTCGGCCGACCACCTCGCCCGCTTCAAAGCCCTGTCCGACCACGCCCGCACGCGTGGCATCGATCTTGGCGCCTATTCCCTCCTCTCGAGCCGGCAGATCGGCGGCGGGAACGACGTCGTCCCTGCCCCCGGCGAGAAAACGACCTTCGGCCACGCTCCGGCCCTGACCAGCCCGTGGGGCCTCGACTACTTCCGCAAGCTCGAGAAGCTCTACGACACGACCGGATTCACCGTCCTCGAACACGACGGCTCCTATCCCGGCGATTGGGACGTCACGCCCCGGCCGCCGCTCCAGCGCGGCCTCGACGACTCCCAATGGGCGCAGTGGCGGATCATCCGCGACTGGTATCGGTGGTGTCGGGAGCACGGCGTCTATCTCAATGTTCCCGACCACTACTTTCTCGCCGGCTCGAACAAATGCGGCATGGGCTACCGGGAGACGAACTGGTCGCTCCCCCGGGCCGAGCAGGTGATCCACACCCGCCAGAACATTTTCGACGGCACCTGGGAGCGGACACCCTCGATGGGATGGATGTTCGTGCCGCTGGCGGAGTACCACGGCGGCGGCGCTGCGGCGACCGTTCAGCCGCTCGCCGAACATCTCGATCACTACCGGCGGATGATGGAATCGAACCTCGCCCTCGGCGTGCAGGCCTGCTACCGCGGCCCGCGGCTCTACGACACCGACGCGACGCGCGAGATGGTCCGGGAACAGGTCGCCTGGTACAAGGCCCACCGCGACATCCTCGAAAGCGACGTCCTCCACCTCCGCCGCGCCGACGGCCGCGACTGGGACGGCATGCTCCATGTCAATCCACGGCTCGACGAGCGTGCGCTGCTGGCCGTCTTCAATCCGCTCGATGAGCCGATCGAGCGGACGATCCCGGTGCCCCTCTACTACGCCGGTCTCGAAGGCTCGTGCCTGGCAAGCCGGGGCGGCGCGGAGGCCGAGCGCCTGCCGCTGGATCGCTTCAGCCGCGCCGAGGTGACGCTCACGATCCCCGCCGGTGGGATGGCGTGGGTGGTGTTCCGGGCGGAGTGAGCCGCCCGCAGCGTCACACGCCGGTGGGCGCGGCGGTCCAGAACGTGAGTCGGTTGGCAAACGGGTCGTGGATCGTCATTTCGCAGGCGCCCCAGTCCTGATCGTGCCAGCCGGGACGCGCATTCCCGTAGCCCTTGGCGTTGAGCGTCGCGCACAGGGCACGGACATCCGCGACCTCGATCCGCACCCGGGCCCCCGGGGCGCAGTCGCCGAAGTGCTCGGAGAGATGAATCCGGCAGTTTCCCTGCGAGATCCCCATGTAGAGCGGCATCCCCGGCTCGAAGCGGTGTTCGAAGTCGACGGTGAAGCCGAGGAAATCGACGTAAAACTCCTTCGCCTTCACCTCGTCGAAGCTGCGAAGGATCGGCACGGCTGGCTGAAACATCGAGAGTCTCCCGTAGGCCCGGAGAAGCCCGGGGGGTTCTTCCAAATCACTCGGAGGGCGTCTGCCCCTCCGTCACCATCCGCCTGAGTTCCTTGTAGTCGGTCTTCCCCGTCCCGAGGACGGGGATCTTTTCAAGCTGGCGGACTTCGTCGAGGCGCATGACGCCACGGAGGCCGTCCTCGAGGAGGATCTGACCTGCCTCGCGGAGCGTGAGGGGGAAGGTGGTGAAGAGGGTGATGTGGCGGCCGCCGGGCGTTTCGATCCCCTCCACCGCAACTTTCGGGCCGTTTTCGTCGGCTGGAGAGCGCTTTGAAAAAGGCTCCTCGAGCGCCGGCAGCGAGATCATCTCCCCACCCGCCTTGAGGAACCGCTTCAGCCGCCCCTTGAAGGCGAGCCAGTTGTCGGCGTCGGCAACGACGAGATCGCCGGTGCGGTACCACTGTCGCCCTTCGAGCTCGACAAAGGGAGAAGGCCCATCGTGATTGAGATACCCGGAGAAGATCGACGGCCCCGAGGCGAGGAGCATCCCCGTCTCCCCCGTGGCCACCGGCTCGCCCGAATCGACGTCGACGACGCGGATGTCGACGTTCCGCACCGGCCGGCCGATGAATCCCCGGCGCCGATCGGCGACCCGGTTGGCCGCGAGGACGGGAGAGCACTCGGTGATCCCGTAGCCCTCGAGGATCACCGCCTCGGGGGCGAGGGCTTCGGTGCGCTCGAAGACCGCATCGGGGCACTTCTCGGCCCCGGCGATGATCCGCCGCAGGCTCTTCAAATCCCCCTCCTTGCTCACCGAGAGGATGTAAGAGAGGAACGTCGGCGTCGTGAACAGCATCGTCGGCCGAAAGGCCCGGATCGTCTGCACGAGCCCACGGGCATCGGTCGGATCGGCGTGGCGAATGCTGCGGATGCCGGTAAGGTGGGGAAGGAGGACGTTGCCGGTGAGCCCGAAGCTGTGGAACGGCGGGAGGAAGCCGAGGAGCGAATCGGCCGCCGTCACCTCGAGGACCTCGAGGGAGTCTGCGATGTTCGTGATCAGGTTGGTGTGCGAGAGGGGAACGGTCTTCGGCGCGCTCTCCGATCCCGACGTGAACAGGAACACCGCCGGCTCGTCGGGATCCTGCTTGGGGAGCCCGCGGAGGATCGCCCCGGAATTGAGGATCGTGCCGAGGAGCGTCGAGAGCTGCTCTCCCTTCCCGATCCCGCCGCGGATCGTCTCGAGGTATTCATAGGACGCCCCGGGCACTTCGATCCCGAGCCGGTCGATGAGCTTTCTCGAGGTGACGATCCGCCTCGTGTCGGTCACCTTGACGCCGTGGGCGAGATTCGACGGGCCAGTCGTCCAGTTCATCATCACCGGCGTCTTGCCCGCCAAGTGAAGGGCGAAGAAGACGATGTCGGCGGCGACGCTCGCCGGCAGCATCACGCCGACATGCTTCTCAGGCCACGCCGCGAACCGGCGCGCCATGAGGCTCGCCCCGACGAGGAGCCGGCGCGACGGGAGCACCCCGGAGATCCGATCGGCGACGGCGGGCTCCGTCGGGGCCACGAGCGCCCGGCGCACGAACGCCTCGGCGACGGTGCCGGCGAGCACCGCCGGCGCATCGGTCGATCGTGGCGGCGCGAACCAGGCCGCCGGCACAGGGATCGCCTCCTCCTTCTCGTCGCCGGCGAGCTTGCCGTCGGCGAGGGCCCACAGCTCGCCGAGCGTGTTGAGGACCGACGCGTTGTGGAAACCGAACTGCTGCTCGACTTTGAGCGTGGCATCCATCCGATCGAGGCTATCCATTCCGAGGGCCTCGAGCGTCGTGTCGAAGACGATCTCGCGGGGATCGAGCTCGCGGCCGAGATGCCCCTGGACGAGATCGTTGACCAGCCGAATCGTCTTCGGATCGATCGTCGCCGGGTCGATCACCGGGAGCGAGGCGCCGGCGGCGTAGTGCCCCTCGGCAGGGCCGAAGAAGTGGCTGTAGCGCACGAAGGCGGGCTGCTGCGGGCCATCGACGTTGTACCAGCCCTCGAGGAAGGCATTCGTCTGCTCGCGTGACGCCTTGGGGAGCGCCCCCTTGGGAAGCACCTCGACATGGATCGTCACCTTCCGCCGCGGCAGGAAGACCAGGAACGCCGCCAGGGCCCAGCCGAGATTGCGGAGGATCGTCGGCACGAGGCTCGGCGGAGCGCCGGTGGCGGCGCAGCCGAAGCTGCTTCCCCACAACCCGCGCGTCCGCACGAGGACGACGTTGAGATCGGGGCGGCGCGAGAGGAGCTCATGAACGGCGCGGGCCGAGCCGACCACCTCGGCATTGCCGCGCTGGAGTCGCCCGGAGGGATAAATCAAAAAGCTGTCACCGCAGCCGATCCGCGCGACGACGGCGTCGATCATCTCGAGGGTCTTGGCTTGGGCGTCGCGGCTTTGGGCGGAGAGGTCGGGCACCTCGAACGCATCGACCATCGCCATCAGCGGCCGCAGCGGCGCGAGCCGGTAGATGCCGCTGAAGACGAGGGGGCGCAGCGCCTTCCCGAGCCGGAGGTGGGAAAGGACCAGCGGCGGATCGACGTAGGCGGGATGGTTGGGGAGGACGAGGGTCGGGCCCGAAAGCGCCGCAAGGCCGTCGGCCCCCTCCACCGTGACCCGATAGCGGAGCCACAAAAGAATCCCCGAGATCGTCCAGAAAAGCCGGTTGAGCAGGAGTTTCATAGGTGGCTTCCACCTCCCTTCGATGATCTCTGGGGCGACCCCCGGCGGGGAATGTCACGCGGCCGACGTTCCCGCCCCGTCACGTCTCCCACCGTAGCGGTCTGGTAGGATCGGACGCCATGGTCGTTTCCGTCAAACAGCTCGAAAAACACTACGGCCCCAACCGGGCCCTGGGGGGGGTGAGCCTCGACGTGGAGCCGGCCACGCTCTTTGGCCTCCTCGGCCAGAACGGCGCGGGAAAAACGACGCTCATCAAGATTCTCCTCGGCCTGGTCGCACCGACGGCGGGAGAGGCTTCCCTCCTCGGCCAGCCGGTCGGAACCTTCTCCGCCCGCCGCGAGGTCGGCTACCTGCCGGAGGACCACCGCCTCCCCGAATACCACACGAGCACGAGCCTCCTCGATCTCTACGGCGCCCTTCAGGGGATCCCCCGCCGCGAGCGTCGGCAGCGCGCCGCCGAGCTCCTCGACCTCCTCGGCCTCGGCGGGAGGGAGAAGCTCCGCATCCGCGGCTACTCCAAGGGGATGAAGCAGCGGCTCGGCCTCGCCCAGGCTCTCCTCCACAGTCCCCGCGTCCTGTTCCTCGACGAGCCGACCGACGGCGTCGATCCGGTGGGGCGGAAGGAGATCCGCGATCTCCTCCTCGAAGAACGCCGTCGCGGGGTGACGGTGTTCATCAACAGCCATCTCCTCGGCGAGGTGGAGCAACTCTGCGACCGGGTGGCGATCCTCCGCAAGGGGAAGCTGATGGTCACCGGCACCGTCGCCGACCTCACCCGGCAGAAGGCGAGCTGGCTGATCGCCTTCGATCGCGAGCTGCCGGCGTCGTTCCGCTTCCCCGGCGCGAGCATCGAGGCGGTCGAAGGGGGGAGCCGGCTCCGGGTCAGCCTCGCCCCTGCCGATGGCCCCGGCCCCGCACCGGCAGCCGATGCACCGGAAGGAATCGACCGGTTTGTTGCTGCGGCCAACGCAGCGGGCTTGAGGCTCCGACATCTCGAACGCGAACGGGCCACGCTCGAGGACCTCTACCTGGCGATCGCCGACGGCGGAGGGACACCGTGAACGAAGCCGATCGCGCTCCCATGGCCGAGGATCACGCGGCCGGGCGGATCACCGTCCGGCCGATGCTGCCACGGACGTTCGCCGCCATGCTCCGGGATACGTGGCGCGAGTTCCTCGATGCCAAGGTTCTCTATCTCCTCCTCTTGGCGATCGCGCTTCTCTTCGGCGCGGCGTTGACGGGGCGGATCGAACCGCAGCCGGGGGGCCGGCAGTATCTCGACATCGCCGCCCGGGCCTTGGCCGCCGACCTCGACGGCATCGACATCGCCACGCAGTCGATGGGGGATGTCGCCGGCCGGCTCAACGGCTCGATCTATGCCATCTCGGCCGCCGAGCCGATCGACGCCGATCTCCCCGAAGGGCATTGGAAGGCGACGCTCACGCGGACGTTCATTCCGCTGGTCGGAGCGCCGGAGTCGGGGGACGAGGTCGCGGCCCGGTTCGGGAAGATCGCCGACGGCCAGCTCTGGACGATCACGGAGATCCGCGAGACCGGCACCGAATGGGCCCGGAAGATCGGATCGCAGACCTGGGAGATGACCGTCGCCCCGGGGCGCGATCTCCGCCTCCTCTGGCCCCACCGTTTCACCCTCTTCGGCGACAGTATCGAACTGGCCGGCACGAAGGGCGCGCCGCTGGGCCTCGAGGTCCTCATTCTCCAGAAGCTCCTCGCCACGGGGCTCGGCGGCACGATCCTCCTGTTGGTGAGCGTGGCGGTGACGGCGGCGTTCGTACCGAACATGGTGCGGAAGGGGACGCTCGAACTCCTCCTCGTCCGCCCGATCCCGCGTTGGCAACTCCTCGTCTTCAAGTATGTCGGGGCCCTGCTCCTCGTGGCCGGCCTCCTCGGAATCCTCGTCCTCGCCGTCTGGCTGATCACCGGGATCCTCGCCGACGTCTGGTCGCCGGGGGTGCTCCTCGCGCTTCCGAGCCTGCTGGTCTTCTTCGCGCTCCTCCTCTCGGTGAGCGTGCTCACCGGGGTGATCACGCGGAGCGTGATTTCGGCGATGCTCGTCACCGTCGCCTACTGGGCGATCCTGTTCATCGCCGGCCAGATGAACAACGTCGCCGTCGAGAGCCGGATCCGCGAGGCGAACGTCGGCAAGCTGCGGCCGACGAGCATCGCCGAGACGATCCGAGGCCGGCAGCCGCGCCGGGAAGAGGGCTTCAAGCCCGGGCGGAGGCCCTTCTACCAGACGACCATCGGACGGGTGACCGAAGGGGTTTATGCCTTCCTCCCCCACACCGAGGATCTCGACAATCTCGTCGACCGCCAACTGATGCGCGACTTCGCCGTCGCCGGCCCGTTCCGGGCGCTCATGGAAAGCGGCTCGTTCTCCTGGGAGAAGGGGCTCGGCCTCACCCTCCTCCACACCTTTGCCTACCTGGGAATAGCCTGCGCGATCTTCTCCCGCCGCGATCCGTGAGCTTCGATTTCCTGAAGCCATCAGGGCCGTTCTCCCGCCGAGAGCGGAGAGCGTGTCCGTCGCCGGCATCGCCCCGCAGGGCAGGTCACGCCCGCACCTCCGAAGATCGAGAAACCCATGCCATCGTCGTCCGCGGATCCTACCGAGCCGACGATCCTTGCCGACCTCCGCAAAGTTTGGAGGGACGTCGCCGCGGCGATGCTCTGCGTCGTGGTGGCCCTCTCGGTTCGCTCGCAGGCCGCCGACCACCGTTTGACGACGGACGAAATCTGGCACCTGACGATCTCGACCGGCCTGGGCAATCAGCGACGCTGGCCACCCGACGAGCTCCAGATGAACCGCCCGTCGCTGACGTCGCTCGACACGGCGGCCCCTCCACTCTCGGTCTGGGCGCCGATGAAAAACGTCCTCCATCCGCCGCTCTACACGTTTTCGCTCCGATGGTGGCGGGAAATCTTCGGTGGTGGCGACTGGACGGCGGCGATGTATTCGACCGCGTGGTCGATCGTCGCGATCCTGTTCGTCTTCGCCGCGGTGCGGCAGCAGACAGGCCTCGGGCTGACCACGTGCGTCGGTCTGGCCATGGCACTCTCCCCCGCGCAGGTCCATCTCGGGACCGAAGTCCGCGGGTATGCCATGCTGATGGGGCTGTCGGCCATGGGGGTATGGCAGATGGTACGGATCGAGGAGGGCGGGGCCACGTTCCGCCGCGTGTGGCTGCTCGGACTGACGCTCTGCCCGCTCCTCCTGACGCACTACTTCGCGATCGGTGGGTGTGCTGCCGTCGGCGCGTGGGGCCTGTTGCGGCTGCGCGGCCCGATGCGCTGGCACCTCTTGGCGAGCATCGCCGTCGCGGCGGCCGGCTTCGTCGTCCTCTGGCTGCCCCAGGCCGTGTCGCAGATCAAGGACATGGAGGCCGGCGACGGTTTTCTGAAGACCGGTCTGCCCTTCTGGAGACACTCGCTGCCGTCGGGATTCGCGATACCACTGCGGCTGTTCGTCTCCGCGAGGACGAGGTGGGCGATCGCTGTTTCCATCGGGTTGGTGTCGGTGACGGTGGCGGGGGTGTGGCGCAGGCCGGCGTTGCTACCCTGGCTGCTGATGCTCGTGATGCCGATCGGCACATTGCTCGTGCTCGACGCGTTGCGTGGCACTCAGCACACGTGGTTCGTCCGCTACGCCGCGGCCGCCGCGGTGGCGATTCCCGCAGCTCCGGTGCTCGCCGCCGCCAGCCTCCGGCCCACCGCTGGATGGGGACTGGGACTCGGATTCGTCGCGCTCACCGCCGCCGGTCTCGGGGTCTCCCGCGACGTCGGGTCTCCGACGTTCCATCACATGACCGACGCGTTCCTCCCGGTCATCGCACGGGAGCGCCCCGACACGCCACTCGTGGCTTTCTCACCGCCCGGCCGACCGCACGATTACTACGCCAACTCCATGCTCGTCGAGTGGTCCCATGTTGCCGGATTCTTTCCACGGCCGACCATGCGGCTCGTCGAGCCCACGCCGGCCGATGTGCAGAGGCTGCGTGACGCCGCCCACGGTGGCCGCGTCTGGCTGGTGACCTCCGGGGAGATCGCCGATGGGGCGAACATGCCTCCGTGGCTGCACTCCCTGCTGCCCACCGCCCGACTCCTGCAGCCGCCGCTCGCGATCCCGGCCGGCGGCGAGCCGATCACCCCCCAGCCGCCGGTCGAGCTGTGGCTCCTCGAACTCGGCCCCCCCGCCGCGGAGCAACCCTGACGCCTGCACACGTCACGATTCCGCTCAGCCCCCGAGCCCCACGACAGCCACGGCTCCCCGCTGCACCGAATGACTCTGCATCAGCACCTGCCTGACGCCGGGCCGCGGCCGGGCGACCACCAGGAACTGGAACGCGAACATCGTCGGCCAGAGCCTGGCGAGCAGGTGCGATCCGCCCCCGAGAATGCGTCCCATGACGCCGCCGAGCGCCGCTTCGAAGGGCACGCCGATCGGCTCGCACCTTTCGATCGCATATCCCGATTCCGTGATCGCGTCGCGGAGCGTTGAGCGCGTGAACAACCGCTTGTGCGTGAGGTCGAGGATGCCGCGTTCTGCGTAGCTGAACCGACCCATGAGGAGATTGAGCCGCATGACAACGAACGCCACGTTCGGCGTCGTGATCACGAACGCCGGTGACGGCCGTACGGCCGGACGAGCCTCGCTGGCATGCCTGAGCCCGAGGAGGAACCGCTCCGGTTCGGCGAGATGCTCGATCACGTCGAGCAGCACGACGGCGTCGAAGTCGAAGACGTCGAGCGGGAGGGGATCCCGTTCGAGGTCAACCCGCACGAAGCGGCTCATCATGCCGGGGAGCGGATCGTGGGCATCGACCCCCGTGACCCGCATGCCGGCCCGCTCCAACTCCCGGGCCACGTAGCCGGGGCCGCAGCCGAGATCGAGGATTGCAGAGGCACCGAGTCGCCGCACGGCGGCCACCGCCGCCGAGTGCGACGATCGGGCATGCGTCGTTTTGTCGCGGTATCGCAGCGGCGACAGATTGCGGTAGGCGAGTGAACAACAGACGCCCATCTTGTGCAGCCGATACCTCACCGTGGATCGCAGCACATCCCAAGCGTAGCGCATCCCGTTGACGTGGCAGATCTCGTCCCCGTAATGGGTCGGAATCGCAAACTGTTCGATCTTCGCATCGACATGGAACGCCTGGAGGAGGATCTCCGTGTCGAAGTGGAATCCGTCACTGTCCTGCTCGAAGGGGATCGACCGAAGAAAACTCGTCGAGTAGCCGCGGTAGCCGGTGTGGTATTCGACCAACTGCTGTCCGGTGAGGGTGTTTTGGATCCCGGTGAGGATCCGGTTTCCGAACACCTTGTACCAGGGCATGCCGCCCGCACGGGCAGCCGCAAGACTCCCCATGCGAGTGCCCAGCACGACGTCGGCGGCCGATTCACGAAACAGCCTGATGAATTCGGGCAGCAGTTCGGGAGCGTATTGACCGTCGCCATGGAGGAGGATGACGAAGTCGTATCCGTGGTCGATGGCCAGCCGGTACCCCAGCTTTTGGTTGCCGCCATACCCCTGATTCACCGGATTGCGCAGGAGCGTGAGCCGATGGACACCCCGGCGGCGGGCCCAGTCGAGGGCGCGCTCCGCCGACGCATCCGGACTGGCGTCGTCGATCACCAAAAAATCGACGTCGCTCGAATCGATCAGCGCCTGCGGCACACGATCGAGCGTCTGTTCGATCTGCCGCTCCGATTCGTAGAGCACGACGAACACGAGGACGCGAACCGTCCGGCTGTGCTGTCCGTCGGCGGGAGGGTCCCCCGCGGTCACCATCCGGCCATCGAGACCGGGGCTTGATTCGTTCACGACATCCTCCGACACCGACGGCAAGACGGGCTCATGCACGGGCGGGGGGCTGAGCCTCGTCGATCCGGCCACGCAGCCGTAGCTTACCGCGTGACTCGCCGCATTCCGACGGCCGCGAACGTCGGAGCATCGGCGGGACCATCGTGTCACGCCGAGTCGAATCGGATGGCCCGCGGCAACGCTTCCGCTGCCGGAGCGACACGGCTAAGCTGGACGCACGTCGGGCGTCGGAACGATTGTCGGTGGACAACCTCGTCCATGACCTTCATCGACGGACGCCAACGCTGGGGCGTCCGTCGTGGTCAGCGGTCCGTGGAAAGCGTCTCTCTCCCGATGGCCACCACGTCGCTCCACACGCTTCCCGCCCTCGTTCTCGCCAAGCTCATCCGCGAGGGGGCGATCTCGAGCGAGGAGCTCGTCCGCTGTCACCTCGAGCGGATCGAGGCGAAGAATCCGTCGCTCTCCGCCTTCGTGACGGTGTTCGACGACGCGGTACAGATAGCGCGGCGGAAAGATCGGGAGCGGCTCCGCCGCCGCAAGACTCTCCCTCCTTTCCATGGCGTGCCGATCGGAATCAAGGATCTCAACGTCGTTCGCTTCACGCGCACCCGTTTCGGGTCGCGCGGCATGCCGCCGATCGTGCTCCCCTTCGACGATGCCAACGTTCGCCCTCTCCGCCGGGCCGGCTTCGTGATCCTCGGCAAGCTGTCGACGAGTGAACTGGGCGCCATGCCGGTCACCGAGCCCGACATCCATCCGCCGACCCGCAATCCCTGGAGCCTCGCCCACACTGCCGGCGGCTCGAGCGGCGGATCAGGGGCGGCAGTGGCGGCGGGGATGCTGCCGATCGCCCAGGGCTCCGACGGAGCCGGATCGATCCGGATCCCGTCATCCTTCTGCGGCCTCTACGGCCTCAAGCCTTCTCGTGGCCGGGTCGTGAACCAGTTCCGCTTTCCCGATCGGCGGATCCTCTACACCTCGGGGCCGATGGCGCGCACGGTCGCCGATGCCGCCGCCATGCTCGACATCATGGCGGGGATCGACACCGGCCGGCCCCACTGGGCCCCGCCGCCATCACTGCCGTTTGCCGTTCGTCGCCCGACGGCCAAGCCGCTGCGGATCAAAGTCGTCGAGTCGACCGGGATGGTGCCGACCGATCCGGACGTGCTCGCCGCGGTGCGTCACACCGCCCGGATCCTCGAGCGGATGGGGCACTCCGTCGACGAGGGGAAGCTCCCGGAGAGCGGGCTGGGGGAGTTTCTCCCCATCTGGCAGCGGCTCATCGGCGGCATCCCGCTGATGCGCTGGCGGCGGGCGCAGCCGGTGACGGCTTGGCTCCGCGAGGGATCGCGGGGGCTTGCGCGAGCTGAGGTCGACGCCCTCGAGGACCGGCTCATCGCCCGCTTCGCGCCGGTCTTCGGCACGGCCGACCTGTGGCTCACCCCCACCGTTGCCGTCGGGCCGCCACGGATCGGAGCCTGGGCCAGGCTCACGCCGGAGGATGCCTTCGCCGAGGCCGCCAAACTCGCCGCCTTCACCGCCGTCGTCAATCTCGTCGGCCTCCCGGCGGCCAGCATCCCGGCCGGGATCTCCGCTTCTGGTCTACCGATCGGTGTTCAACTCATCGGCGACATGTTTCAGGAATCCAGCGTGCTCTCGGTGTCGTGGGATCTCGAGGAAACGCTTGCCTGGCGACAACTCGCCCCGGGCTGATCAGGTTTCGGGCTGAACTGGTTTTCAAAGCCCAACGCCTTCCCTGGTGACTGCACGAACCGGGCCGACCGGCACGACGTGGCGGGTGTCTCGGGGCATCATCTCCCCTCGCCAGCGCGGGGTTCAGCGCTCCACCTGCCTGTTCGGGTGGTCGGATTGGGTCGAAGCGGGTATTTTGATTCGCTTCAAGGCTCCTCTCGGGGAACTTGCCCGGTTTCGTCCCGCGGGGGATCGTCGGTGCAGGCACGGAGGCAGGCAACACCGAACACGCGAGGGATCACGTGGCAGGATGCAGGCGGATGATGGCGGCAGGGACGCCAGTGGTGGTGCGGACGGATTCGAGCCGTGGTTCCGGGGCTTGGGCGCTCGGGGCGGCATTCGGCGGGCTCATGTTCGCCCTGTCATTGGCCGCCGCCTCTTCCTCGGCCGCCGCGGCTGGATTTCCCCCCAGCGAGCAGATTCTTCCGGCCACGACCCGAGCCTGGGTGAGCGCGCCCGATGCCGCCGCGCTTCGCGAACGCTTCGACCGCTCCGCGCTCGGGAAACTCTTCGACGAGCCGTTGATGCAGAAGTTTTACGACGCGCTCGACGAGCAGCGGTCGAGTGTGGCCGGCGACCGGATGGGTTTTGGGATCACCCCGAAGGAACTCTCGGGCATCAGCGGCGGCGAGTCAGCGGTGGCGGCCGTCGAGCAGGCCGATGGCTCCCTCGCCGGGCTGCTTCTTGTCGATACAAGCGGCCACGACGACGCCGTCCCCGCGCTCCTCGAGTCGGTTTTCAAGCGGCTCATCGATCGCGGAGGAAAGAAGCTCGCCTCCCCCGAGGGGATTTCGGCCTTCGAGCTTCCGCCACTCCCGCCCCGTGAGGGTCAGCCTGCGGCGGCAGAGCCCGCGGCCCCGCGCCGGCTCGCTTATGCCTCGCGGCCCGGCGCGGTCGTCGCCGGCACGAATGCGGAGATCGTTGCCGCCCTTCTCCCGGCGCTCGGCAAGGAGCGTCAGGATTCGCTCGCCTCGCTCGAAGCCTTTGAGGTGGTGGCCCGCAAATGCGCCGAGACCGTTCCCGCCGGCGTGGCGACGGGGCGCTGGTTCATCGATCCGCTCGCGCTTTTTCAGGCTCAGCAAAAGAGCCGGCCGGCACCGAAGAAGGCCTCGAAGCGGAAGCCGACCGACTACGTCGAGATGGCACGCCGCAACGGCTTCGACTGCATAAAGGGGGCCGGAGGCGTCGTCTTCTTCGGCGAAGGGAATGTCGATCTGCGCCACAACACGCTCATCTACGCGCCGCCGACCGTGGCCGGCGGGAAAGAACGCTACGCGAAGGCTGCCCGGATCCTCGAGTTCCCGAATGCGTCGTCACTCGCCCCCGCGCCCTGGGTGCCGGGGGATGCCGCCAGTTGGCTCGGCCTCCAGTGGGATCTTCCCAAGGTGTTTCGGGCCCTCGAGCCGCTCGTGGACGACATCGTCGGCGAGCCGGGGGTGTTTGACGACGTGATCTCGAGTCTCAAAGAAGATCCGGACGGGCCCCAGATCGACGTGGAGAACGACCTCATCCGCCATCTCGGCGGCGCCGTCATAATCACGGGCGACCATGTCATCCCGTTCGGCCCCGATTGCGAGCGGATGCTCATAGCGCTTCAGGCCGACGATCCGGAGGCGGTCGCCGCGACGATCGCGCGGAGCATGTCGACCGAGGCCAAGACCCGGAAAATCGACTACGGCGGCCATCTGATCTGGGAGACGGTGCCCGACGAGCCGGGGAAGGCTGCGCGTTCGACGCGGGTACGGGCCCGCGACGACGAGGACGACGACCGCCCGCGCGGCTCCCTCGGGGGCGATCCCGACGATGCCCCCTTCCCGAATGCGGCCGTGGCCGTGGCTCACGGGCAGATTCTCATCGCCTCCCACCTCGACATTCTCCAGAAGGTGCTCGACGGGAAGTCTCCGCCGTTCGCCGAGGAAGCCGACTACAACGAGGCGGTCGAGCAACTCAAAGGTCTCCTCCCCGGCGATGTCGCCCTCCGCACCTTCGCCCGTACCGAACAGATGGTGCAGCCGACGTATGAACTCCTCCGCGCCGGCAAAGGCCCCGAAAACAAGAGTCTCGCCGGCCGGCTCGCCAACGCTCTCCTCACGGCCCGGGACAATCCCGGCGCTGGCCTCGGGAGCAAGAAGTCGAAGGAGCCGAGAAAGCCTCGCGTTGACGGGACGACGCTGCCGGAGTTCGAGGCCATCCGCCACTACTTCGGCACGGCCGGGATGACGATGCAGACGGTGCCGGAAGGATGGATGTTCGTCGGGGCATCGCTTTGGAGTGGCTCGGGTCACGACCATGCCTCCGACGACACGCCCGCCGCCGAGCCGGCGGTCACCGAGAAGCAGGCTGCGGAGCCGGCCATCGAGGAAGAGGTTCCCCCGGAACCCGTCGGCGCCGGCGCTGAGTAAGCAGGGTCGATCCCCAGGGCCGTTCGCTGGCGTTTGTCCCGGCGCGGAAAACCTTCATGCCGACCGCCACGGCCAACTCCGCCGATGTGATCGTCCTCGGCACCGGCGGGATGGGGGCGGCGTCTTGTGCGCACCTCGCCGCCCGCGGTGCGACGGTGATCGGGCTCGATCGGTTTCAGATCGCCCACGACCGGGGTAGCTCTCACGGTCAGACGCGGCTCATCCGTCAGGCCTACTTCGAGCATCCCGATTACGTGCCGCTCCTCCTCGAGGCCTACCGGCTTTGGCGAGAGCTCGAGGAGGCGACGGGAAGAAGGCTCCTTTTCCAGTCGGGCCTGCTGCTGGCCGGGCAAGAGACGGGCGAGGCGGTTGCCGGCGCTCTCCACGCCGCCGCCATCCATCGCCTCCCGATCGAGCGGCTCTCGGCCCGGGAGGCCAAGCGCCGCTGGCCGGCCTTCGCGCTCGACGACGAGTGGGTCGCCGTCTGGGAGCCGGCCGGTGGCTTTCTCCTCGTCGAGGATTGCGTTCGCGCCCACGCCGACGTCGCCAAGCGCCATGGCGCCCGTTTCGTGGAGGGTGTCGCCGTCCAAGGCTGGCGTGCCGGACCGAGCGGCGTCACCGTCGACACCGACCGGGGCACGTTCCACGCCGATCGGCTCGTCGTCGCGCCTGGCGCGTGGGCGGCCAATCTCCTCGAGATCCCGTCGGTGACGCTCGAGGTGCTCAAGAAAACGCTCTGCTGGTATCGCCCCCCGGCGGAGCACCGCGCGGCATTCGCGGCCGGGCCCGAGCCGGGCACCGGCCTCCCCTGCTTCGCGTTCGACACCCCTGCCGGCTTCTACTACGGCTTTCCGATGCTCGACGACCTCGGCGTGAAGATCGCCGAGCACACCGGCGGCACCCCTGTCGCCGATCCGCTCGCACTCGATCGCTCGCTCGACCGGGCCGAGGCGGCGCGCGTGGCAGCGGTGGCGCGGGCGCGGCTCCCGGCCCTCGGCAACGACCTCGTCCACCATGCCGCTTGCCTCTACACGATGACCCCCGACGCCCACTTCCTGATCGGGCTCCATCCCGGCCACACCAACGTGGCGATCGCCGCCGGGTTTTCGGGGCACGGCTTCAAGTTCGCAAGCGTCGTCGGCTCGATCCTGGCCGACCTCGCCCTCGACGGCACGACGTCGCAGCCGATCGGCTTCCTCGCCCCGACCCGGTTCGCAGGGTAGTCGTTTCTCGCGGCCAGGGACCGGCAGTCGTATCATCGCGGCGATCCCCATTCCTTCCGACGGAGACGCTTCCATGCCGAGCCTGCGTGCCATCTGCTTCGTTCTCGTGGCATCGGCGATTGCCTCAGGCCCTGCCCCGACCTTCGGACAGGATCTCCCCCGCACCCACGACATCGAGGTCGACGACTACTTCACCCTCGGCACTCCTTCCGCGCTCGCCGTCTCCCCCGACGGCGCGAGCGTGGCCTACATCGAGCAGCGTTGGGAAGGCGCCGACGCCACGCGGAATGCCGATCTGTGGATCGTCGACGTGGCCACGAAGGCCCGGCAGAGGCTGACGTTTGACCGGGCCGAGGAGGCCGGGCCGCAGTGGAGCCCTGACGGTCGATTCCTCTACTTCACCGCCAACGTCCGCCGTCCCGGCGACGATGCCCCGCCCCACGACGGCAAGTCGCAGGTGTGGCGGATTGCGGCCGACGGCTCGGGGCTCATGGCCGTGACCCGCGTCAAGGATGGAATCGGCCGCGCCGAGCTCTCCGCCGACGGCCGGGCCCTCTACTACACCGTCGTCGCCGAGGGCACCGACGACGAGTGGAAGGATCTTCGCACCCGCCACAAGGAAGTCGAATACGGCCATGGAGTGACGAAGTTCACGCAGGTATGGCGCCTCGACCTGGAGAGCTGGAGAGCGGAGAAGCTCGTCGACGAGAAGCGCGTCGTGACGGCGCTGCGGGTCGCGCCCGACCAGTCGCGGATCGCGATGGTGACCACTCCTGACGACGAGATCCTCCACCTCGAGGGCTGGTCGCGGATCGACGTCTGGCACGCGGCCACGCGCACGATCGAGGTGGTGACGGAGGCCGGCTGGCGTGACGGCCATCCCTCGCCGTTCGGCTGGCTCGAGAGCCCCTGCTGGTCGGCCAACGGCAGGCTCGCCTTCGCGGTGGAGTTTGACGGCCACCCCTGCCGGATCTACGCCTGCCAGTGGAATGACGCCACGGGAAGCGTCTGGGAGCTGCGCCGCCCTGCCGGGGTGAGCGTGCTCGGGACAACGCTCGCCTGGCGCGGCGCCGACGAGCTGTGCTTCATCGGCGAACAGCGCGCCCGGGCCCGCGTCCACGCCATCACCGCCGTCCGTGACGGCCGTCAGGGGGCCGACCGCTCCCTCACCCCCGGCGACCACGCCATCGCCGCCTTCTCGATCGCGGCGGGGGGCCAACTCGGCGTCATCGACGCCACGCTCACCGATCCCCCCGACCTCTATCTCGTCTCGGCCAACGGAGCGATGGATCGGCTCACGAAGCTCAATCCTCAGGTCGACGGATGGAAGCTGCCGACGATCTCGCTCGTGCAGTGGCGCGCCCCCGATGGCCGCGAGGTGGAGGGGGTGCTCGAGCTGCCCCCCGGCTCCAAGCCGGGGGAACGGCTGCCACTGGTGGTGGAAATCCATGGAGGGCCGACCGGCTCCTCGCTCCTCCAGTTCCAGTTCTGGATCTACGGCCGCGTCCTCCTCCCCGCCAAGGGCTACGCGCTCCTCTCCCCGAACTACCGCGGCTCGACCGGCTACGGCGACGACTTTCTCGAGGAACTCGTCGGCCGCGAGAACGACATCGAGGTGGCCGACATCCTCGCCGGCGTCGATGCGCTCGTCGAGCGCGGCATCGCCGATCCCGACCGTCTCGGCGTGATGGGGTGGAGCAACGGCGGCTATCTCACGAATTGCCTCGTGGCGGCGAGCGACCGCTTCAAGGCTGCGAGCAGTGGCGCCGGCGTCGTCGATCAGGTGATCCAGTGGGGCACGGAGGACACTCCCGGCCACGTCGTCAACTTCATGGGGGGCAAGCTCCCGTGGGCCGAGCCCGATGCCTACCGGGCCGCCTCCCCGATGTATGCCCTCGATCGGGTGAAGACCCCGACGCTTCTCCACGTCGGCGAGCTCGACGCCCGCGTCCCGGCGGCCCATGCCCGCGCGATGTACCGGGCGCTGAAGACCTACCTCGACGTCCCGACG
The DNA here is from genome assembly GCA_947453375.1 of Planctomycetaceae bacterium. GTDB lineage: Bacteria > Planctomycetota > Planctomycetia > Pirellulales > UBA1268 > QWOP01. The sequence goes on from CANGGT010000019.1 coordinate 28,928, forward strand.
GAGCTCGTCGTCTATCCCGGCGCCGGCCACGGCCTCGTCAAGCAAAACCACCGCCGCGCGAAGATGGAATGGGATCTCGCCTGGTTCGAGCGTCATCTCCTCGGCAAGTCGGCCGTGCCTGCCGTGACAACGCCGGCAAACTAAGGGCCCCGGTCACTCCCCGCCGGTGACTTCGATCGACACGATCTCCAAGCCCGCGTCGTCGAGGATCGTGAGGGCGTAGATGTCGGCCACCTCGAGCCCCTTGGCCGTGTCGGCGATCGCCAGATCGGCCCCGAAGGTGTCGCCGTCGCAGGCTTGACGCTTGGGTCCGATGCCGTTGCCCACGATCAGCTGTTCCTCTTCACTCCTCGGCCCGGATCAGCTCGATCGAGATCGGCTGGGGCAATTCGATCGTGAGCGTCATGGTGTCGGGGCCAGTGAAGCGATGGCGGAGCGTGAGATCGAATCGATTTCCATCCCCGCCGGTGATGCCGAGCCGCGCCGTCGCCGCGCCATCGTCGCCGAGGGTCCAGCCCCCGGCGAAGGTTGCTCCACGGGAATCCCCCCCCACCTGGAAGACCGTGCCGTCGGCGGCATTGACCGCGAGGAGTGACGTCGACGGATTGTCACCGCCGGTGTTCACGACCTCGAGAACACGATTCGGTATCTTCCAGGCGTAGGTCGTGTGGACCATTCGCCCGCCGGTCGCCTTGTCGACCCACGTGCCGGGAAGCCGATCCCACTTCCGCAACGCGAGGATCTCAGCGAGCGACTTCCCTTTCGTGGCAACAAGCTCCGCGGCTTCGTCGTTGACGAAAAACAAAAAGTCGTTGCTCACAAGGCCACCCGGATTGTGCACCTGGAGCAGATGCATCCCGTCCGAGGGCGGCGCAGCCAGCTCCACGACGACCGTCGCGCCATCGACGCGCACGAGTCCTTCGGCGCGGCGGCCATCGACGAGGGGAAACGCCCCGGGGTCGACATGCCGGCCGCTCATCGTCATCCGCCGCTCCCCCGACGCGAGCCTGGGAAACGCCTGATGACCACGTTGGGATTGAATCTCCCCCTCCGTCCAGAGCGCCGGCTGCGGCTGCGAGCCCTGGCCGCCAAGGCGGGCAGTGAACGTCGCGGTGAAACTGCCGGCCGCGGCGGCGGAAAGCAGATCGTCGCGCGACCAGCGCCGGCCGCTTCCGTCGTGCGTGACATACACGGAAGCCCCCTTCGCCCCATCGAACTCCATCGCCACGTCTTCCGTCCCATCGCTCGTCGTGAACACCCCTTCGCCGCGGAGGAGCACCGTGCCGTCGCGCGTGGCGGCTTCGAGGGCCGAGAGGAGATCGCGCGAGAGACGCTGATCGAGCGCGGCCGTGGCGGCATCGAGCGTCACTTGCCGGCCGAACGCTCCGGGGAAGCCCGTGCTCCCCTCGAGCACCATCTCCCACACCGGGTCAAACCGCTCCCGCCCCCCCCACGACAATCGCCACACGTCGCGCTCGGGGGTGCCACGGAGGGCGATGTCGCGGAAGAAATCGAAGTCGATGATGTTGAGCCGCCCCTGGGGGAGGATCAGCCAGCGGTCGTAGGCCCCGCGCCAGGTCGGCGTGTCCATGCCGGTGCCGGGGGTGTTCGTGCTCACGAAATGGGGCATCCGATGGCAATCGCCGCAGACGTTCGGCGTCGGCTTCGACGGATCGAGATCGCCATCGACATGAAAGAGCCGGAATCCGCTGCGGGCCTTGTCGGAAACGACATTCGTGGCGCTGCGGCGCTGGGCCGGTGGATAGGGGATGTCGAGGAGGAAGGCGGCCATCGCGTCGCGCTCGGCCGCGGAAAGCGAGCCCGGCTTCCCCTCGTCGTTGACGCTTTCCTCTCCTGACAGCCGCATCGTCGAAGCGAGCCCGCCGTCGATGAGGTGCCGGACGGGGCTGGCCGCATCCCCGCGATCGCTGTTGGCAGCGACATCCGCATGAACGCTCGAGGAATTGATCCCGCCGTAGGGATCGCCGAGAATCCCGTCCCAATGGAACGGGGCCGTGTCACGGAGCCCCCGGCAGGGCATCGTCGAGCGGGGCATGATCTGGTTGCCGCCGGAGACGACCGGCGTGGCGAGCACCCAAAGGAGGTGATCGGTGTGGCCGTCGGGATGGCAGCTGGCACAGGAGAACGTCTTCGTCGTCGCGGCGGAAGCGTTGTGGAAGGCGATTTTTCCAAGGCGAAGAGGCTCGGGCGTCGGATCGGCAAGGGGAATCGTCGCCACCGCGGCAGGTCGCTCCCGATCAGTGAGATCGACGAGGGTCACCTCATTGGAGAAGGCCGACAGCACCCAGGCCCAGCCCGGAGCCCCGCCGGAATCGCACTCGAGCACCAGGCCATCGGGCCAGGCGCCCACCTCCACCCGGCCGATGACCGCGCCACTGGCCACATCGAGCGTGAAGAGCATTCCTGAGCCAGCGGCGGTGGCGACGATCGTCCGGCCGTCGTCGCTGACCCGAATCGCAAACGGCGTGGCGAGGGCCGCGCCTTCGGCGGGCTGCTCTGGAGGGAGCGGCTCGAGGTCGTAAAACCGCGGTGGCTCGCCGCCGCCGGGAAGCACGCTCGTGAATCGATTTAAAAACGGCCTGTTCTCGAGGTCTGCAAGCCCCTGGTGCTTCGTGCCGGCCCGGCCATTGGCGTCGTTCCGGGCATCGGTCTGCGCGAGGAACACGCGACCGTCATGGTCGACAGCAAGGCCGTAGAGAAGCGTGCCGAGGCCTTCGACCGTTTCGAGAAGCTCGTCGGTGGAGGTATCGAACACGAACAGATCCCGGTCGGGCACGTCGGGGTGCTTGATGATGTCGACGATAGACCCTAGGGAGAGAACGTTGTTGTGGCGGATCGAGTGTTCCCAGGCGTCGAAGGTGACAAGGTCGCCGTCGGGCTTCCCCCGGCCACCGGAGAGTTGCGTGCGGTTGTGCGACTCAAACGGCGCCACATAGAGTCGGCCGTTTCGCACCTGAATGGCGCGAGGATCCTGCGCCGGAATCGGCAGCGACTTCACCACGCTCCGCCGCGCCACGTCGATCACGGCGACCCGGTTCTCGGAGGAAAGCGCGACATAGGCTTTCGAGTTGTCGGCAAAGGCGATCCCCACCGGCTCGTCAAAGCGGGTGGCGAGAGTGAGCGGGTCGAGATCCTGGATCGTGGCGATGACGTGAAACCGCGTGGGGCTCTCCGGGGTGGCGTCGATGACGCTCACCGAATCGGAGACGTGGTTCGCGACCCAGACCTCGCGGCCGTCGGGGCGGGCCACGACCGACACCGGCTGGATGCCGACCGGGATCCTGCGGACGACCTGCCGCGAGGCGATATCGATGATGTCGAGCGTGTCGGCGGGAGTGTTGGCGACGAACAGCTGCCCATCGACGATCGCCAGCGGATTGACGTGGGGGGAAAGAAACCCGGGATGACCAACGCCGGGGAGGGGATCGGGAGGGACCGCAGCGGCAAGCGGCCGTGCCGCGGCGAGGAGGGCCCACAGGAAGCAAAGCCCGCCCACCGCGCGGCCGACATACCTCAGAGGGTCGTTTCTCATCGACGCCTTCTCCCGGAAGAAATTTCGTCTTTCGCTCAAAACGGATTATCGGTTGCAACGCAGGGACTGACGACCGCCCCCTGAAGGAAAACGCCAGCTCGGCGGAATCCTGACATCCCCCCGCCACGTTCGTCCGGCATGGCGCCGCCATTCGGATTTCGCGTGCTCCCCGCCATCTGGCCACGGCTCTCTCGGCCCTGATCCGGAATCAGAAAAATTGCTAGACTTCGGCCAATTGGCCGCCAACTTCCCCCTTCAATCCCTCTCCCGTTGTTCGAAGCCCGCGTTCTCCGGCGTCACATCGTCGAATTGGCCTATCGGGGCAGATCGGCCCACCTCGGCTGCGCGCTCTCGCTCGTCGAGATCTGTGCGGCGCTCTACGGCGGGGTGATGCGCTACGACCGCGACAACCCATCGGCCCCCGATCGCGACCTCCTCGTCCTCTCCAAAGGGCATGGCGTGATGGCGCTCTACGCCTGCTTCCGGGAGCTGGGGTGGATCACGGACGACGACGTGCGCGGGTATCTTCACAACGGCACCAGGCTCCGCGGCCTGAGCGAGTCGGATGTCCCGGGATGCGAGGTGTCGAGCGGATCCCTCGGTCACGGCCTCCCGGTGGCCGTCGGCATGGCCTATGGAATCGCCCGTCTCCACTCCGATCGCCGCGTGTGGTGTATCGTCGGCGACGGCGAAATGAACGAGGGATCGATGTGGGAGGCGATGCTGTTCGCGGCCCATCACCGCCTCGAAAAGCTCACCGTGATCGTCGATGCCAATGGCTTCCAGGCGATGGGTCGCACCGACGAGGTGCTCTCGACCGAGCCGCTCGTGGCGAAGTTCGAGGCCTTCGGCTTCGCGACGGTGGAATGCGATGGCCACGATCTTCCGGCTCTCACCGCCGCACTTGCGCCGCAGGATGACCACCGGCTTGCCCCCCGGGCGGTCATCGCACGAACCGTGAAGGGGCAAGGACTTTCGTTTGCCGCCGCCGACAACCGCTGGCACTACATCCGTCTCGACGAGGCCGCCCGCGCTGCCGCGCTCGAGGAACTCCGCTGATGCGTCACGCCCTCTCCCCGCTTCTGCTCGAAGCTGCCGCCGCGGACGATCGCTTTCTCCTCCTCTCCGGCGATCACGGCTACGAGCTCTTCGACGCCCTGCGAACCCATCATCCCGACCGGTTCGTGAATGTCGGCGTGGCAGAGCAGAGCATGATCGGGATCGCGGCGGGGCTCTGCGAGACGGGTTTTCGTCCCTGCGTCTACGGTCTGGCCTCGTTCGTGCCGATCCGGGTGCTCGAGCAGGTGAAGCTGGATCTCTGCCTGGGGAACCGCCCGGTGGTGATCCTCGGAGACGGTGCCGGGCTCGTCTACTCCGTGCTCGGCGCCTCGCACCAGTGCGGGGAGGATGTCGCCTGCCTCAGGCCCC